>JBDUAO010000090.1:0-10919 GCA_040004595.1 Candidatus Dormiibacterota bacterium | reverse complement strand
GATCACCTGAGGCGTGAGCTGGTTCAAACGAATCCGGCCGATCAGCGGGTTAAGCCGGCGGACGTTGAGGCTGTACGACGCGAATGTCCTGGGCCGCAGCTTCAGCCGGGCGGCCTCGTCAAGCCAGCGCGCGAGGTAGTTCGCGACGCTGACGCTGGGTGCTCCCACCGCCACGCCCTGATCGCGATCGCGCTGGAGCTGCCGGAGCTTTGCCTGGACCTCAGCCTTGGTGCGCCCGTACAACGTCGTTCGCCGGCCGTACTCCAGGCGGAGCTGCGCAGTCCACCGGCCGTCGGGCCGGTGATAGACGGTCCCCTCGCCGCGAGCTCGGATGCCCATTTCGGATTGCCGCCAGCTTAATGGCAGTCAAATCTGCAGTCAAGGCCCGATTTACCTGTAAGTGTTCGTATCACTTTGTCGGCGACTGCATTGGCCGATTCGTATTCGAAATGGTGGCGGAGGGGCAGGGATTTGAACCCTGGATAGGCTTGCACCTATAACAGTTTTCAAGACTGTCGCCTTCAACCGGACTCGGCCACCCCTCCTCGGGCACCACGGATTCTAGGAACTCAGCGCGCTCCGATGATCTCCAGGCCACCCATGTACTGCCGCAGCGGCTCTGGCACCGTGATCGTTCCGTCGGACCTCTGGTACGTCTCCATGATGGCGTCGATGGTCCTCGTGATGGCGAGACCGCTCCCATTGATCGTATGCGCAAAGCGCGGCGGCGCACCTCGGGCGGGTCGGTAACGGATGTTGGCCCGCATCGCCTGGAAGTCCTTGAACACCGAGCACGACGACACCTCGAGGAATCGGTCGAGACCAGGACACCACGCCTCCAGGTCGTACTTCTTGTACTGAGCAAACCCCATGTCCCCGCTACACATGAGCAGCGTGTGGTAGTGAAGCCCGAGGCGCTTGAGGATGTCTTCCGCGTCCGCGGTCAGCTTCTCGAACTCATCCATCGACGTCTCGGCGGACGTCACCTTGACGAGCTCCACCTTCGAGAACTGATGCAGCCTGATGAATCCCCGAGTGTCCTTTCCCGCCGCTCCCGCCTCCGACCGAAAACACGGCGAGTACGCCACATACTTCAACGGGAGCCGCTCCACGTCGAGGATCTCGTCGCGGTGGTAGTTCGTGACAGGCACCTCGGCCGTAGGAACAAGCCACAGGTCGTGGCCCTCGACCTTGAACGCGTCCGCGCCGAACTTGGGCAGGTTCGCGGTCCCAATCATCGACGCGCTGTTCACCAGCACCGGAGGCTGCACCTCCGTGTAGCCATGCTCGCGCGTATGCACATCGAGCATGAACTGCACCAGCGCCCGCTCCAGCTGCGCCCCCTCACCGAGGAGAAATGCGAAGCGCGAGCCGGCAACCCGCGCGGCGTGCTCGAAGTCCATGATGCCCAGCGCCTCGCCGAGGTCATAGTGCGTGCGCGGCGTAAAGCCAAGATCCGGTTTGTCGCCCCACTCGCGCAGGACCACGTTGTCGGCCTCGCTCTCCCCGACCGGCACCGACTCGTCAAAGACATTCGGCACCCGCAGCAGCAGGTCGTCCAGCCGCGCTTTGATCGCATCCGCCTCGGCCAGCCCCGCTTTCGCGCGTTCGGCCATATCGCGCAGCTTCTCCTTGAGCTGCTCGTCGCGCGACTTCGCGAACTCCTTGGAGAGTCGGTTCTGCTCGGCCTTGATCGTCTCCGCTGCGTTCTGATGGCCGCGCCACTGACGGTCCAGCTCGAGGATCTCGTCGATCGGCACGTCCTCTCTCTTCAGCGCCGCGGCGCGTCGCACCCGCTCAGGGTCCTTGCGAATCAGGTCGAGCGGCAGCACGCTACCCCTCCGGCTTCATGACTGGGAACAGGATCACGTCGCGAATCGATGGCTGGTCCGTCAGCAACATCACCAGCCGATCGATCCCGACGCCAAGGCCACCGCAAGGCGGCAGGCCATACTCCACGGCGCGTAGAAAGTCCTCGTCCATCGGGTGCGCCTCGACGTCTCCCGCAGCACGCTTGGCCGCCTGCCCCTCGAAGCGCGCTCTCTGATCGACGGGGTCGGTCAGCTCAGTGAACGCGTTCGCATACTCGCGACCAAGGATGATCAGCTCGAATCGCTCCACGAATCGCGGATCGTCCTCGCGCGGCCGCGCCAGCGGCGAGATCTCGATCGGGTAGTCGATGACAAACGTGGGCTGTCGGAGCTTTGGTTCCACATGCTCCTCGAACAGGTCGTTGAGCTCGTTGCCCACGGCCTCGCGCCCTGTGTGCTCGCGCACGAGGTCGGCCATTCGCGCGCGACGAAATGGTGGCGTCAGGTCGATCTCCTCGCCCTGGTACGTGGTCGACAGGGGCCGGCCCGCCGACGTGGCCGACGCCACCACGAGGTCTTCAACGAGCTTCATCACATCCTCGTAATCGGCGTATGCCTCATAGCACTCGAGCATCGTGAACTCGGGGTTGTGGCGTGGCGACAGCCCTTCGTTGCGAAACACGCGACCGACCTCGTACACGCGCTCGAACCCACCGACGAGCAATCGCTTCAGATGAAGCTCGAGCGCGATCCGAAGATAGAGATCTCGGTCCAGGGAGTTGTGGTGGGTGAGGAAAGGCCTCGCATGGCCGCCACCGGGCACCTCCTGAAGCACAGGCGTCTCCACCTCGACGAACCCGCGCGCGTCGAGTAAGGTCCGCAGCCCGGAGATGATCCTCGTGCGGGCGCGGAACACCTCGCGCACCTCGGGGTTGGCGATCAGGTCGACGTAGCGCTGGCGGTACCGGATCTCGATGTCCTTCAGCCCGTGCCACTTCTCGGGCAGGGGTCGCAGCGCCTTGGTCAGTAGCTGCACCGAATGCACCTCGACCGTCAGTTCGCCACGCCGCGTGCGAAACATCGGCCCCTTGACGCCGATCACGTCGCCTGGGTCGAGGTCGGAGAACAGCTCGAAAGCCTGAGGCCCGAGGATGTCGCGACTGGCGAACAGCTGGATCCGCCCGGCGCCGTCCTGCAGGTCCGCGAACGCGGAGCCGCCGTGGAGCCGCTTGACCATCATCCGGCCGGCGAGCGAAACCTCTTCGGCTGACCGATCGCCCTCTCCGAGAAGGGCTCGCGCCTCAACGCTCGAGTGCGTCGGCTTGAAACCGCGCGAATAAGGGTCGATACCGGCTGCGCGAAGCCGCTCCAGCTTCTGGCGGCGGTCGACCATCTCCTCAGGAAGATCGGCGTTCCTCTCGTCCGTCACGATCGGAAAGACTAAAGGCTAGAGCGCCAGCTCCTGGTCCTCGGCTGCCGGGAAGGCCTCGATGTTGGCACCTCCCGCGGTACGGTGATTGCCCAGTGCCTCCTCTACGAGGCCGTCGATATCGGTGTCGGAGTGGATCGGATCGTGGTGGAAGAATGCGAGCTGCCTCGCTCCTGCCTGCTCTGCGAGCTGCAGCGCCTCCTCATAGGTCGAGTGTCCGAACCCGGCGTGTGTCTTGTACTCCTCCCGGCTGTACTGGGCGTCGTGAACCAGCAGGTCCGCGCCCTTGCACCAGGTGGCGAGGTCCTTCAAAGTCCCGTTCTCGCTGTTGGCAAACAGTGCGATCTCGTTGTCGGTGGCAAACGCGAAGCGCGTGTCCCCCTCATCGATGCGATAGCCAAAGGTGGGAATTGGATGCATCAGCAGGTGCGGCGTGATCCGCAGCCCCCCCACCTCGAAAGTCTCGCCAGGGTTGCGCTCGATGAACTCCATCTCGGCCGGCATGTGATCGAGGCGCACCGGAAAGTACGCAGGATCCATCTGGTCGGCGAAAGCCGCCTGCAGCGACTTCGCCGATCCCGACGGCCCAACTATGGTCAGGTGAGTGCCAGGAACGAATGCCGGCAGGAAGAACGGAAAGCCCTGGATGTGATCGAGGTGCGTGTGAGTGATGAGGAGGTGCGCCTGTAGCGGCTCGGACAGGTCGATCCCCGCGCCAAGCTCGGCGATACCCGAGCCGGAGTCGACGATGATCAAGTTGTTGTCCTTGTCGCGCACCTCCAGGCAGGTGGTGTTGCCGCCGTACCTAAGGGTTCTTCGGCCGGGCGTCGGCCTCGTGCCTCGCGTGCCCCAGAACTTGATCCTCATTCGGGTGCCGTCACGTCGTACACATGCTTCGCGATGAACACCTCCAGCAGGTCAGGGTCGAGCTCGCCTTTGCCGGCTTCGTTCTTGAGGATGTCGATCGCCTTAATCACGGGCACTGCGGGCTTGTACGGACGGTCCTGCGCGGTGAGCGCGTCGTAGATGTCAGAGATCGTCATCATCCGCGCCTGGATTGGGATCTGATCGCCGGTCAAGCGGCGCGGATAACCGGTGCCATTCAGCTTTTCGTGATGCCCGTAGGCGATCTCCGGAACACCTCGCATCAATGGAGTCCACGGGATCTGGCTGAGGAAATCGAAGCTGTGCTGGACATGCGATTCAATCTCCAGGCGCTCCTGCGGATCGAGGGTGCCCTTGCGGATGCTCAGGAACCGATACTCCTGCTGGTCGAGCATCGGGTGCGGCATGCCGGCCACGTCGTAGTAGGTCTGCTGCGACAGGAACTCGAGCATCGAGGAGGCCTTGTCCTCGGGCAGCACGCTGGGCTCGTTGGCGGCGATGATCCCCTGGATCCACGCGTCGAGCTCGGCCAGGTCCTCGTCCAGCCGTTTGTCGATGTCCGCCAGGACGCCGGCGCCGGCGTCGCCACGGCGCATCGCCTCGAGCTTTTGAGTCGCGTACTTGACCTGCACAGAGCGCTCAATGGATTCGAAGCGCGCCTGGATCACTTCCAGCTGGCCGGGCATCAGCTTCTTCTCTTTGATGAGGACGTTCTCGCGCACGCCGACCTTGCCGAAGTCGTGCAGCAGGCAGGCGTACCGAAGCTCCTTGAGCTGGTCCTCGCTGAGGAAGACGTCGCGGTACCTGCCGGTGTCGATCCTGGTGACCTCGCCCGCGAGGCGCGTGGTCAGGGTTTCAACCCGAGCCGAATGGCCGGCCGTGCTCGGATCTCTCTGTTCGATCGCCTTCACGCTCGCCTGAACGAAGCCGTCGAACAGGCCCTGGATCGAGTCGAGCAGGTTCTTGTTGTCGATGGCGACAGCCGCCTGGCTGGCGACGGACTCGACCATCTCGAGGTCCTCGGGCCGGAAGCTCACCACCTCATCCGGCACGTTGGCGATGGTCAGCTTGGTCTCGAAGCTTCGCTTGGCGTTGATCAGCTGGACGGCCCCGATCACCTCTTTGATGTAGTTGCGCATCGGGACCGTGAGCATCGATTTCGTGCGGTAGCCGTACTGCGCATCGAACCCCTTTCCGCCTTGCGGCTTGCCGGGCGGGGGGTTGTAAGCGTCGTCGTAGATCTGGCTGGTGCCGACAGTGACCGTGTAACCGACCACGCTCTTCTCGTCCACAGGCACCTTGAAGGCCTGGTAGGTGTTGTCGATCGACGTGTTCTGGCTCGAGGCCAGGAAGAGCTTCGGCAATCCATCGTCGCCCACGGTCTTCAGCCAGAGGCTCGCGCCATCGGCGTTGGTCAGCTGCCGCATCGTCGTGAGGATGAACTCCTGCAGCTTGCCGATATCCCGTTCCGCCGAGAGCTTGACGCCGATGAGGTTGAGGTCCTCGAACTGACTGTGTTGCCGGCGCGCCTGCTCCTCGTGCTGCCGCACCGCCTGCTTGAGGGCCACGTTCTCCATCGCCAGGTGCAGCAGATGGCGCAGGGCTGCCGGGGACGCGTCAGGTGGAAAAGCGATCGAGATGTCGGCGAGGCCCTGGGGGGCGCTCTGCCCCGTGCCCAGCAGGATCAGGGCCGGCGAGACGATGGTGGTCGTGTCCTCAAGGCGGGTCCCTGCCAGGCCGATCTCGGCCAGCACCGCCTCAACATCGAGGTGGTCGAAGGTGCCAAGCAGGTAGATGTTGAACACCGGCGTGTTGGTGATCACCCCTCTACCCAGCACTGCCGTTGGAATTCTGAAGATAGATGAGGCGCAAGCCCTCAAGAGTAAGGAGTGGGTCGATGCTTTCGATTACCGGGGTGAGGCCGGCGACGAGCGACGCCTGTCCACCGGTCGCGATCACCTTGGCCGAGCCGCCAAGCTCGCCCACCATCCGCTGGACCATGCCCTCGACCTGTGCCACAAAACCCCAAACGAGCCCGGACTGGATTGAGGTCACCGTGTTGCGCCCGATCACCGAGTCCGGTGCCACCGCCTCCACGCGGCGGAGCATGGCGGTATGCGAAACAAGGGCGTCGAGGGAGATCTCCACGCCCGGCGCAATCGCCCCGCCCAGGTAGTCGCCCTGCGCGTTGATGGCGTCGTAGGTGACGGCGGTGCCGAAATCGATGACCACGATCGGGCCGCCGTGCTTGGTGAAGGCGGCGAGCGCATTAGCGATGCGGTCCGCCCCCACGTCCTTTGGGTTGTCGTACCTGACCTTGACGCTGGTCTTGGTCCCCGGCCCCACCATCACTGGATCGCACTTGAGATAGCGCCTTGACACCTCGATCAGTGCTGGATTGAGGTTTGGCACCACGCTGGCGATGACCACCCCGTCAACCAGCGCCAGATCGAGCTCCCGGAGGCGGAATAGCTGGCCGAGCTCCATGGCGAGCTCATCGGCGGTGCGCTCCTGGTGGGAGGTGATCCTCCAGTCGGCGACCAGCCGCTCGCCATCGAACAGGGCAAGGGTCACGTTGGTATTGCCGACGTCAATGGCGAGCAGCATCACGGAGGACTCTAGAGGACAGGAACGCCGCCTGCCGTCGACTTAACGCGGCAGAGGGGGTGGGTGCTCCTGGCTCCATCCGAGCAGCGCCGCCGCCTGGCGGCGAACTTCCCCGGCCCGTGTCGCCACTCGCCTCGGATGAGGGGCCCCGACGAAGTCCCTTTTCAGCAATGAAGCTTCGGCGTCCCACGGCGCCTTCAACGTGCCGGCCCGCACCCGCCGTCCCACCTCCTGGTGAGCCTTCCGGAAGGGCTTCCCCGATCGGACCAGCGTCTCGGCGACATCGGTGGCGAGCAGGCTGGGGTCTGCTGCCGCCGCCTCGAGCCGGGCCCTGTCGAACTCAAGGTGCTGCACCAGCAGCGAAGCGGCGCGCAAGGAGTCGAGAGCGTTGTCGACGGCCGCAAACAGTGCCGGTTTGTCCTCCTGTAGGTCGCGGTCATAGGCGAGGGGCAGCCCCTTCAACACGGTTGCCAGGGCGACGAGGCTTCCGATCGCCCGTCCCGAGCGTCCTCTCAGCAGCTCCGCGATGTCCGGGTTCTTCTTCTGGGGCATCAGGCTCGACCCCGTTGCGATCTCGTCGGCTAGCCTGACGAAGCCAAACTCGGCGCTCGCCCACAAGACCACGTCCTCGCCCAGACGACTCAGGTGGAGCGCGGCGCTCATGCACGCATAGACGAGGTCGAGCGCAAAGTCACGATCCGCGACCGCATCCATGCTGTTGGCGGTGAGGCGCGGCAGCCCGAGCTCCCTGGCCACGACCTTGCGCAACAGGGGGAGGGTGCTGCCCGCGAGAGCGCCAGAGCCAAGCGGCATCTCACTCGCCGAGGCATAGGCGTGTCGGAAGCGCTCGGCATCGCGAAGCAGCGGCTCGGCGTGGGCGAGAAGGTGGTGTCCGACGGTGACCGGCTGCGCACGCTGAAGGTGCGTGTAACCCGGCATCGCCCAACCGGCATGCCGGCCGGCCTGCGAGCCCAACGCCTCGACCACCGCGGCGACCTCAACGGTCAGCTCGCTGGCCGCCGCCCGGCAGTAGAGGCGAAGGTCGAGCGCGACCTGGTCGTTCCGAGACCTGCCTGCATGCAGCGCCGCACCTGCGGGCGTGATCTCGATGAGCCGGCGTTCGACTGCGGAGTGGATGTCCTCGTCGGTGTCGAGGAACTTGAACGTTCGGGCATCGAGCTCTTTGCCGATGCGTCGCAGTCCCCTCTCGATCGCGGTAAGCTGTGCGGCGGAGATGATGCCGGCGGCAGCCAGGCCGCGTGCATGCGCGATGCTGCCGGCGATGTCGAAGGGGTACAGCTCGAAATCTGCGTCCAGCGACGACGAGAATCGCTCGAGCTCGACCAGCAGGCGCCGCTCGAAGCGGCCGCCCCATAGCTTGTCCGCCGGCCGAACTACTTTCCCAGGCGTTTGACTTCACCCAACAGGTTGCCGAGGTCGCGTGCGTGCAGGCGGCCCTGGACCTGCGCCGATGTTCGCACCCCCATCCCCCACAGCTTGATGAAGCCCGCAGCAGCTGACTGGTCGAACGCGTCGCCCTTGCCATACGTCGCCAGCGACAGCTGATAGAGCTGCATCGGGCTCTTGCGTCCCACGACGTGCGACGAGCCCTTGAACAGCTTCAGGCGCACATCGCCGGTGACGTGGCGCTGGGTCTCGACCACGAACGCGTAAAGCGCATCTCTCAAGGGGCTGAACCACAGACCGTCGTAGACCATCTGCGCCCACTGCTGCGCGACCAGGTCCTTGAATCGCGCAACCTCCTTTGGCAGCGTGATGTCTTCGAGCGCCTGATGCGCCTGCAGCAGCAGCACGGCGGCGGGCGCCTCATAGATCTCGCGCGACTTGATGCCGATCAACCGATTCTCGAGATGGTCGATACGGCCCACGCCGTTCTCGCCACCGACCTGGTTGAGCAAGGTCACGAGGTCGAGCGCTCCGATGGCCTTGCCGTCAAGCGATACCGGCATGCCCTCCTTGAAACCGATCTCGACATAGGCCGGCTCGTCGGGGCACTGCCGCGGGTCCCGAGTCCACGAATAGACCTCGGCGGGCGGCTCCGCCCAGGGGTCCTCGAGCACACCGGCTTCGATCGATCGGCCCCACAGGTTCTCGTCGGTCGAGTACGGAGAGCGGATCGTGGCCGGCACCTCGATGCCGTGCTGTTTCGCGTACTCAATCTCGTCGTCGCGGTTCATGCCCCACTCTCGCACCGGGGCGACCACCTCGAGCTCGGGAGCGAGCGCGGCCGTGGTGACGTCGAACCGCACCTGGTCGTTGCCCTTCCCAGTGCAGCCATGCGCAATCGCGCCGGCGCCCTCGCGGCGCGCAACCTCGACCATCATCGCCGCGATCAAGGGCCTGCCCAATGCAGTGGCCAGCGGGTACTCCTTCTCGTATACGGCGCCGGCCTGGAGCGATGGCCACACGAACAGCTTTAGGAAAGGCACGCGACCATCAGCGACGTAGGCCGCCGAGGCGCCGGTCTTCATCGCCCGCGCCTGGATCGCGTCGAGGTCCTTCTTCTCGCCGAGATCGACCGTGAACGCGATCACGTCCCAGCCTTTGTCCTTGAGCCACCGGATTGCCACCGACGTGTCGAGGCCGCCCGAGTAGGCGAGCACGAGCTTCTTATTCGACATGGGCCAGGAGGTCTTTGAGCGCTTTGCCGGCCCCCCGCCTTCGCAGCACCGCGATGATCGTATCGTCGCCCGCCACGGTCCCGGCGATGCCTGGCAACGCCGCCTCATCGATGCGCCGCGCGACCAGGTTCGCGGTGCCGGGAGGTGTCCGGATCACCGCTACGGGCTCCACGAGCTCGATCGACAGAACCAGCTCGCGGACCAGGGCGGCGGAGCTTCGGTAGCCGCTGACGGAACGCACGAGGCCGAGCTCCTGGATGTCGCGCGAGATCGTCGCCTGCGTGGCACGCAACCCACGACGTGCAAGCGCCTCGGCCAGCTCCTGCTGGGTGTGGACGCCGCCGCGGCTCACCAGCGCAAGGATCGCCTGGTGGCGCTGTCCCTTGGTCGCGGTCACCCGACGTCCAGGACCTTGTGCATCGTCGCCTGGGCTCGCTCGATCTCCGCGGCGGTGATGATCAGCGGCGGCACCAGGCGGATCGAGTTCTCGTCGACCGCGTTGATGATGAGCCCTGCTTCGAGGCAGTGCTGCTGGAACGCCTTAGCGTGCGGCTCGGCGAACTCGGCGGCCTGCATAAGGCCAATCCCTCGCACCTCTTTGGCGCCGAGTCCTTGCAGGACGCCGTTCACCAGCTCGCCCATCTCCGCGGCGTGCCCGACAAGGCCGTCGCGTTCGATGACGGCAAGCACAGAGAGGGCGACGGTGCACGCGAGTGGGTTGCCGCCGAACGTCGTCCCGTGGTCGCCCGGCTCGAAGACGTCAGCTCGCGGAGAGGCGAGGCAAGCACCGATGGGGAAACCCCCGCCGAGGCCCTTCGCGAGCGTCATCACGTCAGGGGTGATGTCGTGGTGCTGGTGCGCGAACCACTTGCCGGTGCGGGCGACGCCGGTCTGGACCTCATCGAGGATTAGCAGCAGGTTCTTCTCGTCGCACCACTTGCGGACCCCCTCGAGGTAGCCTTTGGCCGCCGGGATGATGCCGATCTCGCCCATGACCGGCTCGAGCATCACCGCGACCGTCCGCTCCGTCGTCGCGGCCCTGATCGCGTCGAGGTCGTTGAAGGGCACATGCACGAAACCGTCGGGCAGCGGCTTGAACGGGTCCGAGTACTTATGTTGCCCGCCGGCCGTGACAGTCGCCAGCGTGCGGCCGTGGAATGAGCCTTCAGACGTGATGATCTCGAAGGCGCCGTCGCGGTTTCGCGTTCCCCACTTGCGCGCGATCTTGATCGCCGCCTCGTTCGCCTCAGCGCCGGAGTTACAGAGAAAGACGCGAGAGGGAAACGACAGCTCGACCAGCCGCCGCGCGAGCTCGACCTGGGGTCGCGTGTAGTACAGGTTGGACGTGTGCATCAGGGTGCGCGCCTGGCCGGTAAGCGCCCTGGCGATATCGGGGTGCGAATGGCCCAAAGCATTGACGGCGATCCCGGCCACCAGGTCGAGGTACTCGCGACCTTCCTCGTCATACAGAAGGCAGCCCTCGCCGCGGACGAAGGTCACCGGCAACCGGCGGCCGGTGTGCATGAGGTACTGCTCGTAGAGCTC
>JBDUAO010000089.1:0-10961 GCA_040004595.1 Candidatus Dormiibacterota bacterium | reverse complement strand
GAAGCACTTCGAGCAGAACTGGCACGTCGCGCACCGGTTGAGGCGATACGGAGCGCCACCGTCGACCCACTATGACGAGGCAACGCCATCCGTCCTGGCGGCGCAGATGCTCGAGCGCCTCAGCTCGCCGGTCGATTACAGGCCGGTCGAGAGCGGGGGCGCCGCGCGGGCGGCGAACCTGATCGCGTCAGTGCTGAAGGTCGGCGCTACGAGCGTGTAGGGATGCCCGGCACCGCCCGCGAACACTGCATACTCCAATCTCGATGCCCGCAGTTGAAGTGCGTCAGGTGCGCGAGACCGAGCTCGACCAGGTCCTGCCTCTGATCGCCGGCTATCAGACCTTCTACGGCGCCACGCCCGACCCCGAACGGAACCGGACCTTCTTCTCCCGCTTCCTCCACCCGAGCGAGGAGGGACTACTCCTTGGCGCCTGGGCCGATGGCAGCCTCGTGGGCTTTGCCACCCTCTACTGGTTCTTCAGCTCAACCAAGGCTGCGGAGTCGGTGCTCATGAACGACCTGTTCGTGCTGGAGGGCACACGCGGCAAGGGCATCGGCCGCGCGCTGATCCAGGAGGCCCTCGACGAGGCCCGCCGCCGCGGAGCCGCGCACCTGGAGTGGTTCACCGCGCCCGACAACGCAAGGGCGCAGCGCCTATATGACTCAGTCCCAGGCGCGGCCCAGTCGACCTGGCTTGCCTATGAGATCGAGGCCGAGACTTAGAGGCCGGCTACTTGGCGATCTCCCAGATGTGGCCGGCCGGATCCTTGAAGCTGGCGGTCCGAATCCCCCACGGGCGATCCATCGGGCCGTTCAGCAGCTCGACGCCGCGCGACGTCAGCTCGGCGCACATGGCGTCCACATCGTCGACCTCGATCGTGAACTGAGCGCGGGCGCCCGTTTCGCGCGACCCGACCGCTGCCGGCTCGATGAGCTCGCGCGCCGCCGTGGTCCTCAACAGGTTGATCAGCGTGTTCTTGAACTTGAACACAGCGGACTCGCCGTCCTCGAACGCCACCGGCAACCCGAAGACGTCGCGATAAAACTGTTTCGCCGCGTCGAGGTCCTCGACGAAAAGGGTGATCGCGGTGATCGGTCCCGGCCAGGAGCTCGCGGTGGTCACCTGGAGATCGTAACCAGTAACGCAGGCACCACCATCCCGGAACCACCTCGAATGGCAGGGATGGAGGGTGCTCCTGTCAACTTGGTGGGATTAGTGCATTGGCTTTACAAGGCTCGATCGTAGTGAGGGTCTGACGAGGGGCCGGCCCTCCATGTGACCCACCACGGTATCGCGACCTCGCTGATCGCCAGAAGGCTGACCATGGCGACTGCGAGCACGGTCTGGAAGTCATCTGTCCGCTGGCCGCGCAGCACCACGAAAAGCGCGCTGGCGCCCGCAGCCAGCACCGCCGCCCACGGTAGAGCGATCTGCCACAGGTCGACCGGCTTGTCGTCGGCGGCGCGGTCGGCCGCCCCGGCGGGCCAGAGCGCGGCGAGCGCGATCACAAGGAAACCGACCACCCAGGCCGAGTCGATGAGCAGCGTGGGGTATACCCCGTCAGCTGTCATGTAAGCGAAAGCGGTGTCTGCGACGGCGTTGGCCGCCAGGCCGGCAAGCAGCAGGAGCATGCGACCGTGCTGGATGCGGGTGGCGCGGCGGATGCCGAGGATGAGCACCGTCGCGATCAGGATGTCGCCCACCGGATAAGCCAGGAGAACCGCTCGTTCGGTCACCGTCCCTGAGCTGAGCTCGACCTGCTGAAGGCCAAAGGACCAGCCGGTAAAGGTCAGCGCAAGGATGATCGTAAGCGCGTCCAGCCAGAGGCGCCATCGCTGTGCCGTCCCTCTAGGAGCCGTCCAGAAGAACAGGACGCCGGCGATCGCCAGCGGCACTGCGAGTAGGTAGCCGACATCGGCCGCCGACGGAAATGGAACGGCAACGTTGAGGACGACCTCGTAGGCGCTCCAGATGAACTCGCCGATAGACCAGGCGGCGGCGGAGGCCGCCATCAGCGCCCACCCGCGTCTGAACCTGCCGACGGATCGCGTTGCCGTGTACGCGCACGCGGCCGTCGCGATGAGGGCTGCAACCCCCGACCCGATGTCATCCACTCCGATCGCGAACCGATCGCCGCCCAGGTTGAAGCCGAGGATGACCATGATTGCGATCGCGGTGGCGGTGGCGCCGGCGGCCGCGAGCGCAAACTGGTTCCACCCGAAGGTGCGACTTGCAGCGCGAGCCATCAGACCACCACCGGCAACACGGGCTCGGGAGCATCGTCTGTGCGGCGATGGCTGCCCTGCCGGTTTCGCCAGAGCACCGGGAGTGTGAATTGACCCACTGACCCCATGGTCAGATGGTCGGGCAGTCGGATCGAAAGAGCGCCATTGGAATGGATGGGTCAGGGCCCTGAAATCCCGGGTCCCAGCTCGCGGGATCTCACATCGGCTCAGCCGTCAGGAGGCCGGCAATAGCTTCCTGGAGCCTGGCTGTTGGATGTCTGAATGCGTCGATCCGTCCCCGCCTTGCGACTCCGGGGTGGAATTCGAACTTCAGGTGGCCATAGGCATCGCGCACCGCGATCGAGGTGAGCTCTTCCGACGGGATGACGAGGCATTCATCGTGGAATCGACGGTCTTCCCGTATCCAAGCCAGCACGACGAAGTAGGTCGTCGGCGCGGGCCGAAAGCTCAGGGCACGCACGGCAATCGTCGCGCTCGGTCGCGCTGCATCGACCCCCACCGTCTTGACCTGGATTCCCAGCGTTCGCCGGGTCTCGAGATGGAGAACCCCCAGCTCGGCGGTCTCGAGGTCCGGAAATGGGCGAAAGAGGTTCAGCTCGGCCGCCTCCGCGAGTCTTCGGTTCACCTCCGATTCGCCTAGAAAACCCAGGTCGCTTCGCCACGATGGCGCGGGCTCCGTGAGGACATTCTCGGTCGCGATCGCCGCGGCACCGGTCTCAACGCCGAATCTCTCGGCCAGCCTTTCAGCCGGCACCAGCCAGGGTAGCCACCGACTGTCAGATCGCGGCCGCATCCCGAATCCCATCGAATAGATCGCGCGCCCGCCGGTATGCGACAGCTCGGCGAGGCGCCGAAACGCGCCGGCGGGCACCGCCAGCATCATCGGCCCCAGCCCGCCGTCGACGATGAGCCCGCTCACGATGACGACGTCGTCGTGCATCAGGCTGTCGGCCCACACCACCAGGTGCACCTCGCCATCCATCAGCGCGGACCGACCTTTCGCCTGGACAGGGACGTACGCGCCATCGGTCAACCTGTGAATCAATCCGTCGACCCCGCGATCGGTCAAAGGAAGAAACGGGTGGAGGGAGCCTCGCGACTGCTCGGTCAACGCCGCCCAGACGCGAAACTCGAAGACCTGTCCCGAAGCGCTGGCCTCACCGCGCGTCCAGGGCTCGGTCACGGCGCGCAGCTTAGGGCCGCTTACGCGATTGTGGCTTCGATTGAGCCCTGGTGGCCCTGGATGTGGCCGATGAGCACGCGCTCGATGCGCTGCTGCACCGTCATCTTTCCCGACGGCAGCTCTTGCGAGACATCCAGCTTCTCGTCGGGGATGGAGCGGAGGTTCCCGGCGATCTGGCGGCCGCTGTCTTCCAGCAGGCTCAGCACCTGCGCCTTGGTCGTATCGGCGTACTCGTTGGCATGCCTGGCGTTCATCTGCTTGAAATCGAGAGGGGGCGCCTGTTGCTCGCGCATGGCGGTTTCGATCCGGCCCATGATCACCTTCAGATTCACCGCCACATGGTGGGCAATCACTCCCACCGGCCTGGCCTCGTCCTCCTCGTTGATCCGCATGCCGGGCGTGTTCCTGCCACGCATTCGCCACTGCTCGCTGTTGAGCGATTCAACCACCCGTGTGAAATTCTGCAAGGCGGTCTCGAACTGGTCGGCAAGGCTTCCCGCGCGTGAGGTGGGCGTTTCAGTCATGGCCTCCAAAAATACCAAAGAGCCCTGCCATGCCACAACCTTCTGTGCTGGACTTCCCGACTCACTTCGGGGCTCCGCAAATGCGCTCCGCAGCTCGTAGATAAACGTCAACGCACGTGTTCAGTGATGCCACATCCACCCACTCGACGTCCGCATGAGCTCCTTCCCCCGACGGGCCGAACGCAACGGTCGGTATCCCGACGGCGTTGCTCAGCGCCATGTCCATCCAGTACGAGACGCCGATGACATCCGGTTGCCGCTTCAGTACCTCAACTGCCGCCTCCTCGACCGCCTCCGTCACGAAGCTGTCGGCCCGCAGCTGCGATGACGGCCGCTCGAGTATCAACTTCACCGTCGCCTCCAGCGCCGGGTCCTGGGTCCGCGCATTGGCGATGAGGTGCTCGATCTCCTGCCGGGCAGTCGCTCCATTTTCGCCCGGTATCGTGCGGCGCTCCACCGTAACGAGGCACCGTGCCGGGTAAGTGCTCAGCTCCTGTCCGCCCTCGATGAGCGACGCATGGACCGTGCCCGTCCCCAACAGCAGATGGCCCCGCCCCGCGCGCAAGCGCCGATCCAGATCCAGCACTCCCGTGAGGATCCGTCCCATGTGCGCCACTGCATCGACCCCCAGGTCCGGCCGCGATCCGTGCGCGGCCACCCCGCGTGTCTCCACCTCCAACCACGCAAATCCTTTGTGCGCCAGGCACAGCCGCATCTCGGTCGGCTCGGTTACGATCGCGGCGTCTGCCTCGACGCGCTTGAGCACGGCCGAGGTCCCGATGCTCGCGACCTCCTCATCCGCCACCGCTGCGACGATCACGTCCCCCCGGAGCTTGAGCTTCTTCGCCTCGCGCGCCGCGATCATGATCGCCGCGAGGCTTCCCTTCATGTCGTACGCGCCCCGGCCGTAAATGCGGCCATCGCGCATGGATGGCACGAACGGGTCCTTCATGCCGCCCGCGCCCACCGTGTCCATGTGCGCGTTGAGCATCAGGCTCGCTCCGCCGCCGCTCCCGGCCAGCACCCCGATCACGCTCGTGCGTCCCGGCACCGGTTCGACCACCTGCACAGTGAGACCCTCCGCTGCGAGCCAGGAAGCCACGAATTCCGCGATCTTCGATTCGCCGCTGCCGCTGGGGACGAGGTCAGGGTTGACCGACTCGATGGCGACCAATTCGCACACCAGCTTTTCGAGGTCGTCGGACAAGCCCATCGCGGCCGATTCTAGGCCGGACGTGAGAACACCCCCCTCGGAAAAGGACGAGGGCCCTGGTGGGGGGCCCTCGCCGACGTAGCCGTGAACCGCCTTAATCGTCGCTCTCTTCATCCTCGCTCGGGTTCGACACCGCGAACCAAGCCCCACCTGGGCTGGTAACGAAGACGAGCGCGTTGTGGCAATGGCGCGGGAGCACGACATTGTCGTCGATGGTCGAGTCGCCGGCGCGATTTGCGTCGAACAGGCCGGTGCTGACATTTACGATCGCGTGATGTTGCGTCACGCAGCTAACGATGGCCCTGAACTTGGCGACGGGATTGAGGTTGCCAAACTCGGGAATGACCAACCCGCTGACACTCACGATGACGTGGCCGTCCCGTGACACCGAGCCGCTGCCAGATGCGATCACCCAAGCCTTACCGCCTCCGGCAAGACCCCTTTCGTTCACCGCTCCCACCGCAGCACCCGTGACGGGTGTCATCGAGCCGAATCGAACGATGTTGTGGTCGTCGTGGGCGAGAACCGTGGCGCTTCCCGCAGCCACCACGCTCAGCGCGCTCAAGGCGGCCACCAACAGCTTCCGGAAATGCCTCATTGCGCAATGCCTCCAAATGGACGCTCCGCACGAACCCCTCCGTGGAAGTCCGCCAACATTCGTCGATACCGGGCCGGGTTACCGCAACAGAAGGCTGAAAATCCGCCGCATTTCACCGTAATTGCTTGACTCGCGGCTACCCACCCGGTACAACCCGCTAGTGCCTTTCACCCGCTCCACCAGGAGTTAGACCTTGAGAATCGACAGATCCCTCCTCGCGGCGATCGCAGCCGGCTTCCTCATGGCCGCGTGTGGAGGCAGCCCCAGCACGGCCACGGCCAAGTCGCCGACCCCCTCTCCGCCGATCCCGACACCGTCCCCGTTGGACACCAAGACGATGAAGATCTCGATCGACAGCTCGTTCATCAAGACCGTTAAGGTCTCCGCCTCGACCGACTTCGATCTCGACATTCAGGACGTCGGGACCGCCGACATACCGAACCTCTACCTGATCTTTGACGCCGGCGACCGCTTTATGGACACGTATACGATCGAGTCCGCCGGGCCATGCCGCGTGGATACGACAGTCACAGGCCTCGCGTGCGGCACGGTGACTGCGGGAACCCACCTCAAGTTCACCGTCAAGGCAACGCCGAAAAATACCGGCAGCTTCGTGTTCAAGTTTCATGTGAATCAATACAAGACACCGCTCTACGAGGCGGATGGCACCCAGTACGTGTACAGCTGGACGCAAACTGTCACCAGCTGACGGGGCGCGCCGTCAGGCGCCGACGATCCGGATGGTCCACAGGTCCTCTGACAGGCCTGGTTGGATGAGGTACGTGTACGGCATCGCGAAATAACCAGCCATGCCCCAGCCCGTGCCCCATGAGTTGCGGACGAGAAACGTTTGACTGGCATCGTCGTAGCCGACGGCGAGCACAGCGTGTCCGCCGACGGCTCGTTCGCTAGGCCCGGGCATCGGCACGTGGCCGGTTTGTGCCACCGCCGGTGATTCAAAGCTCTCGTAAACGGTGAACCCGAAGATGAATGGGTAACCCGATGCCAGGCAACCTCTCATCTGGTTCAGGTCCTGGATGAGGCTCTGGTACGAAACCGCGCGGTCGGACTTCGCGTCTGTATAGGCCATCGCTGACGGCTTCTCCGCGAACAGCTCGATCAGATAGGGCCACTCAGGTTCGGGGCACACGCCCTGGCTGGCCACCGACTTGATGCCGTCGCGGATCATGGCGCCGCTGTCGAGGTTGACGGTCCCCTCGATGACGCGCTCGTTGTAGTAGATGAAAAGCCTCGACGGCACAAAGTCGGTCAGGCTCTGCTTGAGCCTGTCGAACTCGATGGCAGCGCCGATCGCGTTGGCGGTGCAGCTGCCGAGCATGCCCTGGTCGTAAACAGCCGGGCATTGAGCCCGAAGGTCGACGAAGGGCGGCAGGGCGCTCAGGTATGCGGGCGGGGCCGAGTAGAGGTGGTCGCGCTCGTCGGGAAGGTCAGGGATCCAGCCGTACCGGGCAATCTTCCGAGGCTCAGTCATCCCGCTATTCTCCCTCCCGCCTCAGGGGAGAGGGTCTCGAGAGCGGACTCATGGGGCAAGGCCGTCACGCGTAGGCCCAGCTCTTGATGCTGGGCGAGTCGCCGATAAATGCCTCCACGCCTTGTCGCAGCCTGTGCCCCTCGAGCACTATCGCCGTCGCCCTCGTGTGCCCCTCGAGCAAGCTGATTCGCCCATCCGGTATGCGCAGGCACAGTAACGGTGACAGCTCGGGTTCAGCATCGGCGTGGCAGATGAGGCGCGCCAGCGACAGGATGTGCAGGTTCATGTCGTCTCCGGTGTATACGCGCTCCGCGTTTGACGCCCCCTCAGCCACGGTTCGTGTCGCCGGCGCCAGCGTCGTCCAGGTCGCATTGCGGTTGGAGTACAGCATCTCGGCAACCTCGGCGGTCGTCGCCCGAACGCGTCGCCAGGCGATGTCATTCTCGAGGCCGGCGAAGATCAACGCGCCCCGCCCGAACCCGTGCGCGGCGGCGATGATCCGGCGTCGTTCGGCATTGTGCTCGGCGTGGTCGGGGTCCCGATTGCGCGCCAGCGCCACGGCTCGCGCCAGATGCGATGGCTTCGGCGGATCACCGATGAGATAGGCCTGGAAAGGGGGCGACTCGATCTCAGCCTGCAACCAGGCGAGGATCACGTGGTCGTCCGAAACCGCCCCAAGGTCCTCCATCCGCCACCAAGGGTAGGGCGCGGACGACGCTCGAGGTCTGGCTTGCTCCAAACTTACCGCGATGAGCGCCGCGCACAAATGGGTCTATCACTTCACCGAAGGGTCCGCCAAAATGCGCGACCTCCTGGGTGGCAAAGGCGCCGGTGCGGCCGAGATGACCCGAGCGGGCATGCCCGTGCCCCCAGGCTTCACCATCACGACCGAGGCCTGCCGCGCCTATCTCGCCAAGGGAGGCAAGTTTCCCGAAGGGCTCTGGGAGCAGGTGACGAAATCCCTCGCCGTGCTCGAGAAGCGGGCGGACAAGCGCTTCGGCGACGCCACGAACCCGTTGCTGGTCAGCGTCCGTTCAGGAGCCAAGTTCTCGATGCCCGGCATGATGGACACGGTCCTCAACCTCGGCCTCAACCCGGAGACGATGCAGGGTCTGGCCAAGCTCACGAGGGACGAGCGCTTCGCGCTGGACTCGTACCGCCGCTTCATCCAGATGTTCGGCAAGACCGTGATGGGTATCGACGGCGATAGGTTCGAGCACGCTCTGACGGAGGCCAAGAAGAAGGCGGGCGTCAAAACCGACCCCGAGCTCAAGCCCCACCACCTCCGCCTCCTCATCAAGCGTTTCCTCGATATATATAAGGACGCGACCGGCCACGCGTTCCCCAATGACCCGGTAACTCAGTTGCGCGCGGCGATCGAGGCGGTGTTCAAGTCATGGAACACCGAGCGTGCGAAGACATACAGGCGAATGGAGCGCATCCCCGACGACCTCGGCACCGCGGTGAACGTGCAGATGATGGTGTTTGGCAACATGGGCCGCATCTCGGGCACAGGGGTTGCGTTCACGCGCAACCCGATCACCGGCAAGAGGGAGCTGTACGGAGACTACCTCGTGAACGCGCAGGGCGAGGACGTGGTCGCCGGCGTGAGGGACACCGAGCCGATCAGAGCGCTGAAGCGCCATATGCCGAAGGTCTACGCCGAGTTCGAAGGCTATGCCCGCAAGCTCGAGAAGCACTACAAGGACGTGCAGGACCTCGAGTTCACCATCGAGCGCGGCAAGCTCTGGATGCTCCAGACCCGCAGCGCCAAGCGCACGGGCGAGGCGGCCGTGAACATCGCCGTTGACATGGTCGGCGAGCGCCTCATCACCAAGAAAGAGGCAGTCGCGCGCATCGAGCCGCGACAGCTCGAGCAACTGTTGTTCCCGCGTGTCGACCCGAACTCGAAGGTGCAGCCCCTTGCCAAAGGCGTGCCGGCATCGCCGGGCGCGGCATCAGGTGGGGCCGTGTTCGACGCCGACACCGCCGCCGAGTGGGGCAAGAAAGGCAAGGCGGTAATCCTCGTCCGCGTCGAGACGAACCCTAACGACGTGCATGGCATGGTCGAGGCGAAGGGCATCCTCACGCAGACCGGAGGCACTGCCAGCCACGCGGCCCTGGTCGCGCGCGGCATGGGGCGGCCCTGCATCGTGGGTGCAAGCGCCATCAACGTCGATGTGCGCAAGCGTCAGTTCTCCGCCGGCGGCAAGACGATTAAAGAGGGCGAGCAGATCACCATCGATGGCACCACGGGCGAGGTTTACCTAGGCAGCGTGCCCACCATCGAGGCTCGCTCCCTCAACAAGCACCCCGCCGCGAGCGCGATCCTGCGTTGGGCCGACGAGTTCCGCCGCCTCCAGGTCTGGGCGAACGCCGACTACCCGCGCGACGCCATCAAAGCTCGCGAGAATGGTGCTCAGGGCGTGGGCCTGTGCCGCACCGAGCACATGTTCATGGAGCAGGACAGGCTTCCCATCGTCCAGGCGATGATCATGGCCACGACCACCGAGGAGCGCGAGAAGCACCTCGCGCTGCTGCTGCCGATCCAGCGCGGCGACTTCGAGGGCATCTTCAAGGCGATGGCGGGGCTGCCGGTGATCATCCGGCTAATCGACCCGCCGCTACACGAGTTCCTGCCCAGCCTCGAAGAGCTCATCCGGGAAACGACTCAGCTCAAGGAAAACGGCAAGACCCCGTCGCGCCTCAAGAGGCTGGAGAAGGTCATGGCCCGCGTCGAGGAGCTGCACGAAGCGAACCCGATGCTCGGCCTGCGGGGCGTGCGCCTGTCGATCCTGTTCCCGGAGATCACGCGGATGCAGGTGCGGGCGATCATGGAGGCGGCTTGCGACCTGCGCAAGCGAAAGATCGACGCGCGACCGGAGATCATGATCCCGCTGGCCGGCACGCTCGCCGAGCTGCACGCGGTGCACCTGGAGCTGAAGCCGGTGGTCGAGCAGGTGCAGAAGGAGAAGGGAGTGCGCGTGCCCTACAAGTTCGGCACGATGATCGAGATCCCGCGCGCCGCGCTCACCGCGGGAGAGATCGCCACCGAGGCCGAGTTCTTCTCGTTCGGCACCAACGACCTCACGCAGACGACCTTCGGCTACTCGCGTGACGACGCAGAGCGCCATTTCATCGTCAAGTACCTGGAGCGGAAGATCTTGCCGCGCAACCCGTTCGAGACGATCGACGAGAACGGCGTCGGCCGCCTCATGGGAATCGCCGTCACCGAGGGCCGCAAAACGCGGCCGAAGATGGAGATCGGTATCTGCGGCGAACATGGCGGCGACCCGGAGTCGATCCACCTGTGCCACTCACTCGGCCTGAACTACGTCTCGTGCAGCCCGTTTCGGGTGCCGGTCGCGCGGCTGGCGGCTGCCCAAGCCGCGATCGGGGACGCCAACTCAAGCAACTAGACGCCGCACGGCGGACCGCGGGAGCCTACCCCTCGGCCACCTCGTCCTGTTCATCGAAGTTCGACTCCCTAGGTAGTTGATACCCAGGCTTTCCAGCCGGACCCTTCGGGCACAAAGGTATACATGTAGGTCGAATCTATGACTACACACCGATCGGTCAGGTAGTAGTAATGCCCGTACGTTTCCCACTCCCACACACCGTAGACGGCATGGCCATATCTGTGAGGCGGAATCGTGAGGGTCATGCTGTTTCCGGCAATCCAACTCACCGTTCCAGACAAAGAGA
>JBDUAO010000088.1:0-10966 GCA_040004595.1 Candidatus Dormiibacterota bacterium | reverse complement strand
CCACATCCGAAATACATCCGTAATGTTCTGCGCCCACGTGATGAAGCGACCATCTGGCGAGTACGACAGATGGAAATCCCACCCATCGCTGCAAGCTTGAGACTCACAGCCAAACACCGATGGAAGGCCGGGCATCGTGCTGACGACTCGGTCTTTGCCGGCCCTGACCAGGTGGAGCTGCATTGGCGGTTGCGGACCGGTCGCGCCACTTGACAGATAGGCCGCGGTCTCTCCATCAGGGCTCCACGTGAAGAACCTGCTGGCGCCGCCGGCGATGGGCGTCCTCGGGGCTCCGGCGAGGGGTGTACGGAGGAGGCCCCTCTTCGCATCGACATAAGAGAGGGTTGTAGCGCTCACAAACTGCGGCTGCGGATCAAGTCCCAGGTTGCCTATCGTCCTGGGGTGATTGATGTCTGTGATGTCCCTGACGACAATGCAACCGCTGCCGCGCAAAGTGACCAACGCCAGATTGGGATTCCAGGCTAACGGCGTCGTGGCCGGAACAGCCGGGCATGGATTTGGGGCGGGTTTGGGCGATGCCTTAGGGGTGGAGCGCGGGATTGGCATGGGGGTCGGCAAGCTCGTGGCGACCGGGGCGGGGCTCGGATCGCTGCCGAGGATGACGGTCGGAGTGGGACTCAACTTTGCTGCGGCCGGAGTCATCGTGCCGCAGCCAACGGTCAGCAATGCAGCGATCCCGGCCAGGCGAAGCCAGCCAGCGGTCTTCATTTCGATCAGGCCGGGTGCGGCCAGACGTCGGCCACGCTGGTGATGATCGACTCAGTTTCGGTCCCCGTCTGAAGGTCGTAGATGTAGGTCTTTCCGTTCAGCGGGTGAAAGGGCGGCCGGGCGCCACATATATCGTTCGCGACACATGCGCGCTCGCCCTGGTACCAGACGTACCGTGAAGTAAGGAAGACGGCGTCCGTGCGAGCGCTCTTGAGCTCGCGAACTTTTCCGGTCGTGGTGTCCACGATATATACGTGGCCCCAACCGTAGCTGTCTCTTGCGGTGTAGACGATCTGGCCCCCGGCCGATGACGCTCGGGGCTTAACCCACTGCACACCAGGAAGAAACGGCGACACAACACCGTTGTGCCAAACCTCCACTCCGTTACCGTCCCGGAAGTACAGGCTGGTGCCGGACCATTCCGAAAATGTCGAGCCGCGCGCGTCACTGCTGCTGGCCAGTATTCCGGTCGACGACCAGACTCGGAACGAGCTTCCAGAGAAACCGGACGTCACCAGCGAAACCATCGATCCGTCGGGCGAATAGAGAAGCCGGAAGTCCAGGAAGTTGGGGATCTGGCAGCTCGCGATGGTTTCACAACCACCAACACCGCCACCGGGAACTGTACCCAACACCTGATCCTGACCCGCCCTGAGCTGATGCACCGTTGTCTTCGAAGGATCGGCTGCTGTCGTGAAAAGTACTGCGCCTCCGTCCGGGCTCCAGATTCCAGCGCCACCTTTCCTGGTCACCAGGGTTTTGGGCGCGCCGGCGAGCGGAGCGCGGTAGAGATTGGTGTCGACCGCGTACGAGATCTCCGTCCCGCTCACGAACACCGGACCGGCTATCGCGCCCAGGTTGCTTGTGGTCTTGGGATGGTTGATGTCGGTCAAGTCGCGGACGAGCCATGAGCTGCTGCCTTTCAAGGTGACCAGGGCCAGGCACCGGTACGTGGGTGCCGGGCAGCCACCGACTGCGGGTGGGTTAGGACCTGGAGAGGCGGTGGCGGACGAGACGGTCTCCGTTGCAGATGGGGCGCTCCCCACCGTTGGGGTCGTGCCACACGCGGATGCCATGACCGCGGTCAGGGCCAGCGCTCGAATCCACCCGGCAGTGCTCATCTCTTGCAGCAGTAACGACGCTGCGGGGGATTCGTTATGAGTACCCGTCACCGGTTGCAGCGAATTCGCAGCCGCCACGGCACCCACCAAGCCACGGTCGCTCGTCGGGCCTACGTAGACTTAGGTCTCGTGCCTGACTTCAGCCCTGGGCTGGAAGGTGTCGTCGCCGCCGAAACCTCGATCAGCGAGGTTGATGGCGCCAACGGCCGCCTGATCTACCGGGGCGGATACCTCATCGAAGACATCGCGCCAGTCGTGTCCTTCGAGGAGGTCGCCTACCTCCTGTGGCACGGCGAGCTGCCCACCACCGCAGAGCTCGATGGGTTGAAGGACCAGATGGCCGCTTGCCGAACCCTCACCGATCATGCACAGCGCACTTTGGAATCCGCCGACCCCAAAACGAATCCGATGGACGTCCTGCGCACGGTCGTCTCGGCTCAGGGCTCGTCCAAGCTGCCAACAACCCCTTCGCTCGACGAGGCCGTCGCACTTACCGCGATCTTCCCGACCATCGTCGCCGCGACCTGGCGCCGTAGCCAGGGCCACGAGATCGTCAAGCCCCGTGCCGACCTCGGCCACGCCGCCAACCTGCTGTGGATGATGGATGGCAAGGAGCCGTCCGCCGACCGCGCCCGCTGGCTCGAGATGTACCTGGTCCTCCTGGCCGACCACGGCCTTAACGCGTCCACCTTCGCCGCGCGTGTCATCGCGTCGACCGGCAGCGACCTCGCCTCCGCGGTCGTGGGCGCGATCGGCGCCCTCAAAGGACCGGCCCACGGAGGCGCCACCTTTGCGGCTCGGACCATGCTCGACAAGATCGGTTCTACCGAGCTCGCCGAAAAGTGGCTCATCGATGCCCACGCGCGCAAGGAGCGGTTCGCCGGCTTTGGGCACCGCGTCTACAGGACCTACGATCCGCGCGCCAAGATCCTCAAGGAGCTCGCCGCAACTTCGGCCCCCGAGCTCCACCGCAAGGCAGATCGCACAGAAGAGGTGGCTCTGCGAATCCTGCACGAGGCTCATCCGGAGCGCCCTAACGCCACGAACGTGGACTTCTGGGCCTCGGTCGTGCTCACCGGCGCCGCCATCCCGAAGTCGTTGTTCACCTGCATGTTCGCAACCTCGCGCGTCGCGGGGTGGACCGCCCATGTCCTCGAGTCGCTGGAGGACCTTCGCATCATCCGGCCCGCCTCGGTGTGGACCGGACCGGAGCCCGGCAAGAAGCCCCTTGCACTGGCCAAGAGATGAGCGCCGAGTACGTACCCGGCCTCGAGGGGATCATTGCGGCACGGACCGAGATCAGCCTCGTCGACGGCGCCAACGGCCGGCTCGTCTACCGCGGCTACGTCATCGCCGACCTGGCCGAAGAGATGTCCTTCGAAGAGGTCGCTTACCTGCTGTGGAATGGCAGCCTGCCCAATCGAGCCGAGCTCGACGCGCTCACCCAGGAGCTCGCCGGCTCGCGCGCCCTCACCGCGGCAGCAATATCGACGCTCGAGGCCCTGCCCGCCGACACCGATCCAATGGATGTTTTGAGAAGCGTGGTCTCGGTGCAGGGGGTCGAGCACAAGCTGCAGAAACCCACGATCCCGCTCGCGATTCATGCCACAGCGTCTTTTCCAACGATCCTCGCGAGGTTCCACCGGCAGACGCAGGGGTTGAAGCCTGTTGTGCCGCGCGCCGACCTAAGCCACGCAGCCAACTATCTGTACATGCTCAACGGCAAAGAGGCGTCTCCGGAAATCGTGCAGGCCCTCAATACCTACTTGGTCCTGCTGGCCGACCACGGCATGAACGCTTCCACCTTCACGGCCCGCGTGATCGCGTCCACCGACTCCGACCTCGCCTCCTGCCTCGTCGGCGCGATCGGCGCATTGAAGGGGCCGGCTCACGGCGGCGCGCCGTCGGCGGTCATGGACCAGCTCGAGCAGATCGGCACCGCCGACAACGCGGAGCACTGGATGCGCGAGGCGCGAAAGCAGAAGGTCAGGTTCATGGGCTTCGGGCACCGCGTGTACCGCACATACGACCCGCGGGCGAAGATTCTCAAAGCACTGTGCCAGCGGCTCAATCCGAAGTTTTACGAGCTTGCGTCCAAGGTCGAGGAGACCGCCCTCGCCCTGCTACACGAAGAGCACCCGGAACGGCCGCAGGCGACCAACGTCGAGTTCTACTCCGCCGGCGTGCTGCAAGCGATCGGCCTGCCGAAGGAATACTTCCCGCCAACTTTCGCCGTCTCACGCGTGGCCGGCTGGTCGGCGCACGTGCTCGAGCAGAGCTCACACAACCGCCTCATCCGACCACAATCGGAGTACATCGGACCCGAACCTAGAAAGCCGGTACCGCTCGCCGAGCGCTAGAGAGCCGCGATCGGGGGCCTCGGCGAGAGATTCGGTGGCCAGGTGGTCCAGATGCTAGGCGCCGCCGAGCACCGGAGCGCAATGTATTGGCCATACATGTAGTGAGGAGCGCAGGCGGCAACAACGCAGATGGGCCGGATGGGCGCCGAAGATCCGTCGAGGATCTCCGGTCGCAGCTCTTCAGTTGACGGCCTCTGAGGTTCGTGTGCCGCACGCGCGGCTCTTCGTTGTTATCGCTGCGGTGGCGGTCTCGGCCACGATCCTCGTCCTGACGCGTGGCTACACCTTCTACTTCGATGAATGGAACTTCATCCTCACCTCGCGCGACTGGACCGCAACCACCTACCTCCAGCCACACAACGGGCACCCTGCGATGCTGACGCGAATCATCTACTCGGTCCTGCTGGCGACGCTCGGCCTGCGCTCCTACCTGCCGTACATGGCCGTGCTGCTTGCCCTCCACGCCACCAGCGCCATCTTGATTTTCGAGCTGGTTCGGCGGCGCGCTGGGGATCTCATCGGCATCGCCACCGCAGCGCTGCTCCTGGTGATCGGTGCGGGCTGGGAGAACTTGCTGTGGGCCTTCCAGATGAGCTTCGTCGGCTCGGTGGCATGTGGCCTGGGAATGCTCGTCGCGCTCGAAAGCAGCGCGCGGTGGCGAATGCCAATCGTCGCGGCGCTGCTTACGGCCTCTTTGATGTTCTCAGCGATCGGCCTCTTCTTCGGACTCGCCGCCGCCGTAGATCTGGCCGCGACACCCGAGCGGCGCAAGGAGTTGGTGTGGCTGGCCCCCGTGGCCATGGTCTTCGTCGCGTGGTTCTTAACTTTCGGGTTGCACAGCGCCCAATCGACCTCCGCGTCCGCAAACAGCAACCTCCTGGCGCTGCCGCTGTATACGCTCTGGGGTCTGGGCGCCAGCGTCGCGGGTCTCATCGGCGAGGGTGGCTGGCTCGGAATCCCCCTGCTTGCCCTCGGCGTATGGGCCGTTGGTCATGCCTGGTGGCGCCACGGGTGCGACGGGCTGGCGCTGGGGACGGCCGCGGGCCTCGTCGCCTTCTACCTGGTCACCGGCGTGGCTCGAGGGCAGATCGGCTATGAGCAATCCGGGGCCGGCCGCTACGTATACGTGGGCGCCGTCTTCTGGCTGATCCTGCTCGGAGCCGCCGCCGGGCGACTCCCCTGGCGTGGGACATGGAGACCCGCATTGGTGGCCTTGTTGTTCCTGGCCTGCTTCAACAGCGGCGCGGTGCTGGTGGAGTTCGGCGCCGCCAAGGCCGCCCAGATGCAGCGTCAGATGGCAGACCTCGAGGCGCTCGACGCGGTCAGAGACGACCGATGCCTCAACGAAAGCGGCGCAGTGGACCCCCTGGTGATGCCTGACGAGACCAACCCGGCCCGCTACTACAGGGCAACAGACCGCTACGGCGACCCCGCCGCTGGCCTCCCTGTCACCGATCGAGCGGACTTCGACAGAGCACGCGCCAACCTGCTCAAGCCGGGTTGCAACTGAAAGTTGGCTCGCGCTGACTTCTACACTGAGAGAGATGCCGGCTGACGACTTCGACGTACTGATCCTCGGGGGTGGAATGGCGGGCTATCCCGCCGCCATCCGGGCCTCACAGCTGGGTCTCAAGGTGGCGTTGGTTGAGGCCGACAAGCTCGGCGGCACCTGCCTCCATGTCGGCTGCATCCCGACCAAGGTCCTCCTCGAGTCGTCTGAGCTGTACCACCGAATCTCCGCCCGCGGCCCCGAGTTCGGCGTCGACGCCGACAAGGTGCGCTTCGATTACGTCCGCATCGCCGCGCGCCGCGACTCCGTCGTCAGCCAGCTCCACAAGGGCGTCCAGTTCCTGATGAAGAAGAACAAGATCGAGGTGGTTGCGGGCAGCGGCCGGCTGCGCGACCGCAACACGCTCGAGATCGGAGCCAAGCAGCTCCGCGCCAAGAACCTCATCGTCGCGACCGGGTCAACCGTCCGGTCGCTGCCAGGCCTGGAGTTCGATGGCGAGCTGATCATCTCGTCCGACAACGCCACGCTCTCCACCAAGGTCCCCGAGTCGATTTGCATCATCGGCGCCGGCGCTGTCGGTGTCGAGTTCGCGACGCTCTACAGCCAGCTCGGAGTCAAGGTCACGCTCCTTGAAGGCCTCGATCGCCTCGTGCCGCTCGAGGACGAGGAGATATCAAAAGAGATGCTCTCCGCCTTCAAGAAGGGCGGCATCGATTGCCGCGTCGGGGTCAAGGTAAAGGGCGCCAAGAAAGCCCGGGGCGGCGTCGCCGTCGACACGGAGCAAGGCGAGTTGTGGGCCCATCAGCTGCTGGTCGCGGTCGGACGCTCGCCACGATCCAAGGACATCGGGCTGGAGAAGGTTGGCATCGAAACGCACCCGAATGGTTTCATCAAGGTCGACGAGTGGATGCGCACATCAGCTGAGGGTATCCACGCGATCGGCGACGTGGTCGGCGGATTCCTGCTGGCTCACGCAGCCGCTCACGAAGGCATGACTGCGGTGGAGGACATTGCCGGGCAGCGCGTCGCCCCGATGGACCAGGACCTCGTCACCCGCTGCACCTACTCCCACCCGCAGATCGCCTCGGTGGGAATGAGCGAGAAGCAGGCCAAGGAAAAGGGTCGCGAGGTCAAGACCGGCAAGTTTCCCTTCAGCGCACTGGGCCGCGCGATCATCCATGGCGAGACAGGCGGCTTCGTCAAGCTTGTTGCTGACGCGAAGACAGGCCAGCTCCTCGGCGCTCACATAGTCGGACCCAACGCGACCGAGCTCATCGCGGAGCCGGCGCTGACCCAACTGTTCCAGGGCGATGCCTGGGAGATGGGTCGCAACATCCACCCCCACCCCACCCTCAGCGAGGCCGTGATGGAAGCGGCCCTCGCCGTCGACGGCCACGCAATCCACATCTGAGCTTCTGATGGCCACCACCGTCAAGACCAAAGGTCCGACCTTCAGCCCTGAGTGGCGTTTCCAGGATCCCATCAAGTGGCGCGACACCGATCTGGACGCGAAAACTCTCAAGACCTGGTTCAACTACATGCTGCTGGGCCGCCAGGTCGACTACAGGTTCCAGGTATTGAACCGCCAGGGGCGTGCGCCTTTCATCATCTCGTGCGCCGGCCACGAGGCCGCCCAGATCGGCGTCAGCTGGGGACTGAAGCCGAAGTACGACTGGGTCTCTCCCTACTACCGCGACGTGGTGCTTTGCCTGCGCATGGGCGTCACTCCTCTCGATTTGATGCTGTCCGTGCTGGCCAAGCCCGCCGATCCTGCTTCCGGTGGCAAGCAGACGCCCGGCCACTTCTCGGACACTCGACTCAACATCACCTCCGGCGGCTCGCCGGTGGCAACGCAGCTGGTTCGCGGGGCGGGCGTCGCGTACGCGCTGAAGATGGACGGCACCGACAAGGTCCTGATGACCTGTTACGGGGAGGGCTCGGGATCGGAAGGCGACGCGCACGAAGCCTTCAACTTCGCGGCGATCTACAAGGTGCCCGAGATCTTCGTATGCGAGAACAACGGGTTCGCGATCTCGACTCCGATGCGCAAGGAATACGCGATCGAGTACGCGGCGCAGCGCGCAGCGGGCTACGGCTTCCCCGGCGTGACCCTCGACGGCCGCGACCCGGTGACCGCTTACGTGGTCGCTAAGGAGGCGATCGCCCGGGCGCGAGGGGGAGGCGGTCCGACGCTCATCGAGTGCCTCGTCGACAGGCTTGGCGCGCATTCATCGGAAGACGACCAGCGGCGCTACCGCAACCAAGAGGAGATCGAGCGACTCGCCCAGTCGGACTGTCTGGAGCAGTTCAAGAAGCGCCTCCTCGATGAAGGCGTGCTGAGCGCGAAAGAGGTTGCCGAGTACGAGGAGCGCGTCAAGGCAGAGGTCACCAAGGCCACCAACGAAGGCATGGAGTCGCCTGACGCGCCCGCCGAGAACGCGCTGACCAACGTGTACGGTCTCGATGTGCCTAAGGCGATCGAGCCGGCGGCCGATGTCGAGACCGAAGAGATGAACATGGTGTCCGCGCTTCGCTCCGCGCTCACCGAGGAGATGGAGCGCGACGAACGCGTCATGGTTCTCGGCGAGGACGTCGGCAAGAAGGGCGGCGTGTTCCTGGTCACCGATGGGCTGCACAAGCGGTTCGGCGAGGATCGCGTCATCGACACCCCGCTGGCGGAGTCATCGATTGCCGGTGTCGCCCTCGGGCTTGCGCTCGCTGGAAAGCGACCCGTCGCTGAGATGCAGTTCACCGACTTCGCGCACATGGCGTTCAACCAGATCACCAACGAGATCGCCAAGTTCAGGTACCGCAGCGATGGCGATTGGTCGGTGCCCATGGTCGTACGCGCACCGATGGGCGGACACGCGCACGGCGCGCTCTATCACTCGCAGTCAATCGAGGCGCGGTTTGCAACGCCTGGTCTCAAGATCGTGATCCCGTCCACTCCCTACGAGGCGAAAGGCTTACTCCTGGCGGCGATTCGCGACCCCGATCCCGTGCTCTTCTTCGAGCACAAGCGGCTCTACCGCATGTTCAAGGAGCCGGTGCCGAAGGGCGAGTACCTCATCCCTCTCCAGGTCGCACGCACGGCCCGCGGGGGAACCGATATCTCCGTGTTTTGCTACGGCCTTATGGTCCATTACGCGATCGAGGCGGCCAAGACTCTCGACGCGGAGGGCGTGAGCGTCGAGATCGTTGACCTGCGCACCGTGTACCCGCTGGACCGTGAGGCGATCATCGCGTCGGCTCGGAAAACTGGCAAATGCCTGGTGCTGTACGAGGACAACTTCAGCGTTTCGGTCGGGTCGGAGATCGCGGCCCTGATCGCCGATGAAGCGTGGCGCTGGCTCGACGCGCCGGTGAAGCGCTTGGGTGGGCTCGACGTCCCGTCGATGCCTTACGCGCCGGCGATGGAGGACTTCTTCATGCCTAATCCGGAGAAGATCACCACAGCATTGCGCGAGCTCGCGGCGTTCTGATGGCGGGGACCACCAAGCGAGTCGTCATGCCCCAGCTGGGCGAGTCGGTGCACGAAGGCACCATCTCGAAGTGGCTGGTGAAACCTGGCGACAAGGTGGTCGAGTTCGAGCCCATGCTCGAGGTGGACACCGACAAGGTGAGCGCGGAAGTGCCGGCGCCGGTCACGGGAATCCTCAAAGAGATCCTGGCCAAGGAAGGCGAAACGGTCCAGGCGGGCGCGGAGATCGCTGTCGTCGAGATCGGAGGAGACAGTGCGGAAGCCCCCGCACCGGAGCCGGAGCCTAGGGCGTCCGCGACCGAACCTGAGCCCAAAGCGGCTGCGCCCGCGGCCGAACCAAAGGCCGCCGCACCGAAGAATGCCGCAACTGCTACTGCGACGCCGGAGGCTCCAGCCGAACCAGTGCCCGCTGCCGTGGCCGAGACACCGGCCGAGCCCAAGGACGAGCCCGCCTCGGCTCCCGCCGATCCGGGCCAGGCCAAAACCCCCTCGCCTACCCTCGAGACCGGCGAGCATCGCTTCTCGCCCGCCGTCCAGATGGCCGCCTCCGAGCTCAAGGTCGACCTGTCCAAGATCGAGGGCACCGGAATCGGCGGGCGCGTCACCAAGAAGGACGTGCAGGACTTCGCCGCCGCGGCCAAGGCGGCCCCCGCTGCCAAGCCTGCTGCGGCGCCCTTAACCCCGGCCGAGGGCGACCAGGTGGTTCAGCTGACGCGCGTGCGCCGGCTCATCGCCGAAAACATGACTCGCAGCAAGACGACGATTCCGCACGCGTGGCAGACGCAGGAAGCCGACATGTCGGGCGTGGTGGTCAACCGCAACGCGAACAAAGCGGCGTTCCAGCAACAGGAAGGCTTCTCGCTGACCTACCTCCCGTACGTGATGGCAGCGACGGTGTCAGCCCTGCGCGAGCACCCCGAGGTGAACTCGACGTTCCATGACACCGAGCTCATCGTGCACCGCGATATCAACCTCGGAGTCTCGGTTGGCCTCGAGGACACGCTGGTCGTACCAGTCGTTCGCCGCGCCGACGGGCTGTCGATTGCAGGCCTGGCGCGGGCCGTGAACGACATCGCCAACCGCGCCCGCACGAAGCAGCTGAAGGCGGACGACCTGGCCGGGGCCACCTTCACCGTCAACAACTCCGGGACATTCGGAACTCTCTTCAGCTACTCGGTGATCAACCCTGGTCAGGCGGGCATCCTGACGATGGAGGCGATCGTCGAGAGGCCGGTCGCGATCAAGGGCATGATCGGGATCAAGCCGATGATGTACCTCTGCTTCTCATTCGACCACCGGGTGCTGGACGGCTTGCAGGCGGCGCGCTTCCTGGTCTCATGCCGCAAGTGGCTCGAGACAGTCACCGCGGAGTCGCCAATTTACTAACGGCGCTATCGCCGCGACTGGTTCTTCCTCATACGTCGATGTCGATCGAAAGAATGCTGATAAAGAAGCTCGCGAACACGGTTTGAGTGCCGATCGCGAGCAGCAACACCGCTGGGATCACCTCGCGCATGGTCAGCGAGGGGTCAAGATTGCCGAAGCCGGCGCCTTGCCAGCTGGCAACCGCCAGCACCAGACCCACGATTCCAGCCAGCACCATCACCGCGCCGGCGAGCAGCCCGACCTCGAGCGTGATGTATTTGAACAGCCGCTCCAGGACTGGATGCGGTGGGTGGAAGCCCATCCGCACCGCGAAGATCTTTGTGAAGACCGCGAACAGCACCAGCTGATAGCCGATCAGCGCGAGGAAGCCGGCGACCAG
>JBDUAO010000011.1:0-34197 GCA_040004595.1 Candidatus Dormiibacterota bacterium | reverse complement strand
GCTGATCGACGAGGGCAGCTGGGTGGAGATAAAGAAGCTGTTCGCCAAGGAGCTGCTGACAGGATTGGCGCGCCTCGATGGTCAGGCAATCGGGATCCTGGCGAACCAGCCTATGCAGAATGGCGGGGTCCTCTTCAGCGACTCCTCAGACAAGGCCGCGCGCTTCATCTGGTTGTGCGATGCGTTCGAGATTCCACTGCTTTTCCTGGCGGACGTGCCCGGATTCATGATCGGCACGGACGTCGAGAGACGCGGCATCATCCGGCACGGCGCCAAGATGATCAGCGCGGTTTCGGAGGCGACGGTGCCAAAGATCTCCGTCATCGTGCGCAAGGCGTACGGGGCCGGACTCTACGCGATGGCAGGCCCTGCTTTCGATACGGATTGCGTCATCGCGCTCCCCTCAGCGCAGATCGCGGTGATGGGGCCCGAGCCTGCCGTCAACGCAGTGTTCTTCAACAAGCTGGCTGAGCTGCCGGAGAACGAGAGGGCGGCGCGCCGGAAGGAGCTCGAGGACGAGTACCGCGAGGACGTCGACCTGTACAAGCTGGCAGCCAACCTCATCGTCGACGACGTTGTCGATCCAGATGACCTTCGCGCGACCCTTATCGCGAGGTTCCGTGCGTATTCCACACGAACGTCGCTGAGGCTCAACCGCAAGCATGGAGTGCCGCCGGTCTAAGTCGCCCTCATCAGCCGGCGCGATGAAACGGGACGGCGTATTTGAGCACAACCACGTAGAACGTGATGCTCGCGGTGATCACCGCGACGTGGAACACCTCGTGATAGCCGAACACGCGCGGCCATAGTCGCGGCTTCTTGAATGCATAGGCCGCGGCTCCCAGCGAGTACTGCAGGCCGCCCAACGCGATCAGGAGTGCAGCTACCCAGCCGAGCGCAGCGGCGAGCGGAACGAGGGCAATGACGGCGAGCCAGCCCATCATCATGTAGAGCGCTGCCAGCAAGCGTCGAGGAATGCGGAGGAATGGCGCCGCTCCGGCGACTCCTGCTGCGGCGCATGTCCAGATCGCCACCAGCACCACTGTTCGCCACCAGCCGTCTAGCACGTTGAAGGCGAGTGGCGTGTAGGTCGCGGCGATGAAAACGAAAATCATCGCGTGGTCCGCGCGGCGAAGCCAATCCTTGACCCGGGGCGGCCAGTTCACGATGTGGTATGTCCCGCTGATTCCGAAAAGGAGGACCAGTCCAGTGCCGTAAACGATCATCGACACGAGCTTGGCGGGGTCGTTCCGGGTGACCACGATGAGGGCGACCAAGCCCACGACCGACACCAGCGCTGCGAGCCCGTGCGACCAGCCACGCAGGATCGGTTTGAGGAGTGTGGGATCAGGCAGTGTCATTGACACAATGCAGCATGTCGCGTCACCAAACCTTCGACGCGGCGAGGCCAATGGCCAGCGCGACAACCCCCCAAGAGAATGCCTTCAGGGCCCGCTCGAGGGGGCGAAGCAGAGCCGCCTCGTCCAGCTCGACCGCCGACCCATCGCTGAAAGTCACGACGCCGGTAACGGATCTGCTGCGCCGGCGCAAAAGGCGGGCCGGCGTGCTGAGGCTCCGCTGGCCGAATGACAAAGCAAACGCCGCAATGGCGATGCCAATCGCCCCCACCGACAGACGCCCGGTCTGAGCGAAGTAGGCGGTCAGCACAGGAAACGCTCCCCAGGAGAGGGCGAACCAGAAGTCGCCATGCAGCTTGCCGCCAAGCAGCTCGAGGTTGTACGCGAAGACGAATAGCACACCCAGGGCGATGAACGGCACGAGGCCCGGACCAAGGCTCGTCACGCCGGCGACCCCGAGCGCGACGGCCCCGATGAGGCCGATCGCAGCGGCCACCGCGAGCACCGCGTTCGGGATCTCGGTGCCGAGAGGGCGGCCCTTGAGCTCATCGAGCGCGTGCGCCGAGATGCCGACCGCCAGGAAGAAGGCAAGCAGCGTGGCGATGAGGTGGACCGCATCCAGCCTGGGCGCCAGGCTCGCGCCGATCACGACATATGAAAGATGCCACGCGGTGTACGGGGGATGGAGGAGAGCCCACACGTCTCGGCGCCAGCCGCCCGATCGTGCGGCGTAATAGGCGGGAGCGAGGGTCTCAGGCATGAGATTCGCCCGTCGCGGATTTGCGTCCCCACATCACAACTCCTCCGCCAACGCTCATCGCCCGGGATCGCGCGCCGTCGATGCCGGCGGCCTCCCAGCCCTCGATGATCCGACCCAGCGGCCAGTCCCTGTAGAAGGTCGAGATGTTGGGGCCAAGAAACCGACCGACGCGCCACCATTCCGGACCGCCAAGAGCCAGGCCGGCGGGCGGCAGGCCAGCCCGCGTGTACAGCCACCAGGCCGCCCGCCACCCCGCCGCCGTTGGCACAAAGAAGTCGAGGCTTGCGAGCACGCCGCCCGGACGCAGCACCCGTACGAGCTCTCTTAGCGTGGCCGCCGGGTCCCGGACGTATCGCAAGAGATAGGTGAAGCTAACAGCGTCGAAGGAGGCGTCCGGGAACGGGAGGTCTTCCGCTCGGGCGATCTGAAGCGTCACCCGACGTTCGAGACCGGCCGCACTGACCCGTTCGCGGCCGCGCGCGAGCATCGATTCGGTCAGATCGACGCCCGTCACGTTCGCATCGGTGCGGTTGGCGAGGGCGATCGCGACTCCGGCGGTGCCGGTGGCTACGTCGAGGATGGACTTCGGTTGACACGCTGCAATTTGCGTGACCAGCTCGCGGCGCCACCGCCCGTTCTGGCCGAACGAGAGGATCTCCGCCAGCAGGTCATAGCGCCGCGGCAGGCCGCTGAACAGGTCGGCCGCAAATGCATTCTCGGCGCTTGCTGCCGAGGGTCGAGTACTCAAATCGTTCTCAGGATGCGGGACACAGTTCGACGCGGCAACATTCGACCTCAGCGTAGGCGAACGAAGTGCATTAAGGTCGGGCCTGTGCCGGCCATAGCTCGCGACAATTACGAACGGCCCAAACGATTGCGCCAGGGGCCGGGCTGGCCTCCAAAATGCGCATGAGCGACACCGACCGCTTTCAAACCTGGCAGCGCGACACGCTTGCCGATCGAGACGACGGCGCCGAGATGCTTTCGGTTGGGCCTTTCAGGGGAGTCCTGTCCGCTGCGGGCGAGCCGGCTCCAATCGGTTGGGTGACCATCATCGACGGAACGGTGGTCGAATCCGAGACCGTCAAAGCGCTCACCAAGCTGCGTTCGATTTTCAAGAGACACAAGGTCCCGCTCGAGATCGAGTACAACGAGACGCTGCTGCCAAAGGTCGGGGAGTGGCTTGAGGGCGCCGGTTTGAAGCTCGTGGAGCGAAACTCGCTCATGTCGTGCCGTCCGGAAGCTTTCAAACCATTCCCCGCGCCGGAAGAGGTGCACTTGACCCAGCTTTCATCCGCCGCGGCCGCGGCTGAGCTAGAGGCGTTTCAGACCATTCGCTGGACGGACGGTGGCGAGATCGACCGCCCGGCACCGCCCGTGGAGCGATTGCGCGCCGACATGGCTCGCCCCAACAGCGTGTTCCTGCTCGCGTGGCTGGATTGGGAACCGGTCGGCACCGGCGTCTCCCATTCGCTAAAGGGCGCAGCCGAGATCGTGGGCGTCGTCACGCGGCAGGATCGCCGGCGGCATGGCGTTGCGGCGGCCGTCACCTCAGAGCTCGTGCGGCGGCATTTCGCCAACGGCGGGGACTTCGCCTTTCTCGACGCGGCCAACGACGAGGCGGCACGAGTGTATGAACGGCTCGGTTTCTCACGATTCGGCGCCAACCTGGTGTATCGATGAGGCGACCATCTGACGGGACGCTCGCGTTCACTTACCTAAGATGGCCATTCCGATCATGCGACTGAAGGAAGAACCGGAACCCGGCTCGGGCGCCACGAGCAAGCTGCCTCCGATCGTCCTGAAGCAGGTCTACGAGCAACGCTTCAGCCATGAGGACCAGGCCGGCAAGGAGGCGATCTGGCGCGAGCTGGGCCGCTTCCTTCAGCGCTACATCAAGGCCGACGCCCGCGTCGTTGACATCGCTTGCGACCTCGGCTACTTCATCCGCAACATTCGGGCCGGTGAGCGCTGGGCGACCGACATCCGCGACGTCAGCGCTGCGCTGCCAAAAGATGTTCGATTTGTGCCGGCTAGCGGCCTTGACCTGGATCAAGTGCTGCCGAACGACTATTTCGACATCGCTTTCTTCAGCAACTACCTCGAGCACCTGCCTTCCACCGAGGCCGTGCTGCAACAGCTGCGTGTGACGCACTCGATCCTCAAACCGGGCGGGAGCGTCGTAATACTGCAGCCCAACATCCGGCTGATCGGGGGCGCTTACTGGGACTTCATCGACCACCAGACAGCGCTCACCGAGAAGAGCCTGGCCGAGGCGGCCGTCATGGCCGGGTTCAAGACCAAGAGCGTGATCGCGCGATTTCTGCCCTACACCACGAAGAGCCGCATCCCGCAGCACCCGCTTCTCGTGCGCGCGTATCTCAACTTCCCTCCCGCCTGGCTGCTTTTGGGCAAGCAAACGCTGTACATCGGGGAGAAGCCTCCGCAAGCCTGAGGCGGCGAGCGCGAAAGCCCCGACCAACGCATCGGGGCTTTCTAGCTGAACTTTTGACTCAACGAGGCGCGGGTACTACCGAGCTTTTTCTGGCACCTTCACCGGCGCTGTCGCGAGCTGAACGATGCGCAGGTGGTTGCCGAACGGGTCGCGCAAACCGCAATCGATTCCGTAGGGGTGCTCGGTCGGCTCCTCGCTGAACTCCACTCCTTTAGCCTTCAAGTCCTCGTACGTCTTGCGGCAATCCGACGTGGTCAGGCCGAGGGCGAAGCCGCTAGCCCCTTTGCTGATCGTCTCGCGAACCTGGGCTGCGGTCTTCGCGTCCATCCCAGGAGGGCCCGGCAGCTCAAGCAGCACGTCGCGGCCCTCTTCACCTGGCACCCTGACGGTTAGCCAGCGCATGAAGCCGAGGTTCATGTCGTTGCTGACCTCAAGCCCGAGCTTGCCGACGTAGAAGTCGAGAGCCTTTTCCTGGTCGAACACAAATATGTGCGAAATGTTGATCGAGTCGAACATTGAATTTCTCCTTTGGTTGTTTGCTTGCGTCGATTTCGATGCTAGGCGCCGCCCTTTCTTCTGGCTTCTCCAAAACTGCTCGGTCTCATCCACGCCATCGTGAAGCACGTGGGCACAGCTAATGGGCCTCCGCGACCCCGATATTCAATGGGCGTGTCACCGACGATTTCGTGAAAAGTGCGGCTGAAAGTGCCGAGGCTGTTGAAGCCGACTTCGAAACAGATATCTGTAACGCTCCGGTCGCTTTCGCGAAGCAGAAACATCGCGCGCTCTACCCGCCGCCGCTGGAGGTAACGGTGCGGTGTCTCGCCAAAGGTTGCGCGAAATGTCCGGACGAAATGAGCTTCCGAAACGCTGGCGACCTTCGCGAGGGCGGGAATGTCGAGCGGCCCCCCGTAGGCGCGATCCATCGCGTCGCGGGAGCGCAGCATCCGGCGGTTGGTCTCCTCGACGGCTCGGCTCACGCTGTCATCAAATCACGAAGCCAGAATCGCCGGGCGCGTCCAACCGCGAGAAGCGGTTTCGGCAGACGTCATGGGCGGCAGGACAGGTGGCTCACATTTGGGACAATTGGTTCCATGCTCGCAAGCCCCACCAGAGTGGCCCGGGTCAATGGGATCGAGCTGGGCTACCAGGTCTTCGGTGAGGGGGAGCCGCTGATCCTCCTGCATGGCGGTTTCGGCTCTGTGGAGATGTTCGGCCCCAACGTGGATCTGTTGGCGGCGGGCCGCCAGGTCATCGGCGTCGACCTCCAATCGCATGGTCGGTCCCCAGCCGCGGATCGTGCGATGCGGTTCGAGACGATGGCCGACGACATCGCGGCGCTGATGGGAAGCCTCGCTCTAGAGCGCGCGTCGATCATGGGTTTTTCCCTGGGAGGCGCCGTCGCGCTGCGGACGGCAATCCAACATCCGGACCTGGTCCAGCGCCTTGTCCTTGTTTCCACCGTCTTCAAAAGGCGCGGCTGGCATCCGGAGATGACCGCCGGTATGAACGCCATGGGACCCGAGACGGCGGGCTTCCTGATGCAGAGCCCCATGTACCAGGCGTATCAGCGGATTGCCCCGAGGGTGGAGGACTGGCCGGTCCTTGTGGAACAGGTGACCGGGGCGATGAAGATCGACTACGACTGGTCGACCGATGTCCCAGGGCTATCGATGCCAGTGATGCTCTTGGTCGGTGACGCAGATGGATTGCCACCTTCCCACACGGTCGAGTTCTTCGGCCTGCTGGGCGGCGGCCGTCGTGACGCCAACTGGGACCGGTCCGGAATGACCCACCATCGCCTGGCCATTCTGCCTGGCGCTACCCACTACGACATCAACATCAACCCGGCCCTGGCCGCAGCGGTCATCCCATTCCTCGACGGGGACTGAGGTCGCACACGTCAGTTCGCAGCTCAGGTGGTGCGCCTGGCAGGAATTGAACCTGCTGCCTTTCGGTCCGGAGCCGAACGCTCTATCCGGTGAGCTACAGGCGCGCGCCGGCTGACCAGTCTAAACTGCCCCCGCCGTGAGCCGACTCATCAGCATCCTGATGTTGGGCATTCTTCTGGCCGCTTGCCAGACCGCCGCGTCGCCGCCCACCCCGTCGCCAAGTCCAACCCGGCACAATACTGCCGCGACGGCAGTGATCCAGCCAGGCGAGGTGCCCGCGAGCCTTACCAGGTGCCCTGGTTCGGGAGCGATCGGGGGCTATATCACGACCATTCAAGCAAGTGATGCAGCGCTCGCAGCGCGGCTCACCGATCAATGGCACCAGCTGCAGGCCAATGGAGCAAAGGCTGCAACCATCATGCTTTTCGCTTACGCATCAACGGCTTGCACGGCCGAGCTCGCCGCGAGCGCAGACACCAAATCTCTCGCCAACTTCGTGGTTGAGTTCGCTGATGAAGGCCAGGCGGAGCGGGCGTGGGCGGCGGGCGTCCTTGGCTTCACCACGCCCCCGCCCGACCAGGTCGCCCCAGGCATCCAGAGAGGCTCCGGCACAGGCCTTGGCCTGAGCTCCTGGACCTACACCAGCACTCAGGTCCGGCTTGCTTGCTGGCGCCGCTCGGTCTTCATCTCACTGGTGGTCCTGACCAACCTCGATCCAGCTGCATACAAGGCGGTTACTGCTGCGATCGATGCTCGCTTAAACTGAACCGCTCGCGCCTGTAGCTCACCGGATAGAGCGCTTGCCTGCGGAGCAAGAGGCAGCAAGTTCGATTCTTGCCAGGCGCACCACCACGCCCTGACTCTGTTTAGGACTCTCTTTTCTTGAGTTCCTCGTCGAGCGCCTTCCTGAACTCTTCAACCGCTCGACGCGATGCCTCTCTGAGCGCCGGCCCCTGTTCCGCTGCGAACTTGCGTGCGACCTCGCCCATTTCCTTGGACAGAGTCTTGGCATGCTCCTGGATGATGGGAAGTGATTGCCGCACAACTTCCTGGGCAGCCTCGCTCAATTTGCGACTCGCCTCCCGCGCTGCTTTCTTGAGCTCGTCGGCGTCCTTGCTCACTACTTGATCCGGTTATTCTCTGCTGCGGCGACTTTCTGGCCCGTCGCAGCGTCGAGGTTGATGATCCCCAGGATCACCATGAATGCCTTGTTCTGCCATACCGCGATGTAAAAGGCCTGGCTCAATATCGTGGTGCTCAGAACTATCGAATTTGGACCAAGCCCAGTCTTTGTCCCCTCTACCACCGGCGCACCGTTCGCCTTCAGCATCGCGCGATCGATTCCGAAGATCTGTCCATTCGTATAGCCGTTAGAAGCGCTCGCCTCATCCTTGAACTGGACGGAGAAGTTGACTACGAGCGGGTAGGCGGCCGCGCTCAGGTTCGCGACCGTGGATGCGACATTCGTGCAGTTGGCATCGCTGTCGGTGTAGAACCCGACAAACGTCGCGGTCGCGCCCTTGCTCTGCGCATCAGTCCACTCGTTCTTGGTCGACGTGTAAGTCGCCGGGTCTTTGGCCTTGAGACTGTCGAGGTACGTGTTGATGTCGCCGGAGATTGTGCAGCGGTGCATTGTGCTCGGAAGATCCCCGGGCTGCACCGCGACAGTGGCTGCAGTCGGCGCAGCGCTCGCCTGATTGGACGACGCGCAGGCCGTCACCAACAGCAGCGCCAACACAGACGCGAGTGACCGGATCATGTTCTTGCCTCACTCTACGCGATCGATGCCGGATCACCCCGACACGAATCGAGTGTGCCAACATGCAGACGGCCTCGACATGGTTCACGATCTTCAGGCCGCCGCCACTGAATACCTCGGCTGGCTTCAGCTCGAAGCGAACCGCAGCCCGAACACGGTCCGGGCGTATCAGTCGGAGCTGAGCAAATTGATTGCCTTCCTCACCACCAGCGAGCACACCCTCGTCTTGTCTGACCTTCGGCATGAAGACCTGCGCGCATACCAGCGCCATCTCGCAGGGCGCCTCAAGAGTCCCGCATCACGAGCCCGCGCTCTCGTCGCCATCCGATCGTGGTTGCGATGGCTGGCCAAGGAAGGCATCATCGATCGCGACCTCTCGAACGGCATCACACTTCCCAAGCTCGAACAACGACTGCCTAAACCCATCGACCCCGCCGAGCTCATTCGCCTTTTGGCGGCACTCCCCACACAGACGCTGGCCGACAAACGCGACCGTGCGCTGGTGCAATTCCTGATCAGCACCGGCTGCCGGATCTCCGAAGCGCTCGCGCTTGATCGCACCGACTTTCCGCGCACCGGCAACCGACTCGTGGTCACGGGCAAAGGCTCCAAGCAACGGTCGGTCTATTTGACTACCGACGCGCGCTCCGCCCTCGAGGACTACCTGGCAGCCCGCGAGGACGCGAGCATGGCGCTGTTCGTCAACTACGACAGGTCGGTCGCCGACGACCGCGGCCGGAGGCTGACGTCCGCCGGCGCGCGATACATAGTCCGTCAAATCCGGCAGAAGCTGGGGGCATGGTCATTCAAATCCCCGCACGTCGCGAGGCATACGGCCGCCACCACCTTGCTCGAGGTCACAGGCGGCGACGTTCGCCTGGTGCAGGAGGTGCTCGGTCACGCGAACCTCAACACCCTCCAGGGGTACACCAAAATCGTGGACAGCCGGAAGCTCGACGCCTATCGCCGCTACCAGGACTTCCTGGACGGCAAAAAGGCCCCCGCCTAACTTTTCGGCCAGATCGTCCGTAACCATTTACCACCGTCCCCCAGTTGATGCCCCTGATGTCTGAACAGGCGGCGACACATATCGGACGGTTGTCTGCGGACAGGAGATGGAGGTGGGATGGAACTACCTGGCGTCCCACGCCTGAGGACACCAGGACGTCGACAGTGCCAGCCTGGGGAAGCCTGAGGCTACGGAGCCGGGGGACATGGACAACCTTTGTCGTGGTCCTCATGGTTGGTCTGATCGCGGATCAGTCTCTCCGAGCAGGCGCGGTGGGTTTGGGCGCTTCCATCACATTCGCGGTGGCCGGTGTGGCCTTTGCTTTCATGGGCCGAATTTCGCGACTTGAACCGCGATTGCTCGCAGCCGCGGCCGTGTTATTTGGCACCTGGCTGAGCTTGCGAGCGAGCCCGTGGCTGCTGGTGCCGGATATCGCGATCGCCCTGGTGCTTCTCGCCATCGCCGCATCTCTCTCTGTGCGTGGTTCGGTACTCGACCTCGGCTTCGCGGAAGCCCTCGCTCGCGGCTTCAGCGCGGGGCTGCACGGAATCGCTGGCCTTCCATTCGTCGCCGAGCCGATCGTCCGCACCAGGTCGCGGATTTCGGTGCTCGCACCAGTGATTCGCGGCCTGTTGATCGCCATACCCATTGCAGTTGTCGTGGCCGTTCTGCTTGCGTCCGCCGATCCGATTTTTGCGTCGTTCTTCAACGTCAACTTCGATTTCGGCCGCCTGTTGCTGGATGTTGTCTTTGTGCTGTTTGGAGCGCTGGCCATGGCGGGCCTGCTCAGGTTGGCTGCGGCCGAGCCCATGGATCGAGTCGACGGTCCCACCTGGCGCCTGGGCACCACCGAAGCCGTGGTGGTCCTTGCGGTCCTTGACGCCATCTTTGCTGCGTTTGCCGTCGCGCAAGCAATAGCAGCGAGTGGTACCGGAGCTGAGACGCTTCGATCGGCTGGGATCACGTACTCGGATTACGCCCGCTCAGGTTTCTTTCAGCTGCTCTGGGTGGCGGGTATCACCCTTGTGCTGTTGGTCCTGTTCAGCCGCGTGACGGGTTTCGCGCACCGCAGGAGCAAGCTCACCTTCCTCGCGTTGGCCGAAGGAGCAATCGCCCTGACTCTCCTGATCGTCCTGGTCGCCTCCAAGCGGCTCAGCCTGTACGAGGACGCATACGGATTCACGATGCTTCGCCTTTACAGCCACGTCTTCGCAGGCCTGGTCGCCGTCGTATTTCTGTTGCTGGCCGCCGACCTTGCGGGCTTGTTTCCGCGCCGCCGCTGGTTCGCTGGTGTCAGCACAATTTGTGCTTTGGCGCTGCTGGGGGGCCTGAACGTGGCGAATCCCGAAGCCGTGGTGGTCGGGCTGAACATCGACCGCGCGAACCAGGCCCACAAGATCGATTCTCAGTATCTCCGAGAGCTCACCAGCGACGCGGACGCGGCTCTGCTTGCTTCGAGGTCGAAGATCGATCCAGCCCTATGGCCGGACGTCAAGGCCGCAGCATGCGCTGGCCCACGGTCGTACTCGCCGTACCCAGCCGCCTTCAACTGGGCGGATGCCGCCGCGGCGAACGCCCGGCGCGCCAGTTGCTAAGCGATCAGTCGCCTCATCGGGCTCACCACCTCATCCACTGTGAGGTTGGAGGCGAGCTTGTACAGTAGCTAAGAGGACGTGATGAAATGAAAACAATGACGTGTAGGCAAATGGGCGGACCATGCGATGCCGAATTCCATGGAAAAACGGCTGATGAGGTTATTAAAGCGGAAGATAACCATCTGAAAGAGACTGTCGCGAAGGGTGATGAAACGCACAAAAGCGCCCTGAAGAGCATGCAGGACAGGTGGAAAAACCCCATCTCCGGCATGGGCTGGTACATGAAAACAAGAAAGGCTTTTGCTGCTCTTCCCGAAGACTGACCCGGTCATCAAGGCCCGGCTGAGCAGGCCCTGACGGAAAATCTAGCCGGTCTATTCGTCCTCGATCTGGTTGTACATCAGGCTGTCCTGGATCTCGTATAGCGCGTCCATCGCCTCCATCACGGAGCCGGGCTTGGCCTGCGCCAAGACGGTGACCTCAGGCGACTCCTCGATCACCTTGTTGATGGCTACCGACAGGACGGGGGGCATCAGCCGCTGGTCTGCCAGGTTCAGCATCTCGAGTTCATTCAGGAGCTTGTCGATGTAGTGCATCTTGTTGCGGCGCGCGTACTTCGCCCGCTGGACGCGGCGCTCGCGTGCGGTCATGTGCTCGATGGCGCGGCTTGCCTGCTTGATCATCGTCATTTCTCTCTCTCCGAAGACAATTCTAGGACACGCGGATCTTTTGTCAAGATACCTATGTAATAAATCGTTCCCACCTGTGCTAGCATCGCCGCCAACCGACCCGGATGAGCCAACAAATTGCCGGCCGTTCGACCCGCATGGAAGTCCTGGAGCTGCTCCGGCGCAGGGGCCACGCCAGCGCCGAAACCATCGCTTCCGAGCTCTTAGTTACCCCAAATGCGATCCGCCAACACCTCACGAACCTGGAACGGGACGGTTTCGTGGTCAGCAGCCCGGAAAAGAGCCGGCGCGGCCGCCCCTCCCTCCTCTTCTCCCTGACCGAACGGGCGGACTCGGTGTTCCCCAAGCGCTACGGGCAGCTCGCCACGATGGTGCTTCAAGAGGTCCAGGAGATGGGCGGCCCAGAGGCCCTGGACGAGGTCTTCGAGCGGATGGCAACCCGGCATGCGGGCGCCATAGCGCCCAACCTTGAAGGGCTGGAGTTCAACGACAAGCTGCGGCGGGTGGTGGCCTGGATTGGTCGGGCTGGCACCCTTGCCGAGCAGACTGAGACCCCCGAGGGGGTCAAGGTGACCATCCACAACTGCCCCTTCCGCAACACCGCCCTCAAGTTCCCGCAGGTCTGCACGATAACGCCACACCTCATCTCCCAGCTGCTCGGCACCGCCGTATCGCAGGCGGATTCCATCCATCGCCACGATCCCTACTGCTCCTTTGTTGTCCAGCGCCCCGCCGACGCTCACTAGCCGGCAGGTCGCCGAGATCGACCTCCTGGTCCAGGAGCGGTTCGGCATCTCGGTGGACTGGCTGATGGAGGCGGCCGGCTGGCAGGTCGCGCGCTTTTGCCGAGGCCGGACCGCGGTGATCTGCGGGGTGGGCAACAACGCCGGCGATGGGTTGGCGGCGGCACGTCACCTCCATCGTTGGGGAAGGCTGAGCGCCGTCAGCTGCGTGGATGCGGGGCGCCTCAAAGGAGCGGCGGCGCGGGAGAGAGATGCGCTTCTAAAGCTCGGGGTCGATGTATTGGCCGGGGTGAGGCTGGACGGCGCTGACGTCGTCGTCGATGCACTCTTTGGGACCGGACTGTCTCGGGCGCCCGAAGGCAAGTTCGCGGCCTGGATCGAAGCCATCAACGCCGCGAAATCGCAAGTGATCGCAATCGACGTCCCTTCCGGCCTCGACGGCGACACCGGGGTCGCCTACGCTCCTTGCGTGCGCGCGAACATGACAGTGACCCTCGGACTGGCGAAGCCCGGGTTGTTGAAAGGCGACGGTCCCGCCAACGCGGGCGATGTCTGGCTCGCCGACATTGGCGTGCCTTTCGAGGCGTACGCCGCGGTGGGTGTCGAGGTGCCTCGGGGCATGTTCGCGAAGAGTGACGCGATCCAGCTGGCGCAGTCGAACCGATGAACACGCAGGTCATCTGGGACCGGGGCATCTCGATCTCTGGCCATCGATTGTGGCTGGATCCTTTGGTGGTCCGAACTTTCGCGTTCATCTCTCACGCGCACACCGACCATGCTCGACGCCACAAGGAGGCGCTCCTTACCCCGCAGACGCTGGCCCTCATTCCCGAGGGGCGGCGGCCGCGCGGTTGGCGGATGCTCGGGTACGACGAGCCGATGCGGCTCGGCCTGGCCACCGTCACGCTGCATTCGGCGGGCCACATGCTCGGGTCCGCACAGCTCCTGTTCGAGCACCAGGGCGCGCGAGTCCTCTACACCGGTGACATAAAGCTCCGACAGCCTGGGGGGATGCGCACGACTCACGTGCCCAAGGCGGATGTTCTGGTCATCGAAAGCACATACGGCCGGCCGCACTTCCGATTTGGCGACCCGGACTCCACGGTGGAGGCGATTGCGCGCTGGTGCCGTCTCGCGCTCGACAGCCACGTGACTCCAGTGCTGCTTTGCCACGCTCTGGGCAAAACCGAGGAGATGATGCTCGCTCTGTCGAGCTATGGCTTCAGGTTCGCGCTGGAGAAGCGATGCGCGCCCTGCGCTCAGGCTTATGCAATGGCGGGCAGCCCGCTTCCCGACTGGGTCGAGCTCGACGGCGAGGTCGAGCCTGGGCGTGTGGTGATCGCGCCGCCCGCGGGCAAGGACGAGGTTCGCAGGCTCGGCCGCTATCGCACAGCCCTTGTCTCCGGTTGGGCCAAGGACACGGAGTTCTCGCGAATGTTCGGTGCTGACGCCACTTTCGACCTGTCAGACCATTGCGATTTCGACGAGTTGCTCGAGGTGGTCAAGCAGTCAGGAGCGGAGCAGGTCTACACGGTGCACGGCTACACCGAAGATTTCGCGCGGCACCTGCGAAAGCGCGGCATCAAAGCCTCAGCGCTCGAAGCGACGGAACAGCTGGCGCTCGCACTGTAGCCGCTCAGCGCAGGGCCCAACCGGACCGTAGATAGGCTCGACGTACGTCCGGATCGATGGCCGCCGCATCGCTTAATCTCGTTAATAGCAGGTCCACCCACGCGGTCAGGTGGACCGGCGGCACGAGTTCGAGCACGTTCTTCTTGGTGAAGTACGCGCGGCAGCTTCGGCCCCGCGTTTCGACTACCAGATCGGTGATGCTGCCACGGTATCGCTTGACTTTGGCAGTCGGAATCTTTTCAGCCAGATAGTCGAGGAGCTCTTCCGTGTCCTCCTCCGCACCGATTGGCGAGTGGCAGAAGACACACGCTCCATCCAGAGGCAGGGCCGGCGCCTGGCAGATCGCGCAGTTCAATCCGTGTAGCGCGTAATCATCTGATCCTCGCGCCGCTTCTCCGCCTGATACAGGGGGCAGTCCTCATAGTTGCGCACACAGATCGGCGGGCTATCGCGCAACGCGTACTTGCGCTTCGACTTTCGATCGACATGGCAGTCGAAGCGATAAATTCGCAGCACTGAGCGCCGCTCCTTCAAAAACTCCTCGAGATAGGGGCAGCGTCGCATGCGACTTACGATAGGCCACCCATGGGAGAAGGTGGCGGGATGCTGGAGTTCGCGCGAGCTGGGGCGGCAGTCGGCGCAACTTCCGCGACCTCGGAGAAGGCGCGAACCCTCGCGGAGTATTTCCGCACCCTCGATGAGGGCGATCTCAGGCGCGCCGCCGTCTTCATGAGCGGGCGAGCATTCAGCCCCTCCCAGCGCAGGACCCTCGGGCTCGGCTGGCAGACGATGAGCAAGGTCGTAGAGTCGATCTCCGGCCGTGACTCCTCGGAGTTGCAGGCGATATTTCGCAAGCATTCCGACCTCGGCGACTGGGCCGGCGAGGCCCTCGAAGGCAAGACCGAGCCAGAGCCGGTTTCGCTCGCCGAATTCGAAGAGGCGCTGGACGCGATCAGAGCTGCTCGAGGCGCCAAGAAGGCTGCACCGCTCGAAGGGCTGCTGAGGCGCCTGCATCCCGAGGCAGCGAGGTTCGCGGTGAAGGTGGTCTCAGGTGAAATGCGGATCGGACTGAGTGAAGGCCTCGTGGAGGCTTCGATTGCCGCAGCATTTGATCTGCCGGTGACGAAGGTCAAGAAGATTCACCTGATTTCGGGTGACATTGGGGAGACCGCGGTGAGGTGCAGGCGCGGCGAGCTGGCAACGTCGACCGTCTCATTGTTCCAACCGGTGCGCTTCATGCTCGCGAGTCCTGTCGAGACGGCAACCGAAGCGTTCGAGAGGATGGCCGCAGAAAAGGTGTGGACTGAGGAGAAGTACGACGGAGTGCGCTGCCAGCTTCACCACGACGACGGGCGCGTCGAGCTCTTTTCTCGCGACCTGAAAGAGACGACGGGCGCGTTTCCAGAGTTGACCGAAGCCGCGCCGCGTCTGGGTCACGCGGTCCTTTTCGACGGTGAGGTGCTCGCGCATCGTGATGGCAAGGTGCTCCGTTTCTTCGAGCTGCAGCACCGCCTTGGTCGCAAGAAGGTGACGGATGATCTTCGCCGCGAAGTGCCGGTGGTCCTGGTGATCTTCGACCTCCTGTACCTCGATGGACGCTCGCTGCTCGATGAGCCGCTTGAGTCGCGACGCCGTTTGCTCGAGGGAATCGGTGTCGAACCGCCATTCTTGCTCGCGCGGCTCGAGGAAGCGACCAGCCCGGATGACCTCGATCGAATTTTTGCGGAAACGCGAGAGCGCGGCCACGAAGGCCTGATGGTGAAGGACCCGGTGAGCCCATACACGCCCGGGCGGCGGGGGCTTGCCTGGTTGAAATTGAAGCGGCCACTGGCGACGCTGGACGTGGTCGTGACTGCCGTCGAGTGGGGACATGGCAAGCGCAAGGGCATGCTGTCTGACTACACCTTCGCGGTGAACGACCACGAGACCGGCAAGCTGGTCAACGTGGGCAAGGCCTACACGGGGTTGACCGACGCTGAGATCGCGGACATGACCGAGCGGTTCAAGGCGATAGCCATCGACGATGTGGGTTGGGGCTATTCGGTCAAGCCCGAGATCGTGCTCGAGGTCGCCTTCGATTCGATTCAGCACTCCAACCGGCATGCAAGCGGCTTCGCGCTGCGATTTCCGCGCATCGTCCGCATCCGCGATGACAAACCAGCCACGGAGATCGACACGTTGGAGCGGGTCGACGAGCTGTACGAGAGGTATTTCGGCGGTACGAACGAGGCAGATCTCACAGAAGTTGCCGAATTGGAACCTTCTCCCCAGAGGACCCGGCGCGGGCGAAGCGGACCGCCCCAGCGAGTGGAGAGGTGAAGCTCACGTTCATGGGCACCGCCGGCGCTCGCTTCATGGTCGCCAAGCAGCTCGCCGCCTCGGGCGGTCTCTATCTGGAGGACGGCAAGGCGCGCATCGCTCTAGATCCTGGCCCTGGAGCCATCGTCCAGTACGCCAAACGAAAGGTCGACCTCACCAAGCTCGACGCGATTGTCGTCAGCCACCGCCACCTCGACCATTGCGGCGACGTGAACGTGATGGTTGAGGCGATGACCGAGGGTGGATTCGCGCATCGGGGACGCCTCTTCTGCCCGGCAGATGCGCTCGACTACGATCCTGTTGTGCTGCAGTACCTCCGGAAATTCCCGCAGGAGGTCGTGCGCCTGCAACCCGAGACCAACTACAACGTCAACGGCGTCGAGTTTGCGACCACGCCGCTGCACAAGCACCAGGTGGAGACATACGGGTTCAGGTTTGGCGACCGCCTCGGCTGGGTGACCGACTCGGCTTATTACGACGGCATCGCCGAGCAGCACAAGGCGGATGTCATGGTGATCCACACAGTGCTCATGCAGTGCCGCTCTGAGCTGCCTCACCTGTGCCTCGATGACGCCCAGCGGATCATCCGTGAGGCAAAGCCAAAGCTCGCGATCCTCACGCATTTCGGGATGACGGTTTGGCGCGCTCATCCGTGGGAGCTCGCCGCCGACCTGACGCAGCGGCTCGGGATTGAGGTCAAGGCTGCCCGCGACGGAATGAGCGTCGAGGTGTGAATACTCCACGAACTCGGAGGCGACACCGACAGCTCGCGGTGACCCCATGAGCCCGCAACAGAGGTTTCTGCTGCTCCTGATCCTGGTCGGTGTGCTGGCGACAGTGCTGGGGCTGATCTCCAAGCGCGCTCGGATCGTGCCCTACCCCGTCGTGCTGGCCGGTGCCGGCGTGGTCGTGGGGTTGCTGCCAGGGGGACGGCTGGGACACGTCGGCGCGGACGTAATCCTCCTGGCGTTCGTCCCCGGGCTTGTCTTCGAGGCAGCGCTCACCCTCGACCTGCCTGAGCTGCGGCGGCGCCTGCTTCCAGTCGGCCTCCTTGCGACAGTTGGTGTCGCGCTGACCGTCGTCTTGATCGGAACGTTCACCCACGTGATCCTCGGATTGAGTTGGGCGAACGCCATGTTGCTGGGCGCCATCCTCGCCGCCACCGACCCCGTCGCGGTCGTCACGCTCATGCGCCAGATGCATGCACCGTCAGGTCTGTCCGCGATCCTGGAAGGTGAAAGCCTCTTCAACGATGGCACGGGCGTCGCCGTGTTCACGGCCGTGTTAGCGACGATCCTGAGCGGCGACCCATCGATTGGGGGCGCGTCGATCCGGTTTCTCGAGATCGCTGGCGGCGGCACCGCGATCGGTTTGGCAGTTGGCTTTCTGGGCCTCCTCCTGTTGCGATTCGCGGCCGATGCTCAGCTCGAGATCCTGGCTACGTTGGTGATCGCGTACGGGAGCTATCTCGCAGCCGACGTGGTGCACGCGTCCGGGATCGTGGCGGTCGTCGTCGCGGGCATCGTCGTCGCTCGATACGGATCCGCCATTGGGAGATTGCACGGGCCGCAGCTGCTTGGCTTCTGGAGCCTGCTCGCATTCGTCCTCAACGCGATGTTGTTCATCCTGGTCGGTGCGGCCCTCCCTGCCTGGGAGCTGCTGCCAGTGCTTGGCTTCGTGGTGGTTGTCTTCCTGATCATGCTGGTGACCCGCGCGATTCCGGTCTACGGATTGCTCACGCTGTCGGCGATTAAGCCTCCTCCGATTCCATGGGCGTGGCGCCACCTGACTGTATGGGCGGGCCTTCGGGGTGCCCTCTCAGTGGCTTTGGCTCTATCGGTGGCAAACCTTCCCGGCGTGGACAGCCGCGTGGCGCTGATCGCCTACGGCGTGGTCCTGCTGTCGCTCCTCGTCCAGGGCGGACTGGTGGTGCCGATCACCCGAGCGCTGCGAATCGAGGAGGCGGCCTGAGCGGTCGGCAAGGAGCGGACCGATGGCGCTGGCGCGGCACCGTCGCGCTCACAGCCGTCGCGCTTGGATTCGTGATCTACCCGCTCATCGAAGGCAGCAACGACGTCATCAACTCGGACTGGCCCGCATTCGCCACGGGCGGCAGGCTGATCGTCGAAGACCCGACCCACCTGTACGACATGGGCACGCAACGCCGGGTCCAGCTTGAAATCACCGGCGGCCGGACGCTGGTTACGCTCGGCATCAACGGCATCCTTCCATTCCTCGCCCCCGCATGGGTGGCATTCCTCGCGGTGCCCTTCGACCTGCTCGGCACCAATCTGGGTGGCCGGCTGTGGATCCTCGCCGGGCTCGCCTGTCTAGCGATCGGCCTGTACCTGGCAGTGCGTCCGCGTCCACCCACCGGCATCCTCGCGGCCTTCGCATCGGCGCCGACAGCGCTGCTTCTGCTCAACGCCCAGCTCGATGGCTTCGTCGTGCTCGGAATTGGCGCCGCATTGGCCCTATGGACGCAGCCTTTCCTCGCCGGACTCTGCCTGGGCCTGACCTTGCTCAAGCCACAGCTCGTCCTGCCCATCGTCGCGGCGCTGCTCCTCACCCGCCAGTGGCGGGCGCTCGCCGGCTGGGTGGCGGCCGGTGTCGCGCTGCTTGCCGCCTCGGCCGCCCTGAACCCGCGCTGGGTGTTTCAGTGGCTTCCAGCTCTGGGCGGCACTGTGCAGCCAGGAGCCAGGGAGGTCGATCTCGCTCACCTGGGCACTCTGTTGCCGCGCGCTTACCAGGTCTGGGCCGTGGTCTTCTTGTCTTTGATCGCACTGGTGGCGGTTCTCTGGATTGCCCGCCGGCGGCGAACTCACATGAAAGATGCAGCTGCGGTGCTGATCGCGGGCGGAGTGCTGGTGGCGCCGCACGCGCTGCCCACCGACCTGGTGCTGCTGGCGCTCGCGCTTGCGGTCTGGGGCAAAGCCCAGTGGCAGGACTGGGGGCTTCTGTCTGTGGGCGCCGCGATCGCTGCGGTCGTCCCGGCTCCCTGGCCGACGGCGGTCGGCGTGCTGGCGGTGAGCTGGGTATGCCTGCGAGCCGCCGGGCTTATCGAGTGGCGGCGAGAACTGGCGCCGACGTCTGCTGGATGAGGCCGTCGATCAGGCCGTAGGTGATCGCCTCTTCTGGGCTCAGGAAGTAGTCTCGGTCGGTGTCTCGCTCGACTCGCTCCAGCGGCTGGCCGGTGTGCTTGACGATGAGGTCGTTCAGCACCACCTTGATGCGCAGGATCTCTCGCGCGTGGATGTCGAGGTCGCTGGCCTGGCCCTGCAGACCCTTGCCACCGATCAGTGGCTGGTGCATGTGGATCGTCGCGTTGGGAAGCGAGAAGCGCCTGCCCTTCGCTCCGGCCATCAGGAGAACGGTCCCGAAGCTGGCCGTGCGGCCGATGCATACCGTGGAGATCGGGGAGCGAACGTACTGCATCGTGTCGTAGATGGCGAAGCCGGCGGTTACCGCTCCGCCTGGCGAGTTGATGTAGATCTGGATCTCCTTTTCGGGGTCGTCGGCGGAGAGGTAGATCAGCTGCGCCACCACGAGGTTGGCGACGACATCGTCGATCGGACGCCCGATGAGGATGATGCGGTCCTTGAGCAATCGCGAGTAGATGTCGAAGGAGCGCTCACGATTGCCACCCTCGTTCTCGGTGACGGTCGGGACAAAAGCCATCGGCATGAGCTTACGAGATATATTCGGCCGGTTGGTAAGGGGGCTTGCTCCGAAGGATTTCTTCGCCGGGCTGCGCAAGGCGCTGAAGGCCCGGCTGCCGCTGGAGCTTCGGAGCTATGAGACCAGCCGGGGGCATGGGCGGCTCTTCAAGCTCCACTACGGTCACCCGGAGTTCCATTACGAGGCCTGGCACCACACCGGCGCAGGTCGCTTCGAGGTCGGTCTCCACTTCGAAGGCTCGGTCGAGGCCAACCAGCGCGCCTTCGATTTCTTTCGGGGCCGGATGGTGGAGGTCAAGGCCCAGCTCCCGCGCGCCGAGCTCGAACCGTGGGACCGCGGATGGTCGCGAATGTATGAGACGCTGGCCGCGCCACAGCTCGACGAAGCCGTGCTCGCGGACGCCGGTGATCGCCTGTGCGCTTACATCACGACACTAGAACCGCTGATGGTCCAGTTCCTGAGGAGATAGAGCGAATGGATCCACTCGAAGCGCGCAGCCTGATCCCGCTCACCGAGCACTACATCCACTTGAACAACGCTGGCGTCTCTCCGATGACCGAGCGCAGCCGCGCGGCAATCGAGCGGGTGGTCGACGGAGCCTTGAACCGGCCATATCCCGCCGGCGCGGCGATGGACGAGGCGGATCGTGTGCGCGAGCTGGCTGGCCGGCTCATCAATGGCTCACCGGATGGAATCGCGCTGACTCGAAGCACGGCGCACGGCCTGTCGCTGGTGGCGCAGGGCCTGGACTGGAAGCGCGGCGACAATGTCGTGGGAGCAGAGTGGGAGTATCCGGCGAACCTCTATCCATGGATGGCCTTGGCCGGCGATGGCGTCGAATTTCGCCAGGCGAAGCTGATCGGCGGCCGTGTGTTGCCCGACGCCATCTTCTCGATGGTCGACGAGCGCACGCGTGTCGTTACGGTTTCCCACGTCGAGTTCTGGAATGGTTTTCGTGTCGACATCGAGACCATCGGAGCCGAGTGCAGGCGCCGAGGGATCGTGTTCGCGGTCGATGTCATGCAGAGCGTTGGCGCGCTGCGAGTCGACGTGGGCCGCATGCCTATCGACTTCTGCGCGACTGGCGCCGGCAAGTGGCTTCTGGGTCCGCCCGGGGTCGGTTTCTGCTACTTCACAAAGGAGCTGCTCGAGCGTGTGCGCCCGCGAGTCGTGGGCGCCGTTTCGGTAGCCGGGCATGACCGGTATTTCGAGCCCAAGCTCGAGTTCGCGCCCACCGCCCGCCGATTCGAGGAATCAGTGGTCTCGATGCTCGACTCTGCGGCGTTGGGCTCGGCGCTCGACCTGCTTCTCGAGGTCGGTACCGACGTGATCGAGGAGCGCGTCCTGGATCTCTCAAGTCGCCTCGCGACCGGCCTTGCAGACCGGGGTTATGAGTTGGTCGAACCGTGGCCCCGCACGCGCGCGGAATCATCTGGGATTGTTTCGTTCCGCAAGCCGGATGCGCCACACCTGGAGGTGCTTCGCGATCTGAATGCGGCGCGTGTCATCGCGAGAACACATCGCGACTTCGTGAGGCTGTCACCGCATTTCTATAACACCGAAGATGAGATCGACAGAGTGCTGGAGGTGCTTGCACCGGAGACTGCAACGAGATGAGAACTGTAGAGGTCACCGACGAGATTCAGGCCTACCTCGACCGACTGGTGCCGAAGCGAGATCCGGTGCTGGCGCGCATGGAGGAGGAAGCCGATCGCGAAGGCATTCCGATTGTCGAAACGCATGAGGGCGCGTTTCTCGGCCTGCTGGTTCGCATCGCCGGCGCGAAACGAATCCTTGAGCTGGGCACAGCCACCGGTTACAGCGGCATCTGGATGCTGCGGGGCACCGACGGGGGAACCCTGACCAGCTTCGAGGTCGACGGCAAGCGCGCGGCACGGGCGCGAGCCAACTTCGCCGAAGCGGGCTTCGCCAAAGAGGCACTCGTCCTCGAGCAGGACGCCGTGGCTGGGCTCGAGAAGCTGCAGGGGCGCTTCGACGCGTGCTTCATCGACCTGCTCAACTCATTCCCATCCGAGGAGGTGACAAGGCGCGTGCTGGAGCTGTGCATCGAGCACCTCGATGGAGGAGCGTTGCTCATGGCCGACAACGCCCTACGCCAGGGCGAGGTGGTGAAGCCGAAGACTCAGCAGGCGAAAAACGTGGCGTTCTACAACGAAGAGGTCGCTAAGCACCCGCGCCTGGACAGCATTGTGGTCCCGATCCGAGACGGCCTCTCGATCGCGCGGGTTCGAGACTGACGTACGGCAGCTGGCTAATTTGTCGCGCTAGCGCTGCAGGGTTGGCCGGGGTCCCCCCGGCCATGACTTTGTCCCCGAATGGCACCCAATCGCGGCGAGAAGGAACTAATTCGTAATTACTCCAATCCCGCGAAGGAGAGCAGACGCGCGCGAAGCGCCCGTCGATGCATTCAGTAAGGCCCATCCTCAACGCCGCTTTGCGCGCAGAGGAAACCGACTGGTTCCCTCTCATACCGGCTCCGCCGAATCGCCTTCGATCCAGTACGTGCCGTCGGTGGCGTGCTCCTTCTTCCAGATCGGCACGGTCTCCTTGAGCCTGTCGATCCCCCACTTGCACGCCGCGATCGCCTCAGCGCGGTGCGGGCTTGATACCGAGACGACGACTGACGGCTCGCCGACCTCGAGGCGCCCGGTGCGGTGCGCCATCGCCACCCTGGCTTCGGGCCATTTCTCAGCGATCTCGTCGGCGATCTTTCGCATCTGGGCGGTGGCCATCTCGGCGTAGGCCTCGTACTCGAGGTGGGTCACCGAACGACCGCGTGAGCTGTCGCGCACGACGCCAGTGAAAGTGCAGATCGCGCCCGCCCCGGCGTGCGCCACAGCCGCCTCCATCCGCCTCGCATCGAGGGGGCGGGAGGTCAGCTCGAACAAAACCCCGACACCGTGTGCGCCGCCGCTCACCGGCGGTATGAAAGCGACCTCGTCGCCGTCGGCCACCTTGGACTCCCAGTCGGTGAACTCCTGGTTGAGAGCGACACGTACGGCGCTCTGGTCAGCCTGCAGTCCCGGATGCAGCTTCTGAATGGCTTCGTAGACATTCGCCACCGTCGACCCGACTGGAACCTCGAGGTTCTCGACATCAGTACCGGCCTGCTCGCGCAACCGGGCGAAGAGGCGCGCTCGCACCGCGATCGCGACTGCCATCAACCCCAATCTTAGTCAGCGGAGCTTCGACCGCCGAGAAATACGTGGACCTCTTTGCCTGAGTCCAGGGCGCGCTCCACCGTATTGCGCGTGCCCTTTGAGGCGCCGTCCCAGAACGCCACCAGCACATCGCAGGCGTCGATCAGCCGCTGGTTGCGCGCCGCCGCCTTCTTTGTGTCGGCCGTCTCGTCGAAAGAGGCCGCGATCACCTGTACCGGGATGCCTTTGGCGCGCGCCGTCCTCGTCGCCGCGGCATCGACGCCGCTCGCGCTTCCGGTGATGATCGAGGCGCCGCGCGGCAGCGAGCCGACGTACTCGCTCACTCGATCCGGCTCGGAAAAATGCCTGCTCCCGACGATGGCGACCTTCACGGGGTCAGCCGGACGTCGATGCGCTCTTGCCGATGGTGAGGATGTTCTTCTCGAACATACCGCGCAGTTTGTTTGCCTGCCGGTCGTAGGCATCGGGGTCTGACCAGCTGGTCCGCGGGTCCAAGACCTCGTGTGGCACGTCAGGGACCTGGTCGGGAATCGACAAGCCGAATATCGGGTCGACATGAGATGTCATGCCGTGCAGCCTGCCCTGGACCACCGCGCGCACGATCGCGCGCGTATGCGCGATCGACATGCGCTGGCCGACACCGTAAGGCCCGCCCACCCAGCCTGTGTTCAACATCCACACCTCGGCGTGGTGCCGGTTGACCTTCTCGATAAGCATGTCGGCATACCGCTCCGGAGGCAGAACCAGGAACGGCGCTGCAAAGCAGGTGCTGAATATCGGCTCTGGCTCGGTCACGCCGCGCTCCGTGCCTGCAACCTTTGCGGTGTAACCGGACAGGAAGTAATGGCGAATCTGCTTCTCATCGAGGCGGGCCACCGGCGGCAGAACCCCGTACGCGTCAGCCGACAGGAAGATCACGTTGCTCGGGTGCTTGCCGGTCCCCGAGAGCACCGCGTTCGGGATGAGGTCGACCGGGTAGGCAGCCCGGGTGTTTTCAGTCAGCTTTTCGGAGTCGTAATCGGGGATCCGAGTGCGCGGGTCGTAAACGACGTTCTCCAGGATCGTGCCGAAATGCTCCGTCGCCGCGTAGATCTCCGGCTCGGACTCTTTGTGAATCCGGATCGTCTTCGCATAGCACCCGCCCTCAAAGTTGAAGACGCCGGAGTCGCTCCAGCCGTGCTCGTCATCACCGATGAGGCGGCGCGACGGGTCCGCCGAGAGTGTCGTCTTGCCAGTCCCGCTCAAGCCGAAGAACAGCGCGACGTCGGAGCCGCCGCTGCTGACGTTCGCCGAGCAGTGCATTGGGAACACCCCCTGTGCCGGAAGAAAGTAGTTGAGCGCGGTGAAGACCGACTTCTTGATCTCGCCGGCGTACTCGGTGCCGCCGATGATGACGATGCGCCGAGCGAGGTTGACCAGGATGAAAGTTTCACTCCGGGTTCCGTCGCGCTTGGGGTCGGCCTTCACCGATGGCACGGAGACAACGGTCAGGTCAGGTTCGAAATTCAGCAATTCGTCCGCGTTTGGCCGGATGAAAAGGTTGCGCGCGAAGAGGCTGTGCCACGCGTACTCGCTCACGACGCGTACGCGCAATCGGTATCGAGCGTCGGCGCAAGCAAAGACGTCCTGAGTGAACACCTCGTGGCTGTCGCAGAACTCGTCGACGCGCTGCAGCAGCCCTTCGAACTTGTCTGGCGCTATCGGCTGGTTGGCCACCCACCAGATGGCTTCTTGGCTCGTGGCCTCTTTGACGAAGAACTTGTCCTTGGGAGATCGTCCGGTGTGGTGGCCGGTCTCGGCGGTCAGCGCGCCGGTGGAAACGATGACCGCCTCGTCGCGCTTGATCGCGTGCTCGTAGAGCGCAGCCGGGCTCAGGTTGCGGCGTTCGGGCGCGGGTCTCTCCCTGGCGGGCACTCTATCGATCATAGGGAACTAAGCACGACTCACGTCCGATTGGACGGGAGCGGGGCCGGGCAAATGCCCGACCCCCCTTTCCGCCAACAGCCTGCTTTCGCGCCCTACGACTTCTCGGCAGCTGACTCCCTGGACTTGCTGGCGCGCGGATCGCGCCGTCGCGCACGTCGCGGGTGTACGGACTCATGCTTGCCATTCATCGCCCGAATGAGGGTTGCCGCCAACCCCTCGACAGCGCCACCTCCGCCAGTGACGAGGACCTCAGGCATCACCTGCAGCCCGCCGTCCGAGACGGCGTTGGCGATCGCCACGGCGGCGGTCGACCCGGCCCCGAGACTTTCGACTTGCGCACCATAGCCTCGTGCCCGTGCCAAGCCAAGCGCTTCGGTCGCCGCAGCGTCGCCCAGGCCAATTGCCCGCCGGCGTGACCCTTCGGCCGCTCCGATCAACTCGACGTAGGCTGCCTCGCCGTCAGCCTCAGCCTTGCGCGCGTCGGCACGAGCGCGATTGATCTCGACTGACACCTGCGCCTGGGCGAGCGCCGCTTGCATGTCCGCAGTGCCGCGCGCCTTCTCGAGGTCGATGCGTACGATCTGAGCATCCTTCTGCTCCACGAAGGTGGCCTTCTCCTGGTTCGCGATCTCCCGCCTGGTGAGGACATTGACGAGCTCCTCGGGAAACGCAACGTCCTGGATGTAGACACCCCGCGTCTCGACCTCATATGCCGAGAGGTATCGCGAAATTGCATCAAGCGCCGCCGCCTGGACGGCGTCTCGAGTCTCGATGAAACGAATCGCCTCCAGCCCCTGGAGCGTATTTCGGAAATGGTTGCCGACGGCCGCCTGCAGGACCTCGTTGACCAGGTTCTGCATCGAACCCACCATGGAGATGACCTTGGGTGCCTTGGTGTCGGGCACGTGAATCTGGACCTGCAGGTCGATTGTGAATACGAAACCCTCGCGGCTCTTACCCTCGATCGGGCTTAGCTGCGCGTCGAGGTTGTGAGCTACCGAGCTGGCGTCCGCCCAGTTGAGCGTCAGGATGAACGTCGGCACCTTTTCGGCCGCGTAGATCCGCGGATTCAACGGATATTTGCCAGTGCGCAGAGCCTCACGCCAGATGCCCCGGTGGCCAGGCTGGACGATCGAACCGAACTTGAACTCCGGCCCGGAGGTGTCAAGGGTGGGCAGACCGACGTAGCTCTTGATCACGGCCACCTCGCCCTGGTTGACGACAAGCATCCGCGCCGCCTCGACCCGCACGAGGAACGGGTTGAGCAGGTAGGCGCCATACAGCAGTGGGTCGTGCTGCAAGCCGATGCGGCCTCCGGCGTCAAGAAATGCCTGGAAGTCCTGGTAGTTGTTGTGGAGCTGGTTCTTGGCCCCAAGAAGCGCCTCGATCAGCTCAGAGTCAGACACGTTCGCCTGAGCTTCGAGCGCTTCGATGTCGCTGAAACCACCGATCCGGCCGGCGATATCGGCAGGTGGGAGCGGGTCGCCATCGAGCGTCGTCACGATGCCCACTAGATCCTGGTCGCCCTCGGGGGCGATGACGGTGACGCGCAGCTGCTGCGGCGTCAAGCCGAATGACTCAGCCGAAAGCGCGCCTCGGCTGACCATCTGCCTGTTGATCGGCAGCCCGTAGGCCTTCGTCGCTGTGACCACCAGGAACGCGACCGGGTGAACCGGGATCAGGGTGCCCGGCGGCAGCACCGGACGCTGGACTCCCTTCTGGCCGCCGTGGGCCAGAAATGTGCGCAAGTCGGTGAAGTTGCCAAATTCGGGCCGGTAAACAGCCGATTTGGCACCCGTTGGCAGCCTATCGCCGAGCTGGGAGATGACGACGCCGATCTCGCCCGCCGGCACTTGCACCCACGGGTATTTCGACACCGTGTAGGTCGGCCACACCTTGAATCGAACGCCAGGCATGAGCAGATCCGACTGGTAGCCCGCCTCTCCTTCGAAAGCGATCGGGGTGTCGGTGGTGTTATGCCGTCGCGAGAACCGCTTGGCGACGAGTCCCACTTGGGCCGGCCCGATCACGATCACCGACCTGGCCACCACGATGATTGCCGCGGCCACGACGGCGCCTACGAGTGAGGGGACTACAACGCTCAAGAGCACGAAAAACGCGCCCATATGTTTGCGGGCGGTTATCCGCCACGCCTCCGAAAGACCGCCTCGTATAGAGCCGGTCGACTAGATTTTCATGCCCAAAATCGGATCATTTCAAACGCGATATGTGCGGGATTCTCGGCCGAATCTTGCCACCAGCTTCGCTGTTAAGAATGTGAAGAAAACTAGGCGATGCGTGAGCGCTTCGAGCTCGCTCGCCGCCGCTGCTTGCCGCTCACGTAGTCGACCAGGACGTACTCGCCAAGCCTGTCCGGGGACACGAAGAACGCCCTTCCCTTGTTGATTCGAGTCATCTGGTTGATGAACTCGGTGAGGTACGGGCCGCGCTCGAGCATGAAGGTGTTGATGACCACACGGTCGCGGGTGCACCGCCTGACCTCCCGCAACGTCTGCTGGATGGTCTTGAAGGTCGGCGGATACGCGAAGTACGCTCGCCCGTTGTCCTCGAGGTGGGCCGTTGGCTCGCCGTCCGTGATCATGATGATCTGGCGGTTTCCGCGGTGCTTCGCGAGCAATGATCGCGCGAGCTGGAACCCATGCTGCATGTTGGTGCCGTACACATAATCGTTGAGCGCAAGCTGCGGCAGCGTCTGGGGCTTCAGCTCGACCGCGTAGTTGGAGAAGCCCACGACGTACAGCGAGTCGCGCGGATACTGGCTCCGGATCAGCGAGTCGAGCGCGATCGCAACCTTCTTGGCGGCGAGGAAGCAGCCTCGGAGAAACATCGAACGGCTCATGTCGATCATCAGGACCGTCGACGCCTGCGTAACGTGCTCCGTTCGATGGACGACAAAGTCCTTGGCATCCATCTTCACCGGCACCTTCGGCCCCTCCCTCACGATCGAGTTGAAGAGAGTTTCCTTTAGGTCGAGAAGGAACGGGTCGCCGTACTCGTAGTCCTTCAGCTCGTCCGAAGCATCGTTGCCGAGGCCTCCGCGCCAGAGCTGGTGCTGCCCCGTACGGCTCTTCTTGAGCTGGTCAAAGATGTCGCGGAGCGCAGACTGCCCGATGCGCCGCATGCCGCGCGGGGTGAGTTCCATGCGCCGGCCTTTGCGCTCCACGTACCCCGCCTTCTCGAGCACGTCGGTCAGCTTGCGAAGCTGGTCGATCGCATGCCTCGCCTCATCGCCCAGCAACTGCTGTGCCAGGGAGCGGTCGACGTCGTCGGGCCGGAAGCTACCGCGCTCGAGCTGCGATTCCAGGCGGTCCATCTGCTGGAGCCTTTCCATTAGGCCCATGGCCTCACCCATGGAGAGGGGATCCTCGCCGAAGAATGGATATCGCTCGGCCAGCTCTGAAGGCGGCATCATCGCCTGCATGAAGCCCGAGAGCCTGGCCAGCTCGAGGCGAAGCGAATCGTCCTGGAGGAGCGCATCCATCATCTGGCGCAGCTCCTCGCGCGCTTCGGGGCTCATGCTTTGGAGGAGCGACTGCATTTGCGCCATCTGCCGCTGCAGGTGTTCGAGCAGCTCGTCGAGGCTGTTGATCCCGGGCGGAAACATGTCGCCATAGCGCTCCATGAACCCGTTGAAGTCGGGAGTGCGGCCTTCCATTCGCTGCTCGAGCATCTTGTTCAGCTCGCGCACCATGTCGCGGACCCGAGATAGGTCCTGCCCCTTCATCTGCTCGATCGAGCCCTTCATGCCCTGGAACATCTGGTCGACCATCTGCTTCTGAAGGCCCTGCATCAACTCGTCGAACTTCTGACGCGCTTCGTCGTCGACGAACTCGTAGTCCCGCAAGCCCTTGACCTGCCCGCCAAGATCGTCTGGCAGCCGGTCCAGCTGCTCGTTGCGCTGGCGGGCAATGCGCTCCATCAGCTTCTTCGCTTCGGCGGTCTCCGACTCGTTGAGGCGGCGCTCGATCCCCTTCTTCTCGGTATCGATCACGTCCTGCACCTTCTCGCGCAGCTGCTCCACCGTCGAATCGAGGTTGTAGCGGCTCAGCTCGCGCTCGCGCGCCTCCCGGAGCTGCTTGAGCAGCTGCTCGAGGCCAGGCATGTTGGGCGACCCCCATCGAAGCAGCCGCTGGAGAGCGGCGTTCAGGTCGCCGTAGTTCATGAGGTCATCCGAGAGCGCATCGAGCACGTCGCCCGCGTCTAGATCTTCCAGCCGCTGGGTCCCGTCCCAGCGCGAGTACCGGAACTTCACGGGATCACGCTAGCAGCCTTCCAACCTCCCAGAGCCTTCTCGATGGCCTTCGCAGCGCTCAGCGCAATGTCGTCGCACCAATTTCGCGCCACCAGTTGCACACCGATGGGCAAACCCTCGGGCGAGGTGCCTGCCCGAACGACGGCGCAGGGGTTGCCACCCAGGCTGTAAGGGATCGTGTAGCTGAACTGGTTCTCGAGCCTCGACTTGGCCCCGTATTCAGGCGCCGGGCCGGCCGCCACCGGGCTGAGGATGATGTCGTATTCCGCCATAAAGGCGAGCAGGCTGCTTCGAAAGCCGTCCCAGCGGAGGAACAGGCGCTCGGTGGCGATGCGCTTGCGCCCCCAATAACCCAGCGTCACCTCCCGCGCCTCGTCGAGGCCTGGCGGCCGCGCCTGCGTGACTTTGCACCCAGCTTTCTGGAGGGCGTTGGCTGCAGCCTTGACGGCAGCGGTCGTCGCCCTGGTCGGCTTGGTGATGCCATCGTCCGCATACCAGGCAACCTTCAACCCTTTGAGTGAGCCAAGGCGCTTGGCGAGAGGCATCGGAACGACGCCTGAGTCAATGCCGTCAGGCCCGGCCATGATCGGTAGCAACAGCCACAGGTCGTCAACGAAGCGGGCCATCGGCCCAACCTGGCTGCGCGGGTCTGTGAGCCCGCCGACCAGCTCATACCCGCCGGTGCTCGGAACTCGCCCGGTGGTCGGCTTGAGGGCGGCGATCCCGCAGAAGTGGGCCGGAAGCCGGATGCTGCCCCCCGAGTCGCTGCCGATGCCGATTGGCGAGCCTCCGGCTGCGATGATCGCTGCCTCTCCACTGCTGCTGCCCCCCGGAGAGCGCTGGAGGTTGTACGGGTTTCGAGTGCCGCCGTGCATCGAGTTCGCGCTGTCGTCGCCGATGCCGCCTGGCGGGCAGTTGGTCTTGCCGATCATGATCGCGCCGGCGGCTCGCAAGCGCGCCACCACCGTGGCATCTTGCGTGGGGATGTTGTCCGCGAGCTTGCGCAAGCCGGCCGTCGTGACCACTCCGGCGGTGTCGAAGATGTCCTTAACGGTGAACGGCACGCCGTGCAGAGGCCCCAGCTTGGCACCGCGCGTGATGTGACGATCGGCAGCCCGGGCCTGGATCAGCGCCTTGTGACCTTCGGTCCGCACGACGGCGTTCAGATGCGGGTTCATCGCCCCGATCTGCTCAATGTGTGCGCTGACGATCTCCTCAGAGGAGATCCGCCCTGATCGGATTGCCTTTGCCATCCAGGCGGCTGAAGCCCCGATTACGTTACGTCTACGACGGCCCCTTTTAGCCATGTCAGAGGATGTCGCCGGGCTTGATGTCGAGGACCTCGACACCCGAGCCCACCAGCCCCTGGAGGGCCGAAGGCCGGCCGACGAGAGGCGGGAAGGTGCCGAAGTGCATCGGCACCACGGTCTTGACGCCAAGCAGGGCTACAGCCTTGGCCGCGCGCGCAGGGCCCATCGTGTAGAAGTCGCCAATCGGCAGAAAGGCCACGTCGAACTTCCCCAGCTCTGCGATTAGGGCCATGTCGCCGAAGACGTCGGTGTCGCCGGCAAAGTAAATCGTGAACCCGTTCTCAAACTCGATCACCATTCCGTGCGCATTCCCGCCGTAGACGATGTGGTCGCCGTCCGTGATGCCGGATGAGTGCTCGGCGTGAACCAGCGTCACCTTGATGCCGTCGACATCGATGGTGCCGCCGGTGTTGCCACCGATCAGCGTCGATGCGTCAACGCCCTTCGAGCCAAGCCAGCTCGTGATCTCGAAGTTGCTGATGACCTTTGGTTTATGAGCCTTGGCAATTTCCAGCGCGTCATCGAGGTGGTCGAAATGGCCGTGGGTGATGAGCATCAGGTCGCACTTCTCAACCTTCTTCAAGTTCTCGGGAGCGACAGGATTGTTCATGATCCAGGGATCGATGATGATTTCCTTCCACTTGGCGCTTCGGACCTTCCAGGTCCCGTGGCCCACCCACGTGAAGCTGACCTCAGCGTTCAGCGCCATGCATTTCCTTCCTCACTTATCACCCGAGGTCGACGAGACCTCATACCGGAAAAGGCGATTCTCCCATAGCGCCAACACGAAGACCCCAATTGCAGCAATCGTCCACAGGTTCGGGAAGACCAGGTCGCAGGGTTGGCGATAGAACCCGAGCAGGCACACACCCAGAAGGCCGAGGCTCAGCCACCGTCGCCTCTCGATCGCGCGCACCGCCACCAGCAAGACCAGTGGAAGCAAAGGCAACCATTGGTAGGGCCATACCTCGTTCGGGATCAAAGCCCCAAGCGCGAAGCCGACGGCCATTCCGTAGGCGGGGTTCCAGCCACTGCGCCATGCGGCCCAGGCGGCACCCGCGGCAAACAGCACGGCGCTTGCGTAAGAGAGAGCAAGGGCAAGCGAGGCCAGGTGGAGGGGCGACGTGACCGTCATCAGGCCGTCGCCGCTGGGCAACAAGTAGGGCTCGCCGCCGATGGTCCGGGCGAACAACGTGCGGACCGAGTCGTACGCGCAGTCTGAGTTGTGGGAGGCGAGCGACGGCAGGAGGACATGCTGGAAGTAGAAGACGGCGCCCGCAGCGCCGAGCGGGGCGAATGTCAAGACCGTGACGGCCACGAGCACCATGCCAAGAGCCAGGGCGTACCGCACGCGGTGCGGCGGCTGCACGCCGATCACCATCGCGGCGGGGTAGTACTTCAGGGCTGAGACCATTCCCCCGACCACGCCTGCCAGGGCCGGCCCACGTGACTCGAGCCAGATCGAGGCCATCGCCCCGAGCAGTATCACGCCGCCTCGCTGCCCGGCACTGATGTCGGCAAACAGGGGTGGGAAGTACGCGGCGACGAGCCAGAACGCCGGCTGCGCCAGCCGATTCGTAATTCGAAGCGTCTGGTAAAGGAGCAGCAGGCCGGCCAGCAGCGCAATCGCATCAATCGCCGTCCATACCTCGACGCCAATGCCTCGCGGAAGCAGGGCGACGGGAAGCGCGAGGAGCGCGACCGGAGGCGGGCTAACAAACGCGGCGAGGGTGCCGGGCGGAGCTATGACATGGGTCTGGGCGAGGTAGGCCGCCGCCGCGTCATACAGATGTGACGGGTCGGTCAGATACGCCCGAGCGCCCTCCCACATGCCCTCAGCGTCGGGCCGGCGAGGCACGACGGCTGAAAGGACAATGACGCGAAGCCAGAACACGCCGGCGAGTGCCCAATAGAGCGCGGGCCGCGTCAGGATCTCAGCAGCAGCCTGTCTGAGGCGGCTCGGCACGGCGCCTACCATATGCCGTATGGCCGCCCGCAGACCAAAAAGCCTTACACCCGTTCGACGCACCACGCCCACGATGGAGGGGGTCGAGGCGCCCGAGCGCGTGGCGACCACCGTCTCCGAGCAGAAGATCAACCAGTACCGCAAGCGCCGCTATCAAGCTCTCCATGCGGACACCGCCGCAGAAAACAAGCGACGCGCGGCCGGCAAGGCGACAGCCCGCGAACGCATCGAGATGCTGCTGGACGAGGGCTCGTTTGTGGAGCTCGACGTCTTCGCGACCCACCGCGCACAAGGCTTCGGCATGGAGGACAGGCGAATCGCCGGCGATGGCGTGGTCGCTGGGTTCGGCGAGATCGATCGCCGGCCCGTGGCGGTTTACGCGTACGACGCCACCGTGTACGGCGGCTCGCTGGGCGAGGTGACCGCCGAGAAGATAGTCAAGGTCCAGGAGCTCGCGCTGCGCAACCGCGTGCCGATCATCGGGATCAACGATTCAGGTGGTGCACGCATCCAGGAGGGGGTCGTCGCCCTCGCGGGTTATGCGGACATCTTCTATCGCAACGTCCGCTCTTCAGGAGTGATTCCGCAGATCAGCGTCATCGCGGGGCCGTGCACGGGTGGCGCTGTCTACTCGCCTGCAATCACTGACTTCATCTTCATCGTCGCCGGCCAGGGCTACATGTTCATCACCGGCCCGGAGGTGATCCGCGTCGTCACCGGCGAGAATGTCTCGTTCGATGAGCTCGGCGGAGGCGACGTCCACAACGCCACGTCAGGCGTGGCGCACTTCCTGCCGCGGAGTGAGGAAGCGTGTGCGGCGGGTGTCCGAAAGCTGCTCTCCTTCCTGCCATCGAGCAACGGCGAGCGGCCGCCGTTCGTGCCGACGACCGATGATCCCGAGCGCGCAGACCCAGAGCTGCAGACGATCGTGCCGGAGGCACCCAACAAGCCTTACGACATGCGCCAGGTTGTCTCGCGAGTGCTGGACGACCGCGAGTTCTTCGAGATCCAGCCCTTCTTCGCGCCAAATATCGTCGTTGGGCTCGGACGGCTCGGTGGCCATGTGGTCGGCATCGTGGGCAACCAGCCCAAGGTGCTCGCCGGCGCCATCGACATCAACGCCTCGGTCAAGGCGGCGCGCTTCATCCGCTTCTGCGATGCCTTCGGCATCCCGATCATCTCGTTCGTCGATGTACCTGGCTACCTGCCAGGGCGCGACCAGGAGCACGGCGGGATCATCCGCCACGGCGCCAAGCTCCTTTACGCGTACGCGGAGGCGACGGTGCCGAAGTTGACAGTGATCACCCGCAAGGACTACGGCGGGGCTTACTGCGTGATGTCGCCCAAGCAGATGGGCGCCGACCTGAACCTCGCTTGGCCGACCGCAGAGATCGCTGTCATGGGTCCGGAGGCGGCGGTGAACATCATCTACAAGCGAGACCTGGCCGCTGCCCCCGACGCCGCCGGCCGCCGCAAGGAGCTGGTCGCGGAATACACGGCTCGATTCGCCAACCCTTACGTGGCCGCCGAGCGCGGGTACATCGACGACGTCATCGAGCCGCGCGAGACTCGGCGCGAGCTGCTGCGCGGCCTAGAGCTGTGCCTGCGCAAGACGGTGGAAAGGCCGGCGAGAAAGCACGGCAACATCCCT
>JBDUAO010000087.1:0-11078 GCA_040004595.1 Candidatus Dormiibacterota bacterium | reverse complement strand
TAGGCCGCGGCGAGAACCGGTTGCCGCGACAGGCTTTTCAATCCTTCGCGCGCCAGCTCATGGGCTGGGTTTGCCTTGCGGCTGACATACCTGACGACTCGCCAGCCGCGCCGGCAGCGTTCTCGAACCTCGTGGACGGCGATCCGAAAGCTGTCGCTCGATGGCACCCTGCTGCGTACCACCGGCGCGCAGTCGGTCCTGACGATGACCCGGTGGTAGGGCCACCGCGCCGCTGCCAGGTCCAGCGCGCCTGCACAGACATGGGCCTCGAGCTGGGCTGAGCCGCCGGAATGAGAGAAGCCGAACGACTCTGTGTAAACGGCGCGACCCCTGACAAAAACGGCCAGGCCACATCCAGCCCGGCCGTTCCTGTCGAGAGCGGCGTCCACGTAGATCACCAGGCACTCCCGCAAATCGCATTCCTCCCAAAGGGATTCCGCACGCGAACCGATTTTGGGAAGAGCCTAGCAGGATGTTGGGGCCTTGTAAGCGACTCGACACAAGATGTTGTATCAGTCGGCTGGAGGTAGGTCAGCCCCCATCGCGTGATAGCCCCCGTCGACGTGCACTAGCTCACCTGTGGTCATGTTCAGGTAGTCCGATAGCAAGGCGCATGCGGCACGGCCCACCGGCGTCCTGTCCTGCAGGTCCCACCCCATCGGGGCCCGCAGGGACCACACCTCTTCGAAGTCCTTGAAACCGGGTATGCCGCTGGCCGCCAGCGTGGCCAGTGGGCCGGCGCAGATCGCGTTGGCGCGAATCTTGTAGCGGCCGAGGTCGCGGGCGAGGTAGCGGGTGACGGATTCCAGGGCAGCCTTGGACACGCCCATCCAGTCGTACTTCGGCCACGCCTGGGTCGAGTTGTCGAAGTCGAGGGTGACGAGGGAGCCCCCGTGCTTTCTCATCAGGGGCAGGAATCCGGCCGCCAGCTCTTTGAACGAGAAAGCGCTGACCTGGATCGCGGTTGCCACGCTTTCCCACGGCGTCGTCAGGAACTTTCCGCCGAGCGCATCGGGGGGCGCGTAGGCGACCGAGTGAACGAGCCCGTCGACCCTGTCCCACCGCTTGCCTGTCTCCTCGACAGCGGCGGCGATGTCCGAGGGCTTGCTGACGTCCATCTCCAGGATGTCCGGCACAGGGTTCAGCTTCTTGGCGGTCATCTGCGTGATCGTCATCATCCGGCCGAAGCTGGTGAGAAGGAGCTCTGCGCCTTCCTTCTGGGCCTCGACCGCAATCGCGTAGCCGATGCTGCGGCGGTCGCTCATGCCGGCGATCACGATCTTCTTCCCCTTGAGGATCATCGTGAAATCCTAATCGCCTAACCGGGGTCTTTGCCGGTGGCCACTGGCGCATCACGCGATGACCAGTCGCTCCACGAGCCTGCGTAAAGCCTTCCGTTCTTGATTCCTGCCAGCTCCATGGCAAGCAGATCGTGGGTCGCATTCACGCCCGAGCCGCAGTAGACGACTGCGCCGTTCTCATCGCCGATGCCGAGGTCGGCGAATCGCTTTCGCAGCTCCTCGCCTGACTTGAATCTTCCATCGGGACCCAGATTCTCGGCCCACGGAGCGCTCCGGGCGCCAGGAATATGGCCCGCCTTTGGATCGACGGGTTCCTTCTCGCCGCGGTACCGCTCGCCCGCCCGCGCGTCGATGATCGGCACGCTGGCCAGCTTGCGGACGTCCTCGTAATCGAGAGTCCCCGACCAGTCCGGTTCGCTGCAGCGGAACGCACCCCGCGCGGCCACAGATTCCTGAGTTTCCAGCGGTCCTCCCCACGCCGCCAGCCCGCCGTCGAGCACCGCCTCCGCCGGGTGGCCAAAGAGGCGGAGAAGGAACCACAGGCGCGACGCGATCGAACCGCCGGCGTCGTCGTAGGCAACGACCTTGGTGCGCGGGTCGATACCGGCCTTCTGCATCTCCTTCTCGAATTGCTCGCCGGTCGGCAGCGGGTGCCTCCCTCCCCCGACCTTTCCCGTCACCGCCTCCAGGTCGACAAAGACGGCGCCGGGAATGTGCCCTCGCGCATAAGCGTCGCGCCCCTTGCCGCCCATCAGGTACCAGCGGAAATCGATCACGCGCAGGTCCTGGTCATCGATGTGCTCGCGCAACCACTCCGGGCTGACGATCGGGCCGAAGGCGGCCATCAGGGTAAGAAGGGCGAGACGGCGAACAGTCCGAAGAGAAGCGCGACATACACCAGCGAATAAGCGAAGAGACGCCTGGTCCAGCGCTTTCCAGCCAGGTCAAGCACGGTCATGCCCACGAGCCCGACGCCAAGAACCACGGCTCCGGCCAGGTAGACCTCGCCCGCGAACCCGGTGAAGGACGGGATGATGCTGACGATGGCGGTGAGGACCGCGTAGCCGACGCTCTGCCTCTTCGCTGCTTGTTCACCGGAGACCACCGGGAGCATCGGGATACGGGCGCGCGCGTAGTCGGCCTTGATCACCTGCGCCAGCGCCCAGAAATGCGGCGGCGTCCAAAAGAAGATCACTGCGAACAGCGCGAAGGCCGTGAGGTCCAGGCGCCCCGTGGCCGCGGCCCAACCGACCAGCGGAGGAATTGCTCCGGCGGCGCCGCCGATGACGATGTTCTGAGGGGTCGTTCGCTTGAGCCAGACCGTGTAGACGAACACGTAGATCAATGTGCCGAGCACCGCCAGGGATGCGGCCAGCAGGTTGGCCCCCCACCAGAGAACCGCGAATGCGAGCGCATTGAGGACGATCCCGAGCGCCAGAGCATGCCATGCAGGAATGCGTCCATCCGGAAGTGGCCGGCGCCGGGTGCGATTCATCTCCGCATCGATGTCACGGTCGAACCAGCAGTTGATCGCATGCGCACCGCCTGCGGCGAGCGTGCCGCCGGCGAGCACCGCCAGCACAGGGACCAGGCGCGGATGGCCGTGGGTCGCGGGAATCATCACGCCCACCGCTGTGGCATCGAGCAGCACGACGATGCGCAGCTTGAGAAGGCTTACGTAGTCTCGGAGCGTCTCGAGCGGACCGCGGCCGAGCGTGGCCACCGCGTTCATGCCGATGTCCTGTCGACTTCCAGGCGCGAGAGCGCGACGTTCCTATCTTTCCGTGGCAGGGTGAGAAGCGCGGTCGCCAGCACGCTCGACCACACAAGGCTCGCGATGGCGACATGGAGACCGTCGAAGGGGGCGCCGCCGCCGACCGCGGATCCCGCGCCGACGCCGATCTGCAAAACCAGAGCCCCGATCGCCACGCCTGAAACCAGCCGCATCCCCCTCACGTCGCGGAATCGCATCAGTGCCTTCGACAGTATGTGCAGAAGCAGGAGCCCGACGACGAACACCGAACCGCGGTGAAGCATGGTGTAGGCGTTCACCCCCGAGAAATCAAAAGCGAAACCGCCGCCGCACAACGGCCATGAGTGGCAGCTTTCGTCAGCACCGCTTGCGACCACCGTCGAGCCGGTCAGCATCATCACGTAGGTCGCTGCCGCCCCGATGATCGCGAGGCGCCGGAAGTTGAGATCCGAGACGCCGTCGGACGACGGCATCGCTGTCACCGCAGCCGCGACGAGGAAACCGAGAATGATCATCGCTAGGCCGAGGTGCACGACCACGAGCCAGGGTGATAGCTCCTTGGCCACGACGATGCCGCCAAGGATCCCCTCCCCCACGACGCCGATCAACGATGCGGTCGCCAGCCACGCGACCAGCGGTCGGCGCTTTCGAAACACGACCCACGCCATAACGACGGTGGCGATGATCAATATGCCGGTCACGCTGCCGACCGCACGGTGCGAGTACTCAATGATCGAGTGCACGTTGGCAGGCGGATAAGGACGACCGTTGCACAGGGGCCAGTCGGGACAACCGAGGCCGGACCCCGAGACGCGAACGAGGCCGCCGAGCGCGATCTGGAGATAGGCGAAGAGGGCGGTCACCACCGCAAGCCGGCGAAAAAGGCCCTCCCCAGACACCAACGGGAAGTCTACTTAGTGGTCAGAGTGGACAGCCAAGCGGCCAAAACACGATCGTCCAGCTCCCCCACCTGACGTCCCGCAATCGATCCATCGGCACGCACGAAGACGGTGGTCGGAAGAGGAACCACACCGTAGGCGCGCCCGACCGCCAGGTTCGAGTCGAGGAGCGCGGACTGCTGGATCCCTGCGGCGCTCAGGAATTCGCGCGCCGATTGGGCGCTGTCGCCCTCGTCAATGAGCACGAGGCGGACGTCGCTCGAGCCGGTGACGCGCCGCTGGAGCAAAGGCATCTCGGCTCGGCACGGCGGGCAGTAGCTCGCCCAGAAGTTGATCACGAGCGGGCGTCCCGCGAGGTCGGCCAGCGCGACCCGGCTGCCGTCGGTGCTCATGATGGTGAAGCTCGGAGCGCGGCCTCCTCCATTTGTCGCCACCTGCTCAGGCCCGGTGATGGTCAGCAAAGACTCCAGCACGCTCCCCGCGCCCCAGCCGTCGCCGTGCGACGCGAGCTCCCTCAAACCATCAGCGCCGAGAGTCGTGACGAGCGCCGGACCGATGTCGTTGCCGACATCAGGCACGCCGCGATAGACAAGACGCACATAACCATGCCGGTCGACGAGCGCCAGGGTCGACACGTGGCTATCCCCGGTTGCCAGCTGAACGCCGAACGGTTTCCAGAACGCGGCGAGGGCGTCCGGTGAGGCCGTGGCGAACGTCCAGCTCGCCCCGATGCTCTTGCGGTAGGCATCGAGAACGGACGGCGTGTCGGAGCCGGGGTCTGTCGTTACCTCGGCGAGCATGACGCCCGGCGGCAGGTGCTTCTGCAGCTGGAAGAACAGCGCGGTGTAGAGCGGGCACGTTTGGTGGCATGTCGTGTGAAAGGCCGCGATGACAAGGTCGCTGCCTGCAGTGGCGTCGCTGTCGAATGCGCGTCCCTGCTCATCCTGAAGGCTGAATTGCGGCATCGCCACAAACTTGCCCGACAGCTCGCCGAGGCCGAGATTCACCTGGTCGTTGCCGGCGTAGGCGCCACCAGGCAGCAGATGACCGGCTTCGAGGCCAAGAAGGATCGGCTCGACCTGACCCGCCGTCACGACCAGCGGCAACGTCGCCTGGTCTTCGCCAACACGCACTCCGTCGTATGAGCCGACCGCCACTGGCAACGCGAGCAGCTCGCGCTGATCTGGCGCGGCAGGGACCGAGCCCGAGACCTGGCCGAGTGCGATCCATCCCGCACGGCCGTGCATCTGCAACGACATCGGTGCGATCGAGCCCGCCGTCTTGCCGCTGCCAATGACGAGCAGCGTGCCTGTCGTCGGCTGCAACCGAGGCAGTGCAATCAGCACTGCACCGACCACCAGTGCAGCAACGAGCGCGCCTCCCCAGAGATACCGCGACCTCGGAATGGTCAGCTTCCCGTCAGGGGGCGGCCGCCATACCGGGCCGCAACCGCGTCGATGTAGGCGGCGCAAAGGTTGGCGAGTTTCGGGCTCTCGAACTGGACCACGTTCTCAGCGTTCTGCTCGCCGCTGTGGGACAGGTTGAAGCTACCCGAGTACACGAAGTCGTCGGCGACCAGGATCTTTGCGTGCATGAAGTCATGCACGGAGCCCTTCGAATACGGGACAGAGCGCTTGGAACCAAAGTGCACCGCCTTCACGATGCTCTGAAAAGCTTCCGTCTTCCAAGACGCTGTCGCCTGGTTCGCCCACTGGCGTTGGACCTCATCCATCTGAGTCGCATCGTACACACCGGAGATGTCCGCCTCGCCATGCAGGCATGCGTCCCCCAGCGCGCCCAGGATGGGGCCTGAGGTGATCACCGGTGAGCAGATTCGCAGCCGCACCCTCGCTGAAGAAATCGACTTGGCGATCGCGTGTGAAAGCTTCACCCCACGCCCCGGACAGAAGTAGGTTCGCAGCCTGGTGGAGTCTGCGAGTGTCGACCACTGCGTCGTGAAACGCCCGGATGTCGCCACCACCGGACGCTGCCACAGCTCCTCGAAGTTTCGTGTGTAGTCGGCAGCGACATTTGGCGACGCGATGGTGAAAGACACATTCTCCTCACGAGTGAAGGAATCATTCGTCCAGTTCATCGAACCGCTGAGAACCGCCGCCCGCGGCGTCGCTGTGTCGCGAACCACGTACTTGTGATGCATCAGGTCGGGGACACCCTCAACCGGCTTCGTCGCAATACCCAACGCCTTCAGCTGATCGATGAACGCCCAGTCCACCTGTCCGGGGGGCGGCACGGGGATGGTGTCCGGATGATCGTGGTTGAACATCAAGCGCACAGTGACGCCGCGCTTCAGCGCCGCGCTGAATGATGAGAGAACAGTGGCCGATGGGCCGGCTTCGAGCCGCAGGTCGTAGATGGCGATGTCGATGGTCTTGGTCGCTCCATCGAGAAATCCGGCCACCCTTGCTGCGACCGAGTCGGCGGTCTGGCCACCATCGGTCAGGAAGAAAAAGTCGGTCGGCGAAACCTCGGCTATCGCGACGCCTTGACCTCGGGCTCGCCGGGATCCTCGCGCGGTTCATCGATACCGCCCGGCAGCGGCCTGGTCGCCATGGCGGCGGCCTCCTCGGGATCGTCGGTCAGAGTCATCAGGTCCATGTCCTGCGGTGAGATGGCCTTGCGGCCGAGCACGATCTTGCGCATCCAGTCCAGCAGGCCCGTCCAGTACTCCGTGCCGAAGAGCACGATCGGGAAGTGCTCGATCTTGCCGGTCTGCGCGAGGGTCAGCGACTCGAACAGCTCATCGAGCGTTCCCAGCCCGCCGGGAAAGATGACGAAGCCGCGGGCGTACTTGACGAACATGTTCTTGCGAACGAAGAAGTAGCGGAACTCGACGCCCAGGTCGACGTACGCGTTCAGCTCCTGCTCGTCGGGCAGCTCGATGTTGCAGCCGACCGAGAGGCCGCCCGCCTCCTGGCAGCCGCGATTGACAGCCTCCATGATGCCCGGGCCACCGCCCGTGATCACCGCGAAACCACGCTTGGCGAGCGCGGCGCCCAGGGCGCGGCCGGCGGCGTAGTACGGATCGTCAGCGGTCGCGCGCGCGGAGCCGAAGACGGTGACCGCAGGCCCAACCTCGTTGAGCGCGTCGAAGCCCTCGACAAACTCGGACAGGATGCGCAGCACTCGCCACGGGTCTGCGTGATGCGCCAGCTCCTCGATAGTGCTGCGCTCGAGCAGCATCTTGTCGGCGGGCGGACGTTGCGAGGGAACGACCAGGCGGCCTGCGCGGCGTCGGTTGGGCATTCGGCCTAGGACTCCCGCTCGATGGCGTCGCTTGATTCCACAGGCTGGCCGTTCTCGACGAGGTGGTCAGAATCGGATGTGTCGGGCCCCGGTTCCGATGCTCCGTCTGCGATTTCTGTCGCCAGGCGCTTGCGCTGTACCGGACGTGATTTCTTGCTGCTGACGACCTGCACCGGTTCGACCTCGCTGCTCGCCAGGTCGACGCTTGTGATATCGGTTGCCCCGTTGCCGGCGGCCGGCAGAGCGGTGGTCGCAATCCGGTCGGGCAGCTTCGAGGTCGAGTGCTCCGGCATCTCGAGCAGCTGGTCGATGTGGGCGCGAAGCGAGGCGACCTCAGCCTCGAGCTCGTGGACCCGGCGCCGGTGGCGCATATGCTCCGTGAAGTGGTGCAGGCCGTCCATCCAGTGATAGAGAGTCCCGGCGATCAGGACGAGGGCCAGAGGCACCACAGCAACGGTCCAGAGAGGGATGCCGTTGAGGTGGAAGATCGACCAGTGGACGTCAACCGTCACGAGGTTGCTGTAGCCGAATACGGTGGTCGCCACCCCGATGAAGAGGCCGACGATCAACGAGCTAGCCAGCAGGAAGCGCTGCCACAGGTGGTTCAACTCGGCACCGGGCCGAAGGTTAACCGGTTTGCAGCGGGGTCGCCACTCATTCGCTCCACTTGAGCTCTCGCGTGCCTGCTTCAGGACGAAGCCAGGCCAGAAGCAATTCGGCTTCGCGTTCGACTGCCTTGCGATCTCGGGCGGCCAGCGGTTCGAAGCTGGTGAGCGTCATGAGCGCCCTTCCTTTGAGGGGGGCGTCCCATGAGCCGGCGACCGCGCCGTCGACCAGAAAGGTGGGAAGTACGTCGCCGTTTTTCCGGATGACCGTCTTCCGGTGCATTTCAGGGATGACGCGCTCGCGGCGCTCATGCGCAAGGAGGAGGTTGTCCCACTTGGGCAGGAGGCGGATCGGGGCAGAGACTTCCTCGTTGGGGCGCGACGCGTCGGGCAGGTCGAGGTAAGTGCGGCGATCCTCCCCCATGAAGGTGAGGACGTCGAGCGATTCGAGCGCTGTCGCGAAGGCGTTGACAGGACGCCCGAGCCACCCGGACAGGTCGCCGCGGGTCGCGGGGCCGAAGGCGCGAAGGTAGGACTCGACGACTGCGCGCATCGCATCCGCGGGGTCGGCCTCGGGCAGTGGCGCGCGGCGATATCGTGAGCCGGCGAAGTGGCCAAAGCGGGCGTCCTCGGCGACGTTCATCGTTGCGCCGACCACCACCACGACGCTGAACGCGACCCAATCAGGAAGGTCGGCAGGGATGCGATGACGAAATGCTTTCTGCAACTCGGGCTTCTTCAGAGCGCGAACATCGAGGGCCGCCAGGATTTCGCTGCGAAGCGCATCGACATCGACGCCGGAATCAATGAGCTGTTTCAGCCCGTCCGACCAGATATGGGTTGGATATTGGGTTGCAATGCGGTACACGTCGAACTGTCTCGCGCTTACGAGATGAAGGGTGCCGCGCATGAGAGTTGCCTTGAAGACCTGGTTATCCGCGAGCGCGGTCTCCAGCTCGTCGCGCTTGAAATCGCGCAACCTCGACCAGAGGCCGATGTAGGGAGAAGGCGAGTACTGAGCCTGCATGCCGGCGAGCCTCTCGATTGCGGTGACGGCGTCGACGTCAGTCCGTTCGAGAAGCATCTGGCGCGAGAGGGTCCAGCGATTCAACTGACGAAGGGAGACCGACGCCGACGTGCCGCTATTTGGGATCGATGCGCTCCAACACCATGACGGGGATGTGGCGAGTGGTCTTCAGGCGGTACTCGTTGAAAGCCGGCATCTTGCTGGCGTGGTTCTGATAGAGGCGCTCGTATTCGTCATCGCTCGCCTCGTGGGCGCGAGCCCTGAACTTTTCGCCGCCGATCTCGACGGTCACCTCGGGATGGGCCTTCAGGTTGTGATACCAGCTGGGGTTCGTCGGGGAGCCACCCTTAGAGGCAACGATCACGTACTTGTCGCCGTCGCGGGAGTAGACGATCGGGCTCTCGTGCACCGTGCCTGACTTGGCGCCCTGGGAGGTGAGGATCACCAGGGAACGTCCTTCAAACGGGCCGGCCGGGGCCTTGCCGGCGTTCTTACGGAGATGGTCGATAAGAGTTCGGTTGAAGTCGTGATATGAGCTGCTCAACATCAAGAGACTACCAACGTTTGCAGTCATTCCATTCCACCCGGCAGGATGGATCGAATCTCACGAGCCTGCCAGCGACAGCATTTGTGCGGCCAATTCTCTTGGCCGGGACAGGAAGGGCGAATGCCCGCCGGGCATCTCGATCGCCTCGACTTGTAATCGCTCGCGTGCCGCGCGTGACGAATACGCTCGGGAAACCGCGCGATCATCAGTGCACATGATGTAGGCAGCTGGAGTGGGTGGCCATTCGCGGAGCGGTGTCACCTCGTGCGTGATCCCCCACTGCTGACGGCGCAGCTTTCGTGCCGAGGCAAGGGCTAGATCCGGATCGCAGTCGTGGTAGAAGATCTCGACGGCTGCCCGCTCAGGCCACGAGACGCTGCCGTCGCGATGTTCCGTGGGCGTTTGGGACGGGGTGAACCCGGCGTCGTTATCGGCGTGCTGGGCATCGAAGCTGAGGCCTGGGAGGGGCAGAAGGGCACACAGATAAATCGCGATTCGTGTTTTGGTTCTCGCGGCGACGATCGGAATCGTCAGCCCTGCCAGGGAGTGGCCGACGAGGACGATCGCTTCGGGCGTCTCGTTAACTGTTGCGAGGACCACTTCCGCGTAGCGTTCGGCGCCTGCGTCGGGATCCTCGTTCGGCAGGTCAACTGCGCTTGTAGCGTGGCCTTTGGCCTCGAGCTCCGTTCGAAGCATGTCCCAGCACCAGGCGCCGTGATACGCACCGTGTACGAGCACGAAATGCATAGCCGTCATGTTAGGTGCGCCGGGTCGAGCCACCTATAGTTTTCCGCGTGGCGCCACCCCCTCCCCGGCGGGGATTTGACTGGTCGACCGCCTCGATCCTCATCTCGATCGTCGGAGCGTTGATATCGATCGCGAACCGGGGGTTGATCGTGGTCGGAGTCGTCGTGTTCGTGACGGGTCTGATCGTCGGCGTGGTGGGCTGGAGGAGCGGTATTCGAAAGAACCGCGCCGCCATCGGGATCATCTTGAACGCGGCGAACCTGATCCTCGACTCGGGTTTGTTGATCTCGGCCGCCTCCCGCTAGCGCAATTTCCTGCAGCGGGTCACGTCAAGGCGGATAACACCATGGACGGCTACTTCACTGCCGGCTTCTATCTGGGCAACCTGGCCTTCCTTGGGATGCTGGGGCTGGTGTTCTGGTTCGTGGGGCGATGGGGCTGGGTCGGGCTGCTTATCCGAATCGTGTGCGCCGCGATGTTCCTGATACGTGTGGTCAACCTGCTTGCACTGATGAGCCCGTCAGCCTGACGAGCTGGCGGCACGCGGTGCTGGAGCGCCGCTTGGTGGCAGGGCGACGCCTGTTAAAGGCTGGGATGAGGGGAGCGAGAGGCGCGCTAGTGGTTGGGCGACGCGGGTTACGGGCTGGGATGAGGGGAGCGGCGTCGGGAGGATGCCGGGGCGCCGGGTGGTAAGGCGACGCGAATTAAAAGACTGGGATGAGGGCAGCGGCGTCGGGAGGATGCCGGGACGCTGGGTGGTAAGGCGACACGGGTTACGGGCTGGGATGAGGGGAGCGGCAGCGGCGCCAGGAGGGTGCTGGCACGCTGGGTGGTGTTGGCGCGACGGGCTCAGATAAGTTCGATAAAAATAGCTGGGTTTGGGTGAATTAATAGCTCCAAAACCTTGACTAGGCGAACATCTGTTTGTATCATAT
>JBDUAO010000197.1:0-3294 GCA_040004595.1 Candidatus Dormiibacterota bacterium | reverse complement strand
GCCACCCGTCGCGCTCCAAAAAGCTCCGCGACTACCTGGAGTAGCTGAAACCAAACCAGGCTTGCCGGCGTCTCTATTGACGACGGTGTCATGCAACAGCTCGCAGTGAGTCGTACACAGAGCGGCGAGGCCGACTTCGATGCCCTGATCGGCCCCCATCTGGAGGCCGGCTACCGCACCGCACTGGCCATCCTCCGCAACCCCGACGAAGCGCACGACGCGGTGCAAGAGGCTGCGTTCAAGGCGTGGCGCAAGCTTGGGCAGCTGCACGAAGGCGAAGCCGCGCGGAGCTGGTTCCTTGCCATCGTGGCGAATCAGTGCCGGAGCCTGCGGCGCACGCATTGGTGGTCGGTGATCCGCGTCCCGGAGATCGACTCCGGTGGAGGGGACGCCGCAACGGAATCCGTCGACATCGACCGCGCGCTCGCCAAGCTGCCGCGCGAGGACCGCCTCGCTCTCTTCCTGTACTTCTACCTCGACCTGCAGATGGAGGAGATTGGCACGGTCCTAGGTCTGAGCGCCGGCGGAGCCAAGACACGCGTGTACCGGGCGGCGAAGAAGCTTCGCCCCGGACTGGAGATGGACTGATGGACGACCTGCGCTCCGAGATTCGAGCAGCCTTTGAGAAGGAGCAGGCAGCCCACCCGGTTCCCGGCGGCCTGCGGAGCAACCTCAGCGGGGCGGCGGCCACGCAATCGCGTCCACCACGCAACCTCCAATGGATTGCTGCTGCCGTCGCTGCGGTGATGGCTGTCCTGGTGGTGGCGGGCTTGATGTCGACACGCCTCGGCCCCAAATCCAGCGTGCCCGCCACGACCCCACGAGCAACTCCGGCAGCGGACTACGGGCCGCCGCCAGTCGGAGTGCAGCTGTTGTACGTCCACGACTCGAACAACCCGTCGTGGCTCATTGGCTTCGATTGGTCGGGCCAACCTCGCGGAACGGTGAAGTTGACGCCGGAGGTTGCGCAAGATCCGTCGGCGGTCAAGATGTCGCCGGACGGGTCGGGATTCGAGGTCGGGGGAACGTACAAAGGCGGGGGGGGGCCATTTCTTGATCGACTTGGCCATCCGGTCGTCACCGAGAGCGGACCGACGGGTCGGGTCGGAGCGATGTGGGCCGATGACAGCCAGCACCAATGCGTGCTGACGCTCAGCTCAACCTACGTGTGGCGCCTGGAAACGCAGTTGCCAGGCAAGGCTTTGCGGCCGGGGGCGGTAATCGCTCGGGATCCTGGAATCGGGCAGTCAGGAATCAGGCTCGCAGCGTGCAGCTTCAAAAACGATGTCGCCATAGCCATGCGAACAGTGATTGCCTGGCCGGCCGAGTTGTGGGTGGTCAGGCTATCTGACAGCACTGTGCTTGCCCATCACACATTATCGGCAGTGGGTCGCCTGTCATCTGTAGTCGCCAGCCCAGATGGGATTTATGTAGCGGAGAGCTCTGCCCAGGGGCAGAGCCTCGACTCGCCGGACGTTAACCAGGGTGCGACATCAACCGTCATCCGTCGAGTCTCCGATTGGCAGGTCGTGAAGAAGCTTGACCCATCGGTCCAGATCACTCGGTTCAGCGGGGATGGGGCGCTCGTATTGGTCTACTACTCGCTGCCGCAAAGTGGGCATCTGAGTGCCCTGAAGATCCTGAATTGGAGCACCGGATCGACGTTGTGGCAGCGCGACCTCGCTGATCCCGCTGCATTCGCCATCGCGGCCCAGCCCAACGGACGTGATTTCGCACTCGCCGACATCACGCTCGGCGGCCCGGATCTCAAGGCCACAATCTCGATCGTCCATCGGGACGGCTCCGTCACAAAATTAGTCCAGTCGTACGAGGCCGCTTGGTGAAGTAGATTTGACCCGAGATGCCGGTCATCACGATTGGCCGCCAGTTCGGAGCCGGGGGGAAGACGGTGGGCGAGATGCTTGCCCAACGGCTGAAGGTTGACGTTCTCGAATCACAGCTGATCGACGAGGTCGCCCACCGACTCCAGCTTCCCAAAGAAGAGGTCGAGGCGGAGGACGAGCAACCGGGGTCGTTGCTCCACCGGCTCCTCATGGCCCTAGGCTCGGCGAGTGGCGAGCCCATGATCCCGCCCGAAACCGCGGCCTGGAATCCGCCCAACGTGGACCCCGTGTTCGATACACGGCGTGCCGTTCTCGAGATCACCCAGCATGTCATTCAGGAGGCGGCGCGCTCCGGCAACGTCGTCATCGTCGGCCGCGGCGGCGCGTACATCCTCCGTGACTTCGAGGGCGCCTTGCATGTGTTCTTGCGCGCTGCCGAGCCGGTGCGGGTCAAGGTCGTGATGGCGCGATTTGGTCTGTCCGAGGAAGAGGCGAGGCGTCGCTTGAAGCAGGCTGACGAGAACTGGACCGCATACATCAAGCAAGTCTACGGACATGACCGGAACCTGGCAGCGCACTACGACCTGGTCCTGGACACCGGGCGCCTCGGCTACGAGGGAACGGTCGAGGCGATCCTTGCGGCGTTGAATCACCGGAAGCCGCTTTCGTGAGCGGCTAATCTTGTCGACGTGACCCACAGCCTCGGCTCGCGCACGTCTGGCGTCGACGGCTCCAGCGAAGGCGGCCGCATCAACACGATCAATCTCCCGGGCGCCCTGCTGCTCTATGGCGTCGCCCTACTCCAGGACTTGCAGAGACGCGGTGTGAAAACCAAGTTCAACGTCGCGCCGATCAAAGTCGATGGCATCTGGTGCCTGGAGCTGAGCTACACGGGTGACGATCCTGTCGAGGTGCCCGACCACTGGCACGGCCACCGCGTGATGCTGCGGAAGCTCGAGCCGCCGCCCAGTGCCTGACGCCTTCGGGCCCGACAGCAAGGTGCGCGAGGTGCTGGCCCGTCTCGGCGACCAAGGTCGGGACCTGCTCCGGCGCCACGGTTACGACGTCGGCGAGGGTTTCGTGGACGTCCTTTCTCAGTACCAGACGCTGGAGCACGCGGCGCGCACAGAGCGCCTGCGAGACCTCAAGACGCTGGTGGCGGAGTTGAATTCCGCCGGGTAGCGCCTATCTCTGGATATAACGGGGTACAAACCCAGGTCCTGCGGTGTAGCATCCGCGCAACGAAACTGCAATCTGGTTCGTTATACAGGTCAAGGATTACGTCATTGCAAAGGTCAAAGCTGGAACCAGACAAGGGCAAGTGTGCCTGTGGACGCCGTCTACAGGAGGCTTCGGTCTATCTCTATCGCTCGCACACGGACCGGTACCTGTTTCACCGATGCGAGTGCGGCACGGAGTGGACCGAGCACCAGACCTCAGTCGACCCGAC
>JBDUAO010000196.1:0-3311 GCA_040004595.1 Candidatus Dormiibacterota bacterium | reverse complement strand
GTTGGCGCCCATCCGCTCCTGGTCGACGATGATCGCCGTGGTCAGCCCCTCCAGCAGGTCGACCTCCGGGCGCGCCAGCGTCGGCATGAAGCCCTGCACGAAGGCGCTGTAGGTCTCATTGATCAGCCGCTGCGACTCAGCAGCGATCGTGTCGAACACGAGTGAGCTCTTGCCCGAGCCCGAGACGCCGGTGAACACAGTCAACCGGCGTTTCGGGATCTCGACGCTGATGTCCTTGAGGTTGTTCTCGCGCGCGCCGTGAACGCGGATCAGATCGCTGCTGTCCGCGACGTGCGGCCGCGGCGACTGCTTGGCAGTCCTCGTGGGCTTACTCAGAGTAGGCCCATCAGGTAGGCGGGCCACCTTCGCCACCGGCTTCACTGCTCAGGGCGATTGCGTCAGCCCGATTGCATTGCCATCCGCATCTTTCACTTTTGCGATCAACTTTCCGCCGCCAACATCCTTGACGTCCTGCTCGGTCACCGCTCCCGCGTCCAGCAGCTCTCGCAGCCTCGACTTGATGTCCTTGACCTCCCAGTACGCTATGGGCCCCGACGTTTGTGCATGAGGATCGAGGCCGATCTCCAGGTCGCCGGTCTTGAAGCCCACGTAGAACGGCGCGTCCGCATATGGCTCGACGCCAAGCAGCTCGCTATAGAACGCCTTCGCCTTGGCGATGTCCTTCACGGGGTAGACGAGCAAGCGCATTCCTTGAGTCACGAATGACCTCCTTTAAGTTCAGTTAATTGATCAGCGTCTTCGGCCTGGATGACGGATCGACCAGAGACGTGACGGCCGATATCACGGGGTCCTTGGCCGTCACTATAGGTGCGGCCCGGTGACCGACGCTTCTCGATTCCTGATCGGTTTGGTCACCTTGTCGCCAAGCACGACCGCCGCCCTCGCCGGTTTCAAGTCTGGCTATCAGGGACCATCGGCTACGCCACTGCGGGTCCTTCGGCTCTTGGTCGGTGGATTGTTCCGGCCCAAGCTGAATCAGGAGAAATGGCACTCAAGCTCGCGGACAGGCATGAGGATCGTCCATCCTCAGGAGTTGACCCGATTTCGGCCGATAGCCGGTACGGGAATCGACCTCTATTGGCTCCCGCTAGGTGCGGGAGGCAATTTTGTGCGCTTCAACGGGCGCGTTTATGAGGCACTAAAGGCACGCCTCGAGAGACGGCCTGCCCGTGATCTCTATCACTCGGCGTTGCAGGTGTTCGTGCCAGAGGGTCGCTATGTCGTCGAGAACACCCCGGTCGTTGACGACCGTGGACGAGAGCGCGGCGTGGTCATCGAAGGCTCAGTGGGAGCCCGCTGGGCTGGTCGGTTTCGCATGTTTCGATACGAAATGCGCCGGTGGCTCGGCGGCGTAATTCCTGACATCAGCGAGGCGGTCGACAGTCCGCGACGACTGAGCAGCGACCTCTCGGACGCTCGACGGCTCCTCGAGCTGATGCCACAGATCCCAGTGCTCGTGTGGGGACGCGACGAGCTCCAGGCGGGTGAAATGTGGAATTCCAACTCGATGATCTCCTGGTTGATCGCTCGCACCGGACTTGACGCCGGCTGGATCGAGCCACCCGCCGGAGGACGTGCCCCTGGCTGGCACGCCGGCGTAGTCGCAGCGGCTTCAGAATCGGCGGTGGCTGCTGCGCGGATCGTGGGATGAGCTTGGTAGTCGTCAGTCGCGCCTGACGAGTCGGCACCCGTGGCACCCCTTTCTAACGTCGGCTAGCTGCCAGAGGATCGCTCCGTGACGGCGACTCCCGAGCGTTGCGCAACGCCGACGAGAAGTGACCACGCGCCCAGCAATGCGATCAGCAGCATTCCGATGGACTCGATCGCGGGCCACACCAGGCCCCCGCCCTCGCCAACCATGACGCTGATGGCGCCCGCAACGCCCATCAAGATCAGGACGTATGACAGAGCGACGCGAAGAGGAAAGACGATCGAGCCCGCGAAGAAGGTCGGCAGCACGCCCCGGATGTGCCAGGCGTTGACCGCAGCGGCGGTTAGGTTCGGCACTATGAGTCCCAGGCCGAGCGACGTCGCGCTGAGACTTGGCATCAGGACGACGAGGGCCATGACCATCACCAGGGTCAGGCCGAAGAAGTTTCCACGCGCCCTGAACCGATTCTCTGGATGACCGAGGATCCGGTCCAGCTGGATTGAGAGGGCGACGAACAGCAATCCGGTGAGAGCGGCGGCGCCTGTGCCTGCGGTTACGAAGAAGTCATGCCAGGCTCCGGCGTCATATGCGCTCAACTTGCGTCGCAGCGTATCCGAATACTTGCCAGAATCTTGCGCACCTGAGGGAATGCTCCGGCAGAGCTGGCTGTTTTTCTAGATATGGCTGCTTTGTTCGGCTTTCACATGCCCAACTTCACGTTGACCGGTGTCCCCAACGACCAACTGTTCGATCGCGTGGCCAGGAACGCGAAGGCGGCCGAAAAGGCCGGATTCGACCTCGTGACGGTAATGGACCATTTCTATCAAATCAGCGGCATCGGTCCCGAGACCGACCCGATGATGGAGGCGTATACCACGCTGTCCGCGCTTGCGACCCAGACGTCCAGTGTGCTGCTCGGCACGCTGGTGACCGGGGTGACCTATCGCAACCCCGCGCTCCTGGCCAAGCAGGTGACATCGCTCGACGTCATCTCGAAAGGCCGCGCGATCCTTGGTATCGGCGCCGCCTGGAACGAGTCCGAACACCTCGGATATGGCATTGAGTTCCCACCGATCGGTCAGCGAATGGACCGCCTCGACGAGGCGTTGACGATCGCCAAGCTGATGTTCACCCAGGACCGACCGTCGTTCGAGGGCAGGTACTACAAGATCGACCGAGCCCTGAACGTCCCGCGGCCCGTTCAGCCGGGAGGCCCGAAGATCCTGATCGGCGGCACCGGTGAGCGGCGCACACTGCGGCTGCTCGCCCAACATGGCGACATCGGCCACTGGTTCGCGGCGAGCCTGGATGAGCTGAAGCGCAAGAAGCAGATCTTCCTGGAGCACTGCGAGGCGGTCAACCGGGACCCTTCCGAGGTCTTGCTGACTCTGGGCGTAGGCGGCATGGTGCTGGCAAACAACGATAAGGACGGGGCGGCGATAATCGCCGGCCTCCCGCCTGAGCGCCGCGCCGCCGCCAGCACGATGAACGTCGAGCAAGCCGCGGCGGTCATCGGTAAATACATGGAAGCCGGATTCGGTGGCTTCACGTTCAACAACACCCTCCTCCCGACGGAGGAGTCGATCGGGCTTGCGGGTGAGCTGATCAAAGTCGTGCGCGGCAGCGCGGTGTCTCCTTA
>JBDUAO010000010.1:0-34402 GCA_040004595.1 Candidatus Dormiibacterota bacterium | reverse complement strand
AGGTCAGCTCCAGCCCTCCTCTTTCATCGCGCCGCGTCAATCCCCCCGCATGATCCCAATGCAGATGCGTGGTGATGACCGCATCCACCTCATCAGGCGTGATCCCCACCTTGTGCAACGAGTGCAGCAAACCCTCGGGCTCCCGCAGCGCGACCTGCCGCGCCCTCTTCTCACTGAGCTTGGTGCCGATGCCCGTCTCGCACACGATCACTCGCCCATTGATGCGCGCAATGAGCCCCACGCAAGCCATGTCGATCATGTTGTTGGCGTCCGCCGCCCTCTTCTTCTCCCACATGACCTTGGGCACGACGCCGAACATCAGGCCCCCATCCGCCTTCCAGTGGCCAGCGATGAGGAGGTATAGCTCGAGGTCTCCCAGCTGCATGACGACTAATATGCTGCTCGAATGCCCGTCGCGGCGATCCAAACGTCGAAACTCTCCAAGGATTACGGGCTCGGGCACGGTCTCTTCGACCTCGACCTGACCATCTCGCCCCAGGAGGTCTTCGGCTTCCTCGGCCCCAATGGAGCGGGCAAGAGCACCGCCATCCGCTGCCTGATGGGCATGATCCGGCCGACCCGCGGCTCCGCCCACATCTTCGGCCTCGACTGCTTGCGTGACTCGGTCGCGGTCAAGCGCAAGGTCGGCTACATGCCCGGCGACATGCCTCAGTTCGGCAGCCTCCGCGGCCGCGAGGTCGTCGCCTACCTGGGAGGCATGCGTGGAAACCTCGATCCCACCCTTGTGCGCAAGATTGCAGAGCGCTTCGATCTCGACCTCGGCCGCCGCTTCCGCGAGTACTCAAGCGGCAACAAGAAAAAGCTGGGCATCGTCCTCGCATTCATGCACAAACCAGAATTGCTCATCCTCGACGAGCCCACCGGCGGTCTAGATCCGCTGAACCAGCAGGAGTTCTACAGACTCCTCAACGAGACCCGGGAGGCGGGCGCCGCCATCTTCCTTTCTTCACATATCCTCTCCGAGGTCGAGCACGTCTGCGACCGGGTGGGCATCATCCGCTCGGGCCGGCTGGTCAAGGTCGCTGAGCTGGACGAGATTCACAACATCCGCCTGCACCGGGTCGAGCTGGAGTTCGCGCCGGTCACTGATGTGCCGGAGGCGGCGATCCGCTCCACGGCCGGCGTCGAGGACGTCGTCGTCGAAAACAACAGGGTCACCTGCACCGTCAAAGGACCTTTCGATCCGTTGCTCAAGGTGCTGACCGGCGCCACCGTCACCAATCTCGTCAGCCACGAGCCCAGCCTCGAAGAGCTTTTCCTGACCTATTACCGTCCCGATGCGCCGTCCGAAGCGTTGAGTCGATGACGGCGATCCGGCTGGCCTTGCGCCTGGGACAGTGGGGCCTGCTCGGCTTCGCCGGCGTCACGTTCCTCTTCACATTCATCAATTCGGCCGGCTTCTACGCGGTGGCTGGGCATACGCAGGCCGAACGCGAAGCCTTCGCCAAATCCTTCGCGCAGATCGCCTCGCAGCTCACCGTCCTGCTGGCGCCGGCATTGAGATTGGATACAGTCGGCGGCTACACGCAGTATCGCGCCTTCGGATCGCTCGCCATCATGTTCTCGATCTGGGCCCTCGCCTCTGCCAGCGGAGCCGCGAGAGGTAACGAGGAGCGAGGACTCGTCGAGGTGGTCCTTGCGACTGGCCTTTCGCGCGTGCGGATCGTCGCGGCGCAAGTCGCTGCTTTCGCGATCGCGAGCGTCGTCGCATCCCTGGCTGCGGGCGCGGGCCTGATGGCTGGAGCCATCGCCGGTCAGGAATCCTTTCCCCTCGGACCCGTGATCGAGGCCGCGCTGGTGCTGGCCGCGCTCGCCGTCGCGTGCTATTCGTCGGTGTTCCTGGTCGCGCAGTTGGTGGCGCCACGCATGGCGACTGGTGTCGCGGGCGCACTGATCCTTGCCCTTTTCTTGCTCAACAGCCTCAGCCGCAGCTTCGACTCTCTGCATGCGCTTCGCTGGCTTTCGCCCTTTCGCTACTACGAGCTGAGCAGGCCCCTGCCTCCCGGTGGCAATTTCGATGTGCCCGCCACGATGGTCCTCCTCGCCATCGCCATCGTGGCCGGCGGCCTCGCGGCCCTGGCGTTCCACAAGCGCGACCTTGGGTCTGCGCTGTTCGCGCTTCCAGCCTCGGCGCGGCCGCCGACCTATGAGACGTCGGCCGCGCTCGTCTGGCGAGCTCCGATCATTCGCGACCTCTATGACAGGCGGGTCGGCCTGGCGACCTGGACGCTCGGCTTGGCAGCGATCGCAGCGGTGTTCGTCGTCCTGACCAGGACCATCGTGCAGCCGCTGCTGTCGATTCCCGGACTCGCCGCGTACTTCGCGGCCATCCTGCATGGACCGATTTACCAGTCGTTCCTCTCCTCGCTCTGGTTCGGCGTCGCGCAACTTTTGATCGCGGGGTTTGCCATCACCCAGGTCGGACGCTGGTCGGCAGAGGACACTGACGGCCGCCTCGAGTTGATCCTGAGCAACCCGGTGTCACGGACCCGGGTGGTCATCGAGCGCGCCGCGGTGCTGATGTTTGGCGCCCTCATCATCGCCGCGGGGAGCGGTGTAGCGGTGGGCGTCGAGTCGCATTACCAGTCGATCGATCTTGACCCGGGCCGCCTTGCCGAAGCCTCGCTGATGTTGGTGCCGGTGGCTCTTGTGTTCGCGGCGCTCGGAGCTTTGCTGGCAGCGCGTCTCCCACGCCCTGCGGTTGGCATCCTAGGCATTTTTGCGTTCGCGAGCTACCTGATGCTCCAGCTCGGGCCGCTGTTCAAGCTTCCCGACTGGGTCCAGGACCTGTCGGCGTTCAAGCTCTACGGCCAGCCCCTTGTCGAAGGGATTGATAGAGCAGGCCTCGCGATTCTGGTGGTGATAGTGCTGGCTGCGTTCTCCGCATCGGCGATCGTGATGCAGAGGCGGGATATCGGCTCGTAGGGCTTACGAAAAGTAGCCAGCTGCCGTGCGTTTACCTATAAACTCACCAATATGCCGCGATCAATGTGGAAAGGCGTCGTCTCTTTCGGAATGGTCTCGATCCCGATTCGCCTCTATAACGCGACGGAGTCGAGCGCCAAGGTCTCGTTCCGCCAGCTCTGCCCCGACCACAAATCGCCGGTCACATACAAGCGCTGGTGCTCGGAGGGAGACCACGAGGTCGCCTATGGTGAGATCCTCAAGGGCTTCGAGGTCGGCAAGGATCGTTACGTGATCATCGACGAGAAGGACCTCGACAACCTCCCGCTCGCGACCGCGCACAGCATCGACATCACAGAGTTCGTGCCCGAGGACGACATCGAGCCCGGCCTCTATTTCAAGAACGCGTACTACATGGAGCCGGAGGAGCTGGGCAAGAAGCCCTATCAGCTCCTGCGCAAGGCGCTCGAGTCGACAGGCCGCATGGCCATCGCCAAGATCGCACTGCGAGACCGGGAGCACCTGGCCGCTCTCCACTCTCACGGACCTGGCCTTCTTATGAACACGCTGAATTGGCCGGACGAGATTCGTTCGATGGAAGGCCTCAAAGGAATGGAAGGCGAAGTGAAGATCAACCCGAAGGAGCTCGAGATGGCCAAAGCCCTGATCGAGAGCCTTGCCGACACCTTCGACCCCTCCCGCTACAAGGACGAGTACAAGGAAGCGGTGATGAAGGTCGTGCAGGCCAAGATCGACGGCGAGGTGATCGAAGCCCCGTCGCAGCCGCAGACCGCCAAGGTGATGGACCTGATGGAGGCCCTGCGAGCGTCGGTCGAGCAGGCCAAGAAATCGCGGAAGACAGGTGGCCGCGAAGCGCCGGGTACGGAAGCGAAAACGAGGCGGCGCAAAGCTTCTTAGTCAGGCGGGCCTAATCTGACTGGGATGGGCGATCCCGATCAGCTTCAAATAGAGCTCGAGAGCTTTCCTGCTGAGCTGCGGCCCATGCAAGCCGCGTCGGCCGAAGCGCCTTTCAGCTCTCCCGACTACCTCTTCGAGGTCAAGTGGGACGGCCTCCGGTGCCTCATCTTTCGAGACACCGACGGCCGCGTGCGTCTGCAGGATCGCGGCCTCAACGACCTGACCGCCAACGTGCCAGAGGTCATCGCCGCGGCGAAACGCGTTCCGCCCGGCAGCGTGATCGACGGCGAGCTCGTCGCCACTGACAACGATGGGCGCCCCGACTACCCGCGCTTGCGCCAGCGCCTCGCCGGCGGCGCAGCTCTGCGCGAGCAGATTCCGGTCGCCTACCTGGCCTTCGATGCCCTCTACCTCGAGGACAAGCCGCTGATGCGGCAGCCGGTCTTGAGAAGGCGTATCCGACTACAAAAGGCGGTCGAGCCCGGAGGCCACATCTTCGTGCCCGACCACATCGACGAGGATGGGGTCGAGCTGTTCGAGGCATGCCTCGAGCGTGGCCTCGAAGGCGTTGTGGCCAAGCACAAGCAGAGCCCTTACGTCGCCGGCCAGCGCAGCCCTTTCTGGCTGAAGGTGAAGGCAGTCAAATCGGATGACTTCGTCGTCATCGGATGGACCGGAGAGAAGCCCTTCGATGCGTTGGTGGTCGGCTACCACGAGGACGGACGCCTGCTCCCATGCGGCACTGTCGGCGGCGGTTACGACGACGCCGCAACCAAAGCGGTCCGTGATGCGCTCGCCACTCTCGCCACGGAGACGTCCCCTTTGGAGCCGCCGCCGATCATGACCAAGCCTGTCCACTGGGTCAGGCCCGAGCTCGTGGTCAGCGTGCGCTACTCCGAGTGGTCGCCCGACGGAACGCTGCGCTTTCCAATCTTCAACGGGCTGCGGCCGGAGGTCCATCCAGCGGAAGCGGTACGCCACAGGCCTCGGGTTGTGATCTCGGGCCATGTCAAGCCCGGCTCGCTCGCATACGACCTCACGCGTTTTCCGTTCTGACGTGGTGTTGGAGCCCGGGTTCGACGTCGTCACCGGCGCGTTCAGCTATACGGGGCGCTTCATCGCGCGCAAGCTGCTGGACCACGGCAGGCGCGTGCGCACCCTCACCAACCACCCGCAACGTCCCGGCGCACAGGAAATCGAGGTCGACGTGGCGCCGCTCAAGTTCTCCGAGCGGGCTGCACTGGTGGACGCATTTCGCGGCGCCGACGTCTTGTACAACACGTACTGGGTCCGCTTCCACCACGGCGGCATCGGTTTTGGCGATGCCATCGCGAACACCCGAATCCTGATGTCGGCCGCAGCGGAAGCGGGCGTGCGCAAGGTGGTGCACATCAGCGTCAGCAATCCCTCACTCGACTCACACCTCGACTACTACGCGGGGAAGGCGCGCACCGAAGAGATAGTTCGCGAGTCAGGGATGCAGTGGGCGGTCGTCAGGCCGACCCTCATCTTTGGATCCGGGGACATCCTCATCAACAACATCGCGTGGCTGCTGAGATACATTCCGTTTTTCGTCATCCCTGAGATGGGGCGGTACCGGGTGCAGCCGGTCGCCGGCGAGGATGTCGCGGACATCGCGACGTGGGCTGCGGGTCAGGCCGAGAACGTCGTGGTCGATGCGGCCGGGCCGGAGATCATCAGCTATGCCGAGCTGGTGCACAGCGTTGCCACCGCACTGCGAAGGCGAGCTCGCATCGTCAGCATGCCGGCGGGAGTCACGCTGGCGATGGGCGGCGTGGTGGGCCTGTTGGTGCGCGATGTCGTGCTCACCCGCCAGGAGCTGCAGGGCCTGATGCAGGAGTTGCTGGTCTCCAGAGAAGAGCCACGCGGCGCGCGCCGAGTCGACGATTGGCTGCTGCGCAGCGCCGGTTCATTGGGTCGGAGCTACGCGTCAGAGCTGAGCCGGCACTTCCGGTAACGTGCAAGCGATGACCTCGAGCGCGCCGGGTGTGTCGGCCGCCGTCGAGGCCAGGCAGCTGGTCAAGCGATATGGCGTCGTCACAGCTGTCGACAGCGTCAGCTTTTCGGTGGCGCGAGGCGAGATCTTCGGCTTTCTCGGAGCCAACGGCGCGGGCAAGACCACCACGCTGCGCATTCTCTGCGGGCTTCTAACCCCAACCTCCGGCACGGCGCTCATCGAAGGGATCGACATCGTGCAGGATCCGCTTCGCGCCAAGGCTCGCATGGGTTATCTCGACGAGGAGCCGTTCGTCCATCCGCACCTGACCGGACGGGAGTTCCTCAACTTCGTGGCCGATCTCTACCGCATGCCCCGTGGCGCACAGCGCGAGCAGAGGATGGAGAGGCTGCTCGGACTCTTCGAGCTAGCGAACCGCGATGGCGAGCTGATCGGCGCGTACAGCCACGGCATGAAACAGAAGATCGGACTTGCATCGTTGCTGATCCGGGAGCCCTCCGTGCTTCTGCTGGACGAGCCGACGAACGGACTTGACCCACGGTCGGCGCGACTGGTCAAAGACCTCCTCGAAGAGCTGGCCAGCCGCGGCACCACGGTGCTGTTATCCACCCACATCCTGGAGGTTGCGCAGGCGCTGTGCCGGCGGGTCGCCATCATCGACCGCGGCCGCATCACCGCAACCGGCACCATGGATGAGCTGCGCGCCCAGGCGGGAAGCGAGCACGCCAGCCTCGAGGAACTGTTCCTGAAGCTCACGGCGGGGCCCGAGGCGAAAGAGCTGATCGAACGCCTGCTGGCATGAAAGCTTGACGGCAACCGGAACCATCCTGCGCGCCGAGATCGTGGCGCTGCGCCATCGCCTTCTGAAGCGCGGCACCGCACGCCTGACGCTGCTGGCGATCTTCCTGGTCGCTGCGGGCATCTTCATCGGGGGCGGCGCCATCAGCGTCGGCGCCGGCGCGAGTCACTTTCTGCCCACCGCAATCGATCCCCTTCTGGTCGGCGGATTTACTGGGCTGTCGGTCCTGATGCTGGTCGTCGGCTTCCCGACCGTGATCGCCACCTTCTTTGTGGGCCGCGACCTGTTGCTGCTGACACTCGCGCCAGTCCGCACGGTCGAGATCTTCGCCGCCCGTCTCACCCTGGCCATGGCCGCCAACCTGCTGATCAGCTCGATCCTCCTCGCAGTCATCGTCGGAATCGGCGCCGGGGCGGGTGCGCCAGCCATCTACTTCGTGGTCGCGGTGCCTCTGATATTCGTGCAGGTCCTCGCGATCACCTGCCTGCAGACCGCGCTCATGTCTGTGGTGCTCCAGTGGGTGCCGGCGCGTAGGGCTCGGGATGTGGCAGCGGCCGTTGCAGGCCTGACCGGCGCGGGACTATACCTTGCCTGGAACCTGAGCCTGCGCCAGTCCTTCGGTGCCCGTTCACGTCAGGACCTTGCCAACTTGAATGCTTTTCTGCAGCGCATCGATTGGCTGCCGCCCGCTTGGTCGGGCCATGCCCTGAGCGACATCATCGCGGGCAGCTTCGGCGCGGCCGCATTCTGGGCTCTCCTGTCGATTCTCCTCGGCGTTGTTCTGGTGGCGCTGGCGGCAATCCTCTACCAGCGAACGCTGGTGGCCGGCCTTGGGGTGTTTGGGAGCCCGCAGGCCATCTGGAGCCGCAAGGCTCGCCGACCGGTTGCCAGGGCAATGCATGGGAATCCCTCCCCCACTCTCGCGATTGCGCGCAAAGATTGGCTTGGGTTCAGGCGCGACATCAGGCGCCTCAGCCGGCTCATCCCTGCACTCGTGTTCCCGATCGGCTACGTGTTTGCCGTCGCGAGGCCGTCGCAGCGCATGGGCGGTTTCTGGGCCGAGGTCTTCCTCGTCGGCTTCATGTCGATGTTCATGTCGACCTCGCTCGCCACGCCATCGATTCCGAGCGAGCGCCGTGGCTTCCAGCTATTACGCATGTCGCCGCTGCCGATGTGGCAGGTGATTCGCGCGAAAATTCTTCTGACGCTCCCACCGGTGCTGGCGCTGACGATGATCTTCAGCGTCGTCGTGGCTGTCGTCAGCCATGACGGTGCAGATCGCGCGATCGAGCTGGGCACCCTCGTCGTGTGGCTTGGCTTCGGATTTGTCGCCATCGGCGTGTCCGCGGGCGGCATCGATCCCCGTTTCGACGCCCTGGACGACAGGCGCGCCGTGGGCCTCGTCGGCACGCTGGCGGGCCTCGGCGGCTCGCTTGGATTCGGGCTCCTCAGCGCGGGCGCGCTGGCCCTGTTCGTTTTCGGCGGGGATGCGATCGGTGGCGCGACCCGCCTTGGGCCGATACCAGCGACGCCGGGGCTGGGCGCCGTGATGTGGCTCACCGGTGTCGTCCTAGCCGCGGGCTCCCTTGCCATCGTTGGCTTTCTCCTGTGGCTCGCGGAAACGCGCTTACGAGCGAATGAGGTCGCTGTCGCCAACACCTAGCTACGTGAAGGCATCCTCGATGAGCTCGGCCTCGAACTTGCCGTCCTCCTTCACTGTCAGACCCACGACGGCGTAGCGGATCGCGCCCCGCCATTCAGCAAGCGCGCGGTACTCGGCGGCAGCGGCCATCAGGGCACGACGCTTCCGCCAGCCCACCGCCTCCGCCGGCGTACCAAAGCTGTCGTCGGTGCGCGTCTTGACCTCCACCACCACGAGATCGCGCCCACGCCGGCAGATCAGGTCGAGCTCACCGCGCCGAGCCCGAAATCCTGAGCCTACGACCACGTAGCCCTGACGTCTCAGGAGGTCGGCTGCGGCTTTCTCGCCGGCGCGTCCGAGCTTTATCCGGCCGGCTGCGCCTGCTCGCGGAATGGTGCCCACGAGGTCCTGTGGATCGGGCTGGGCCCGAGGCGGCGGATGGCGGCGCGGTGGGCGGGCGTTGCGTAGCCTTTGTGACCGGCGAAGCCGTAACCGGGGTAGAGCTTGTCGTACTCGATCATCGCTCGGTCTCGTGCGACCTTGGCGACGATGCTTGCCGCCATGATCGAGGCGCAGATCCGATCGCCGCGTATCACCGCCATCTGCGCGATCATCGCGTCGGGCACATCCCAGGCGTCCACTAGCAGGTACTCCGCGGGAATCTCGAGGCCGGCCACCGCGCCGGCCGTGGCAAGGTGGCGTGCGCGCAGCAGGCCCAGGCTGTCGACCTGCGCGTGGTCCACCGCACAGACCGACACCGCCAGCGCGCGCCGGCGGATCGTGCGGTCGACACGCTCACGCTGGTCGGCGGTCAGGAGCTTGGAGTCGTCCAGCCCGGGAATCCGGATCCCGATGGGAAGCACAACGGCGCCGCCCACCACCGGACCCGCCAGCGGACCCATGCCGACCTCATCCACACCCGCCACCACCTGATAGCCCATCGCGCTGGCCATGCGTTCGTACCGCCAGAGCATGTGGCGGCTCACCGAGTCTTCACCAACGCGAGGTTACGTGAGCCCAGCGCGAAAGCCCAGGCTCTTAACAGGGCAGGAGCCGGACCGAGAGGCGACCGATCCGGTCGGCTTCTCTGGCCGGACCTCGACTACTCTTCGGTATCCTCGACGGCCTCAGTCTCGGGTACTGCGGCTGCCGGTGCGGCGACCGCGGTCCTCCGCTCGCGTATGCGGGCCGCCCGACCGACTTTGCCGCGCAGGTAGTAGAGGCGTCCCTGGCGCACGTCGCCGTGCCGCAGCACATCGATCTTGTCGATGCGAGGCGAGTGGATCATGAAGGTCCTCTCGACGCCGACGCCGTGAGTGACACGCCGGACCGTGAAGTTCTGGCGCAGGCCGCCGCCGGTGACCCGGATGACGGTGCCTTCGAACACCTGGATGCGCTCGCGTGTGCCTTCGACGACTTTCGCATGGACCTTGACTGTGTCGCCCGCCCGAAGGGCAGGGACCTTTTCCTTCTCCTGCTCCTTCTCAAGCTGCTGGATAACGTTCATGTCTTCTTCAACTCCTTGATTTGTGAACCATGTCTTGCTGCTGCTTGCTGGCGGCGCCACTGGCGGATGCGGGCGTGGTCGCCGGATAAAAGGACCTCGGGCACTCCCAGGCCGCGATACTCCGCCGGCCTGGTGAACTGCGGCCATCCTGCCGGCTCAGTTGAAAAGGTGTCGTGAGTGAGCGACTCGGGGTCGCCTACGACTCCGGGCATCAGTCGCGCGACGGCATCGATCAGCACCATGGCCGGGATCTCCCCTCCGCTGAGCACATAATCGCCGATCGATACCTCGCGCGTGGCCAGCCCTGTCCGCACGCGATCGTCAATGCCCTCATACCGGCCGCACACGATGATGAGTCCGGGTTCCGCCGACAGCTCGGCCGCGAGCTTTTGGTCGAGCGGCTCGCCCCACGGCTCCATCAGCACGATGGGGCCGCCATTGTGCGGCCGGATCGCCTCCACCGCTTCGAATACTGGCTCTGGCTTGAGGACCATTCCGGGGCCGCCCCCGAATGGCATGTCGTCGACCTGACGGTGACGATCATGAGTGTGGTCGCGAAGGTCGTGCGCATGCAGCTCGATCAAGCCGCGCTCGAGGGCGCGGCCGACGACGCCCTGCTCGAACACCGGCGCGAACATGCCTGGAAAGATCGTGATGACATCGAAACGCATCGAGCTCAAGCGTCCTCGACCGAGACCAGCCAGTCGGCAACCACGACCTTGCCGCCCGACACATCCACCTCGACGACCGCGTCCTTTGTGGCCGGGATCAGGTGCTCGACCACGCCTTCGCGGCTGACCCAAACGTCATTGGCCGGTCTCTCCAGGATCTCCGCGATGGTCCCAAGCTGCCGACCGGAGCTCGTGAGAACGCTGAGACCCACCACCTGGTGGTGGTAGAAACGGCCTTCGGCTAGCGGCCTTGCCTCGCCCTCCGGGACCTCGATGTACCGGCCGCGGAATAGGTCGGCAACCGTGCGGTTGTCGACTCCACGGAGCTTGACCACCAGGCCGGGGTGGCCTGGGCGGCTCCACTCCACCTCTCTTTCGGCGCCATCGACCAGGAATGTGGCTCCCGCGTCGAATCGATCGGCGAAGTCTGTCAAGGGAACAACCTTTACAGCTCCGTCCAATCCATATGCGCCACCGATTTGGCCGACCCTGATCATTCCGTGCCTTCGGCCCCGGAATTCCTGGGACCTCGTGGTGTGGCGTCGCCTTCTGAGGCCAGGTCGACAAACACGCGCTTTCGGTCGCGAAGCGAAGCGACGCGCACCAGGGTGCGCACAGCCTCGATGTTGCGGCCGGCCTTTCCAATGAACCGGCCGACGTCGCCGTCGGCGAGCTTCACCTTGATCGCAATCGTCCCGCCGCCACGCTCCTGTGCTTCCACGACCACCTCGTCGGGCTTGTCAGCCAGTGACTTCGCCACATACTCGACCAAGGCCTTGTAGTCGATGGCCGGACCCGGGGGACCGGATGGACCATCGCGCCTGAAACCGCGGTTGTACGGGCCGCGGCCACCCGGGCCTTCACGCCGGGGCGGTCGACTTCCGCGTTTCTGCAAGTCGCTCAAGAATTCCCTCCCGCTTCAACAAGCTCCGCGCTGCTTCGGTGGGCTGAGCGCCCTGTCGGAGCCAGCGCACGACTTTGTCGCCGTCGATCTTGATCACCACGGGGTCGGTCATCGGATCGTAGTACCCGAGGTGCTCGATGAACCGGCCGTCACGCGGTGAGCGCGCGTCCGCCACAACGAGGCGATAAAAGGGGTGTTTCTTGGCCCCCATCCGCCTCAACCTGATCTTTACCAACCTGGACCTCCTTGTCCAAACAGCCGGGCCACCCCGGCTTTTCCACTGCGACTTCCGAACTGCTTCGCGAGCTTTTGCATAGTCTCGCGCGCCTTGATCAGGCGGTTGACGTCAGCAGGCTGCACGCCGCTGCCCTTCGCGATACGCCGCTTGCGCGCTCCGTCGATCAACTCGGGGTGCGCACGCTCCCGTGCTGTCATCGAAAGGATGATCGCCTCCATGCGCCGGACCTCTTTGTCTGTGTCCTGGCCCGCGACCTGGCTCTTCAGGGCCTTGCCTCCGGGGAGCATGTCGAGCATGCCTTCCAGCGGTCCCATCGTGCGCACCTGGCGGATCTGGGCGAGAAAGTCGTCGAATGTGAGGTGACCCGAGCGCATGCGGCGCTCCACCTCCATCGCCTTCTCCTTGTCGACGTTCTGCTCAACTCGCTCGATGAGCGTCAGGACGTCGCCCATGCCGAGGATTCGCGAGGCCATGCGCTCGGCGTGGAACACCTCGAGGTCCTGGGGCTTCTCTCCCGTGCCGGCGAACCTGATCTGCTGGCCGGTGGCGCTCCGGAGCGACAGCGCGGCGCCGCCTCGCGCGTCGCCGTCGAGCTTGGTTAGGATGACGCCGTCGAGGCCGATGCTCGAGAAGGCCTCCCCGACCTTCACCGCTTCCTGGCCGGTCATCGAGTCCGCGACGAGGAGGGTCTCGGTCACAGGCACCGCGGCCTTCAGGCCCTTGAGCTCGTCCATCAGGTCGCCGTCCAGGTGGAGGCGACCTGCGGTGTCGAGTATCACAACGTCGTTGCTCAGGCGCTGGGCCTCGCGGATCGCTGCGGCGGCGATGTCCTCCACCTTTCCTGAGCCTGCGTGGAAGGCGACCTTCTCGCGCTCGGCGAGGGTGCGGAGCTGGTCGACTGCGGCTGGGCGTCTCAGGTCGAGGGCCGCCAGAAGGGGGCGGTGGCCGTCGCGGCGAGCGAGGAGAGCGAGCTTGATCGCGGTGGTCGTCTTGCCCGAGCCCTGCAGACCGACGAGCATCACCACGGTGGGGTGACCGCCGTAGCGGAGCCCCTCCGAGTTGCCACCAAGCAGTTCGACCAGCTCCTCGTTTACAGCCTTCACGACTTGCTGGGGGGCAGTCAGTCCCGGGGCGATCTCAACGCCGGTGATCCTGGCCCGCACCCGTTCGATGAACTCCTTGACGACCTTGAAGTTGACGTCTGCTTCGAGGAGGGCCATTCGGACTTCCTTGAGGCCGGCGTCGACGTCTTCGGGGCGCAGGACACCGCGGCCGGAGATCTTCTTGAGGGCAGCAGCCAGGCGCTCGCCGAGGGTCTCGAACATCTAGAGCTGTGCCATGCGCTGCTTGAGGTCCGCCAGCTCCCGCTCCAGGGAGGCGATGGCGCGGCGCCGGCGGCCCGCTTCCTTCAGGAGGCCCAAGCGCGATTCGTAGTCCTCAAGGGAGCGGGTGGAGCGGCGCACTATGTCGTGGACCGCGGCGCGAGAGGTGCCGTGGTTCGAGGCGATCTCGGCCAGGGACCAGTCACTGCGCAGATGGAGGTCCAGGACCTGCCGCTGGTGGTCCGTGAGGAGGGTCCCATAGCGATCGTAGAGGGCCAGGTAGCGATTCCTGGTCTGGAGAGTGTCAAGGGCCATGCCTTGACAGCTTAGCAAGACTTAGTATTTGGGCCGTGCTGACCGCCGTGATCCTTGTCAAGGCCAGTCGGGAGGGGTTAGGGCACCTGGGGCCCAAGTTGGCGGATGTGGTGGGGGTCGCCGAGGTCTACACCGTCACGGGGGAGTGGGATTTTGTGGCCATCGTGCGGGTTAGGGAGCACGACGAGCTCGCCAAGGTCGTGACGCAGGAGCTGGGCAAGCTCGAGGGGATAGAGAAGACGCAGACGATGGTCGCGTTCCAGCAGTTCTCCGCCCACGACCTGGAGTCGATGTTCGGGTTGGGGGAATCCACTTAGCCACGTTGGCACCCAGGCAGCGCGCGTGACGAACTGGGAAGAAGCCGCTGGGTCGCTTCGGACTAGCTAGCTCTTCCCGCGCATTCTTTCGATCGGTAATTCGACCAGGGCGCGCCACTGTTGGCGTAGCGCTATGCCGGTTGGGATCGGCCGTCGCCTACCGAGGAGTGGCTTGGTCTTGCGTTCCATCACCGCGGTGCGGAAGTCGCCTTCGAACTCTGTCATTGCCCTGCCCATGTCGCGTCCGCCGAAGTGGCAGTCGCTCGCCCCGATCGCTGCGCCCAGGCGCTCGTGGTTCGTCGCATAGAAATCGTGCAGCAGCTTCCTCCGCATGACGCCAATTGGGACTGTCGAAAGCATTTCGATGGCGTCGACGCTTTGCCTCTCGATCAGGCGGCGCAGCATCCCTGGCTGGATCGAGCCGAAGTACACGGGCATGAACGGGTGCGGGACGAGGACCAGGCCGCCCTGTGCGTGGATCGCGGCAACCGTGTCTTCAACCGACATACCCCGTTGAATTGGCGTTTCCAAGAACCAACCCACGATGTGGGTCAGCGCCGGCCAGCCGGTCGTGATCTCCTGGCCCGCGACCACGGTCAGCCCTACCTCCTCGCCTCTAGCTTGCGTTTCTTTGACGGAGTCCATCGTGTCGTGGTCTGTAACTGCGATCAGGTCCAGGCCTGCGTTGACCGCCGCCGCCACCAGCTCGGCCGGCTTGACCATGCCGTCTGATGCAGTTGTGTGGCAGTGGGGATCAGCTCGCGACAACGTCAGGCCTGGAACAGCGCGCGCAGGAACGCTTCGGGCTCGAACGGCGCCACGTCCTCGATCCCCTCACCCACTCCCACCAGCTTGACCGGAACGTTCAGCTCCGCCTCGATGGCGATCACCGCGCCGCCCTTGGCGCTGCTGTCGAGCTTTGACACCACCAATCCCGTCATCGGAATCGCTTGGTTGAAGGCTCGCGCCTGCACCAGGCTGGTCAGCCCCGCGTTCGCATCCAGCACCAGCAAGGATTCGAACGGTTCGCCATCCAGTGCTTTGGCGGCCACACGGCCGACCTTGGCCAGCTCTTCGACCAGGTTGCGCTGGGTCTGCATGCGGCCCGCGGTGTCGACGAGCACCACGTCGCTGCCGCGCCCATGGGCCGCCTGCAAACCGTCGAAGACGACCGATGCCGGGTCCGCGCCGGACTTGCCCGCGAAGCTCTCGACGCCCGCGCGCTCCGCCCACGCAACCATCTGCTCGATGGCGGCTGCCCTGTACGTGTCCGCGGCAACAACCAAGGGCTTGTGGCCTTGCATCTTCAGCCGATGCGCGAGCTTGCCGATCGTTGTTGTCTTTCCCGCTCCGTTGACGCCGTACAGCAGGATGCATGCCGGTCGACCACGCAAGTCCAGATCTCGCGGTTTGGAGGACATCATCGGGATCGCCGTCGCCAGCAATGCCTCAATCGCCTCCTCGCGGGTCCTTGGCGCCCGCTTTCGCACACCCTCGGTCAGTCGGGCCGCCATCGCCGGCCCAAGGTCGGCCGATACCAGCAGCTCCTCCAGCTCTTCGTAGTAGCCCGGCTCAAGCGGAGGGCTGAGCGCTCGAAGCCCGGCCGCGAGCGCGGTCCGTGTCCGTCCGGTGACCCGGCTCCAAACGCTCGCGCGCGTTCCCCTAGCCCGCCTGGGCGGCGCTGGCGCTTCGAACTGCCGGCTTGCGGATGTCTTCCAGCCGCACCGACACCAGGTGCGACGAACCACTTTCGTCCAGGTGAATTCCGTACAGGCTCGAGGCATGGGACATGGTCACGTGGTTGTGTGTGATCACGAGGAACTGCCGCTGCAAGCCGAGGCGCTCGAGCATCTCTCCGAAGCGGCCAACGTTCGCGTCGTCGAGCGCGGCATCGACCTCGTCGAGAATCGTGAACGGACTCGGGTTCACCTCATCCAGCGCGAGCACCAGCGCGAGCGCGGCGAGCGACCGTTCGCCAGACGACAGGAGCGTCACGTTCTGCAGTCGCTTGCGTGCCGGCTGCACCAGGATCTCCACGCCTGAGCGCGGACCTTCATCACCGTCGGCATGCTTCAGGGTCGCTCGGCCGCCCGGGGCGAGCTGCGAGAAGTATTCGTGGAAGTTCGCGGCGACCGCCCCGAACACCGCTTCGTAGCGTGAGTCCTCCTCCTCTCTGAGCTTGGCGATGAGCTGCTCGAGGTCTCCGCGCGCGGCCGCGATGTCATTGAGCTGAGTGCGCAGCGTCTCGAAGCGCTCCTCCAGCTCGCGGGACTCGGTTTCGGCCAGCGCGTTGGTCGGTCCGATCTCCTCGAGGCGCCGCTCCAGTGCCCGCATCTCGCGCTCGCGCGCCTTGCCACCCGGAACCTCTTCCGGTGCCACGCCGTCAGGCATCCGCGACCGAATCTCCTCCATCCGGGACTGCAGGAGCTCCGCTTCACGCCCCAGCAGCTCGAGGTTCCCCTCCAGCGTGCTCGTCTTGAGCCTGGCCTCCATCCGCGCCTCATCGAGCAAGCCGAGGCGCCGCGCACCCTCTTCGAGCTCGGCCTCTTCCTCGGGCGACTCGCCCTCGGCCTGGGCGAGGGCAGCCTTTGCGTTCTCCGCCGCGCTTTTCAGGCCAGGCAGGATCTCGAAAGCCGCCGTGGCCCGGCCCTCGGCTTCCGACCGGCGCCTCGCCCTTTCATCCGCCGCCGAGTGCATGCCGGCGAGGTCTTGCTGGACCGATCGGATCTGCCGGTTGAGGTCCTCGACCCGATCCCGCCACCTTGCTCTTTCGAGCTCCGCCTGGTGCGAGGCCGTCCTATGCGCGCCAAGCGCCTCGAGGTGGACCTCCAGCTCGCGCGCCACCGACGCCGCCCGCTCCTCCGAGGCAGTGGCCATCCTCTCCAGCGCAGGCAGCCTGTCCGCCTCGGTTTTCTCCTCGGCCCGGGCCGCTTCCATCATCCGCCTGGACTCGTCCAGCTTCGTCGCGCCGGCGGCGGTGGCGCGCAGCTCGGCGAGCTTGGCTTCCGCGGCCTTGAGCCTGTGCCCTGCCGCCTCACCCTCCAGCATCTTGGGCTCGAGTTCGGAGATGCGCTGCTTCAGGCGAGATCGGCGGGCGTCGATCTCCACGCGCGGGTCCGAGCCGGCGCGCACCAGCCCATCCTCGCGATAGACGCCGGCCATCGTTACGTCCCTGCCGACGACCACATGGCCCAGGAGACGCTGGGCCATGTGGTCGTATCCCCTTCGAACCGCTACGTGCTCGATCAAAGAGCCGTGCTCTGGGGAGGCGCCGGCGGACCCGGGGTACAGCACAGTTCGCTGAGGCTCGTTCGGCGGCGCAGCAGCCGCCGCGGCGCTTGAGTCCGCAGCCACGAGTGCATCGACGAGCGGCCCCAACGCAGCCGAGAGGGCGGCCTCGTAACCGCCGACCGGTGTGATCACCTCGCCCAGGCGGACAAGGCCGGGAGCGCTGGCCGGACGCAACGCATCAAGGCCTTCCAGCTCGGAGCGCAAGCGTCCGACAGCGATCGCGGCGGCCTCAGCCGCGTCGGCGGCCTCCATCTCGACCGCGACCACAGCCTCGGCTGCGGGGATCAGCTCAGCCGCTGCCGCGAGCGCGGTGGTGCGTTTGACCTGCTCCTCAAGGAACTCTCGCCTCGTGCGCAGGCCGGCGACAGATGAGGTCGCGGCGGTGGTGGCGCGCCGGGCGCCCTCGGCTTCGCGGCGGGCCTGCTGCACGATTGCCGGGTCGAGCGCAGCCGGCGCCGGAGGAGCCTCCGCCACCTCTTCGAGGGCGGCCCTCGCCTGCTCAAACTCCTGGCCCAGCTGTATCTCCAGCGCCTCTGCTGCTGCCGACTTGGTTTGGTTGCTCGCGTCTTCGTGTCGCATCGCCTCGGCGAGTGCTCGCTGCCCATTGGCCCGCTCCTCTGCCAGCTGAAGAGCATGCTCGGCCGCGGCCAGCTCCAGCCCCAGCTTTCCGAGCTTTCGCTGCCGGCCGAGGCGCCGGTCCTGCGCGGCCTGGACCTCTGCCCGTGCGGTCTGGAACTCATTCTCGGCGGCCTTGGCGAGATCGCGCGCCTCAGCCAGCTTCCGCTCCAGGGCCTGCGACTGGCTGGTCGCGCGGCGATGCGCATCGCGCGCCTCGCGCCATTCCTCCCAGACGATGCTGCCTCGGAGCAGATCGAGCCTCGACGCGGCCTCGGCACCTTCGCGGGCGGCTGCGGCCTGGGCGCGAACTATCTCGAGACGCGGCTCGATCTCAGACCGAAGGTCCTCGAGGCGCAGCAGGTTCTGTGCCAGCTCGGTGAGCCGCTGACCGGCTTCCTGCCGCCGCTGCTTGACGCCGCGCACCTGGGCGGCTTCCTCGAGGAGCTGGCGGCGCTCGGCGGCCGAGCACACGACGATGTGCTCGATGTCGTGCTGGTCGATGATCGCGTAGGAGTCGAGGGTCAGGCCTGTCGATGACAGGAGGTGGATCAGGTCACGGCGGCGCACCCGGGTGCCGTTGAGGAAGAAGTCGCTTTCGCCATCACGCTCCACGCGTCGCTTGATGGCCACCTCGTGGTAGTCGACAGGGAGCCGGCCTGCGGTGTTGTCGAAGACTAGCGTCACCTCGGCAAACGACGATCTCGAGCGCCTCTCGCCACCGGCGTAGATGACCTCCTCCATCTTCTTGCCGCGGAGGTCGCGCGCGGTGCCTGCACCGAGCACCCATTTGACGGAGTCGACGATGTTCGTTTTGCCGGAGCCGTTGGGCCCGACGATCGCGGTCACGCCGCCTTCGAACCGGATCTCGGTCGGCCGTGCGAAGGTCTTGAAACCCAGCAGGTGTAGAGAGCGGAGGAACAAGCTCGGTTTAGGGTATCAGAGGGGGCAGATTTAGGGGTCGGTCCGGGGACGCATACAACCTGTGGACCTTCGTTAGTCGATCGGCTCCCCAAACTGGCGGCTTCGGCGCGGTGCCGGGGGCGGCAGCTCGGGGGCCTCCGGAGCCGGCTCGACCACGGCATTTGATGGCTCGTCCGGGGCCACCGCAGGCTCCTCGGCTGGAGGCTGCAATGCCGCGCCGTTCCCATCTGCGGGCGGCACCGCGGCCGTGCGTGGAGCGCGTGGAGTGCGGGCGCGGGGACTCCTGGCCGGCTTGGCCACTGCTTTCGCGTCCGAGGTGCCTGTCAGCTTCTCGAGAGCTACGCGCGCCGCCTCTTGCTCGGCCTCCTGCTTGGTCGGCCCGTGCCCGGTGCCCAAAGGCTCTGCGCCGGCGAAGACCACCGACGTGTACTCACGATGGTTGCCGACTCGAGCGCCCTCGCTGTCGTAGAAGGGCGTCTCGCCGAATTTCTCCTGCGCCACCTGCTGCAGGCGGCCTTTGAAGTTCTCGTCCTGGGCCGGCGTTGGCAACGCGCGGTAGCGATTGAGGTAGTAGTGATAGGCGGCGTCATAGCCCGCGTCCAGGAACACCGCTCCCAGGACGGCCTCGAACATGTTTGCGAGCAGCGATTTCAGATTGCGGCCCCCGCCCTTGGCGATGCCTTTGCCCAGGTAGAGATAGGCGCCCATGTCAAGCTGCTCCGCGAGCATCGCGAGAGTGTTGGTGTTGACCATGGCCGAGCGGGTCTGGGTCAGCTCGCCCTCGGCTGCTCCCGGGTGGTGCTTGTACAGGTACTCGGCCGTGATGAGCTGAAGGACCGCGTCGCCGAGGTATTCGAGGCGCTCGTTGTCGCGTGGCGAAAGGTGCGGGCTCTCGTTGGCGAACGAGCTGTGGGTCACGGCCTCCAGCAGCAGGCTGGGGTCGCGGAAATGGATGCCGATCTTCTCCTGGAGCAGCTGGAGGTTGGGAGCGGGAGCCGCCGCAGTCTGTGCTATGAGGCGGACTTCTCCTGGATGTATTCCCAAGCCTGGCCGACCGTGGTGATCTTCTCAGCGTCCTCGTCCGGAATCTCGAGGCCGGTGTTTTCCTCGAACGCGTAGATCAGCTCGACCAGGTCGAGAGAGTCCGCGTTCAGGTCCTCCTGGAAGGACGCATCCATCGTCACTTGCTCTGGCTCGCAGCCAAGGCGCTCGACCACGATGTTCTTGAAGTCTTCGAAGCTTAGTTTCTGAGTTTCCAAATCTCGCCTCCGGTGCGCTATGGGCGGGTGCGCCGCTACTTTACCAGCCTCGGCGGGACCGGGCTCAGTGCGGCGGGTGCTGAGCGCATGCCAGGCAACCATTGATTGCCTTCAGCAGGCTACGGCGCGATCGACAGCTCGGAGGATGCCGCGGGGTTGGCGACAGCGATCGCCGCGGCGCCTGGAGCGAGCTCGCGCATCATCCCCGTCAGCGCCCGCTTTGGTCCCACCTCGATGAACATGTCGCAACCCAGGCTGAGCAGCGACGCAACGCATGCGCCCCAGCGAACAGGCGACCTCAGCTGCATCTCCATCACGTGCGGGATCCGGTCGCCGCCCTGGTGTTCGCGTCCTGTCAGGTTGGCCATCACCGGCATACGTGGGGATCGCCACTCGATGCGGTCAAGCGCGGCACGTAGCCGTTCTGCAGCCGGGGCCATCAGCGGCGTGTGGAACCCGGCGCTCACGTTCAGCGGGACGATTCGCCTCGCCCCCGCCGCCTGCAGCGCGGTCGTCGCCGCCTCGAGGCCGGCGGTGGTGCCGGCCACAACCGTCTGCGTCGGGGTGTTGTAATTTGCGGGCCAGACGTCCTCGATGCCGGCGAGGGCGGCCTCGATCGCCTCGACGCTGAGGCCCAGGACCGCCGCCATCGAGCTCGTGCCGGCAGGCAGAGCATCGGCCATGGCTCGGCCACGCTCAACCACGGCTTTCACAACCTGGGGTGGAGCAGCGGCTCCTGACGCGGCGAGCGCGGCGTATTCGCCGACGGAGTGTCCTGCCGCGCCGACCGGCTCGATGCCGCGACGCCTCAGCAACAATGCCAATCCTATGCCAACGAAGCACAGCGCGGGTTGTGCGTTCTGGGTTAGCTTCAGCTCGTCGTCGTCAGCCGTGGTGAGGAGGCGTCGTAGGTCGACACCCGAGGCGGCACTGCACTCATCGCACATATCCGCCATCTCGGCATCGTCGAGCAGGTCCTTGCCCATGCCTGCTTGCTGGGAGCCTTGGCCGGGAAAAACGAAAGCGATCTTGGGCATGGCGGCCCCTAAGCGGTTTTGATCACCTCGCGGCCCGCGTAGTGGCCGCAGTTGGGGCAGATCGAGTGCTGGCGCCTGGGCTTCTTGCAGTTCGGGCACGCCTGAAGCTGGATCAGCGCCAGTGCAAGGTGGGATCGCCTGCGGCCCTTCCTGGATTTGGAGAGCTTGACCTTTGGTTGTGCCATCGCTGGGGAATTTTACCGGATGTGGCCGCTAAGTCTGTTCTGGCTCGACTGAGGCGGGTGTGGTTGACTGCAATGCCTCAACGCCACGGCGGACCGTGGCCAGGGTTCTGCCCAGGTGCGCTTCCAGCTGCTTCAACTGCTCCAGGGCGTAGGCCTCGGCCTCCTGGACTATGCGATCGGACTTGGCCTGGGCATCCTTGACGAGCTGCGTCGCCTGCCGCTCAGCGCGCCGCAGGACCTCATGCTCGGACGACGTCTCCTCGGCACGCTCGTTCGCGCGGGACATGATTCGCGCCGCCTCCGCGTGCGCCTCGGTGATGATCCGCTGCTGCTCCGATACGGTCCAATTTGCCTGCTTGATCTCATCGGGAAGGTTGAAGCGAACCTGGTCGATGAGCTCCATCGCCTCGTCCTCGTTGACCATCACGTTGTTGGATAGAGGGACGTGGCGTGCGTTGTGCACGAGCTGCTCGAAATGGTCAAGAAGCTCGTCGACCTTTATGGGTACTTCTCCTTCAGCGCCTTGGCCACCGCGGGCGGCACGAGGTCCGAGACGTTGCCGCCGTAGCTCGCGATGTCTTTCAAGATACTTGACGACACGAAGATGTGGGCGAAGCCCGACATCAGGAACACGGTGTGGATGTCAGGCGCCAGCTTACGGTTCATCAGCGCCTGCTGAAGCTCAGCGTCGAAGTCGGAGTAAGCGCGCAACCCTTTGACCAGCGTGGTCGCACCGCGGGATCTCGCGTACTCGACCGTGAGGCCTGTGAAGCTCGCGACCTCAACGCTTTCTCGACCCTTCAGCGATGCCGCGATGAGGGCGATCCGCTCCTCGACGGTAAACAGCGGCTGGCGTTTTTCGGGGTTGGCCGCGACGGCGATGATCAGCTGATCGAAAATGTTGAGCGCCCGCTCCACGACGTCGAGGTGGCCGTTGGTGAAAGGGTCGAAACTTCCTGGATAGACAGCTGTCTTTGGTTCGTGGTTCATGCGCGCAACACACTGACCATCGTGTCGCCATAGCGCCGCTGCCTATCGAGATGCATTCGGGTCAATACCGGCAGCTCCTGGCGCCGCGAGTGCTCCACCACCAGCGTCGCGTTTGACGCGACGCGGTCGATCGCTTTCAGCGCACGGTCGAGGACCGGGTCCTCGTAAGGCGGGTCCATGAACACAAATCCGGCCTGCTTCAGCTCGTTCGGCGAGCTCTCGAGCCAGCGCACGACGTCAGCGCGGACGACCTGCGAGCGCGCTTTGAGATCAAGGACTTCCAAGTTCTGGCGCAGGATAGCAAGACCACGCGGCTCGCGGTCCACGAACGTGACCCCCGCCGCGCCTCGAGACAGCGCCTCGATGCCGATCGCTCCGGATCCCGCAAACAGGTCCAGCACGTGCACGCCGTCAATGCCAGGCCCCACCAGGTTGAAGATCGCCTCCTTGACCATTCCCTGCGTCGGCCGGATTCCTTTTGGGGCCTTGAGCCTGCGGCCACGCGCCTCCCCCCCGGCGACGCGCAGGTTGGACATGCGTCAGCCGCGCCCGCGAACGCGAATCGATCCTGTGCCGTTGATGGCGCCGATCCTGGCCGCCGGGTAGTTGCTCGAGTGCAGCGAGGACTCGAATCGGGTCGCGTTGGCAGGTGGAATCGCGACCAAGAGGCCGCCGCTCGTCTGTGCATCGCAGAGGATCAGCTGATCCACCTCCGCAATGCCGCCCCAGTCCACCTGGCCGCGAAACGCTGTGTGGTTGCGGCGGCTGCCGCCTGAGAAGAGGTCGCGATCCGCAAGGTCTCGGAGCCCGTCCATGAGAGGAATCGCGTGCAAATCGATGTCGGCTCCGCCGACGATGTTGCTCAGATGGCCGATGAGGCCGAAACCCGTGACGTCGGTCGCCGCGGTTGCACCAGCTTCTACCATCGCGGCGGAGGCGTCGCGATTCAGGTGTGACATCACGGCCACCGCTTGCCGCTCCAATGAGGGCGGGCAGAGGCCGCGCTTGATCGCGGTCGTAACGAGGCCCGAGCCCAGAGGCTTGGTCAGGTAGAGGATGTCGCCGGCCTTCGCGCCTTCGTGCCCGACGAGGCGATCAGGATGGACCTCCCCGATTACTGCGTATCCGAACTTGGGCTCGGGATCGTCGACCGAGTGGCCGCCCACCACCGCAATCCCGGCCTCCCCCATCTTCGCCGCGCCTCCGGACACGATCTTCTCGAGCAGGCCGGTGCCCAGCTTCTCGCGCGGGAAGGCGGTCATGCCCAGCGCGAAGAGCGGCCGCGCGCCCATGGCATACACGTCGCTAACCGCGTTGGCGGCGGCTATGGCGCCGAACTCCGTGGGGTCGTCGACGATCGGGGTGAAGAAGTCCACCGTGGCGACGAGGGCTCGGTCGGACGCTATGCGGTAGACGGCGGCGTCGTCGCGGGGACCGCCGAGCATGACGTTCGGGTCGACGATGGCCGGGAGGGCGCCGAGCACGAGACCCAGCTCGATGGGGCTCAGCTTGCAAGCACAGCCGGCGCCGTGGCTGTACTCGGTCAGCCGCAGCGGCGAGAGCTCTTTCATGGAGTTCAGTATGGCTGTGCAAGTCTGCACGTCCCCTCCGGCCGGCTTCGCCGTCCACCTCCCCGGCAGGCGGGGAGGACAATCAGTTTGCAGTGGGTCTGGTTTTCGCTGCGATTGCGCCTCACGGTGGGATTGCGATTGAGGAGGCTTGCTCGCCCCAGGAGCGCGGGTTGGCGGCGGTGACGCGCGCCGGTATGGTGGAGCTCGGCGATCTTTTTGCTGCGGCGCGACCGGATGCGGTGGTCGTCGCGACTCCTCACAACGTTCACATTCCCGCCTCCATGGGCGTCATCGTCTCGGGCCGCGTCGCTGGTCAGCTCGCCGGGGCGCCGCCATCGATTGCGCTCGATGTTCCGACCGAGACGACGCTTGCCTGGCTCGTGCTGAAAGCTCTTGCGGCGAGTGGGGTGCCTTCGTCCGGCATCAGCTTTGGCGGCAACGATCCGGCCGACGCGGTCGCACCGATGGACTGGGGTGTGCTGATCCCGCTGTGGTTCATGGGCGGTCGCGCCGACCCTCCGGTGCCGCTGGTCGTGATCACCCCGGCCAGGGATCTGTCCGCTGAGGATCACATCAGAGCAGGGGCCGCTGTCGGCGCGGCAGCCAACGAATCGGGGCTCCGCGTTGCATTCATCGCCAGCGCGGACCACGGACATGCGCACGATCCGCAGGGGCCGTACGGGTTCGATCCCGCCGCCGAGCGGTACGACCAGCTGATCTGCGAGCTGGTGCGGGCCGATCATCTGGACCAGCTCGCCGGTATCTCGGCTCAGCTGGTGGAGAGCGCCAAAGCTGACAGCTGGTGGCAGATGCTGATGCTTCACGGCGCGACCGCCACAGGGTGGAGGGGCCGGCTCGTGTCGTACGAGGCGCCGACGTATTTCGGGATGCTGACTGCTGTCTACACCCCGGTCGCGCCAGCTGGGGCCCCTCTCCCCTTCGGTGAGAGGAGGATCAGCCCCGGTAGCGCATCACCGCCTCGAAAACGCAATGCGCCCCGAACTCGAGGGCGGTGACCGGGACACGCTCGTCGGCCGCGTGAATCGTGGCCGAACCGTTGAAGTCGGCTGGGTTGTTCAAAGGCAGGAACCCGTAGGTGCGGATGCCGAGCTTGGCGAAATGGCGCGCGTCGGTGCCTCCGGTGACGAGGAAGGGCACGGGAACGGAGCCGGGGTCCGCCTCGCGGATGATTGACGCGAGGAGGTCGAACTGCGAGAGATCCACCTCCGGCTGTGCCGGGCCGACAAGCTGCACCTCGAGCTCCGGATCCGGGCCGATCACCCGGCGAAGCTCTCTCAGCATGTCCTCGGGCCCGAAGCCGGGCAGCAGCCTGCCGTCCAGCTGAACCGACACCTCGCTGGGGATGACGTTGACCTTCAACCCACCGCTGACGATCGTGGCGTTCACTGTGTTGTGGAGGGCAGCATCGAGGTTGCGGCCCAGCGGGCCAAGCTCGGCGAGCGTCGCATCGGCGAGAACGGGGTCGAGCAGGGAGCCGATGCGCTGCTTCCACGGCTCATCGAGCGCATCTCGCATCCCCTCCAGCAGCAGCCTGACCGGAGGGGTGACGTGCACCGGCAACCGTGCGGCATCCAGCGTTGTCAGCAGAGCGCCCAGTTTCGCCATCGCGCCGCCATGCGAAGGGATCGAGCCGTGGCCACCCGGGCCGCGAAGCGTGGCGAGGACCTGGCACCCGCGCTTCTCCGAGACCATGATCGGGTAAAAGCGCTTGCCTCCAAGGTGCTGCACCACACCGCCCGACTCGCCGATGCCGTGCTTGATGCCTTTGAAAAGGTCGGCGTGCTTATCCACCAGATACTTCGCGCCCTGGTTTCCTCCCGCCTCTTCGTCCGCCAGGACCGCCAGGACCAGCTCGCCCGGCGCGCCGCCCTTGGCCTTCGCTTGCAGCATGGCGTTGACCATCATCGCCACGCCACCTTTCATGTCGAGTGCGCCCCTGCCCCACAAGTAGCCGTCGATGACCTCTCCGCCAAATGGCTTGTGCGCCCAATCCTGATTGACAGTGGTCACGACGTCGACATGCCCCTGGAGCAGAAACGGAGGAGCTTCGCCCCTGCCTTTCAACCGCGCGACCAGGTTGGAGCGTCCTCGCGCATTCTCATAACGCTGGCTCGATATGCCGGCCTCATCGAGGACCCGCTCTATCAGCTCGACTGCGATGTCCTCCTGTCCCGGCGGGTTGGTGGTGTCGAGCCGGATCAGGTCGCGGGTCAGCTCAACAACAAAGGGCGACTCGGGCACTGGGCCAATGTAATTCAAGTGCTGGTGTGGCATAGAGCATGCGCGCGTGAAGCGCCGCCGCTAGCTTATGGAGGTTTGGTCGAGTCGGCGCGCGATCGCAGCCTTGAGCGTCGGGTGGTTCGCGAAGCCGGGATCTGCCTCGAGCACGCGCTCCGCCTCCTCCCGCACCTCACTGAGCAGCTGCGGCCCCTGGAGTGCCTGCATCGCGACGTCCGACATGCCGTGCTGCCTTGGACCCATGAGCTCCCCCATCCCCCGGATCCGCAGATCCTCCTCCGCGAGCCTGAATCCGTCGCGAATTCGCGTCAGCAGCTCGAGACGCTCCAACGTCGGCCCCGAAGGATCGTCCGAAAGCAGCAAGCAGTAGCTCTGGCCCGACCCGCGGCCAACACGTCCTCGGAATTGGTGCAGCTGGGCCAGCCCGAACCGCTCCGCGCCCTCGATCATCATCACTGTCGCATTCGGCACATCGACGCCCACCTCCACGACCGCGGTGGCGACCAGGACCTGCGTCTCGCCGCTCGCGAACGCGCTCATCACCTGGTCCTTGTTCTTAAGGCGCCCGTGCACGAGGCCCATCCGCAAGTCGGGGAACACCTCACGTTTCAGCCGCTCGAACTCCGCCGTCGCGGATCGCGCCACCAGCGCATCGGAGTCCTCGATCAGCGGGCAGATCACGAAGGCCTGGCGCCCCAGGGCCACCTGCGCGCGGACCAGCTCGTACGCGTGTCGGCGATCCGGGGGCGCCACAACCTGGGTCTCGACCGGCGCGCGGCCGGGCGGCATCTCGTCCATGACGGAGACTGACATCTCGCCGTAGAGCGCGAGCGCGAGCGTCCGCGGAATGGGCGTCGCTGTCATCGCCATGAAGTGCGGGCGGCCATGTCCCTTCGCGCGAAGAAGCTCGCGCTGGCGTGTGCCGAACCGGTGCTGCTCATCCACTATCGCCAGGCCAAGGTTGGCCAGCTCCACGTCTTCTTCTATCAGTGCGTGCGTGCCGACCACCAGGGCGCAGTGCCCCGAGGCGGCCGCCGCCCTGACCCGCCTGCGCTCAGCTGCGGTCTGGCCGCTGACGAGAAGCTCGACGGTCAGGCCGGGAAAGCTCTCCTCGAGGTAGGACCGAAATTTGTGCAGGTGCTGGCGCGCAAGGATCTCGGTCGGGGCCATGACCACGGTCTGGAAGCCGGCCGAATGGGCCATCGCAGCGCAGGCGGCGGCCACCGCGGTCTTGCCGGAGCCCACGTCGCCATTGAGAAGCCTGTTCATCGGCATCGGCTGACCCATGTCCTGGAACGCTTCCCAAGTGGATCGTCGCTGGGCCTTGGTCAGCTCGAAGCCAAGACCCGCCTTGAATGTGTCGATGACCTCCTGGCGGTAAGGGATGGGTTCGGCGGGCTCGGCCGCCATGATCGCGCGCATCAGTGCAAAGGCCGCCTGCAGCTCGAAAAGCTCGGCAAACGCCATCCGCTTGCGAGCCATGGTCCAGTCCATTGCGCTCTCGGGATGGTGGCCCGACCGCACAGCTTCCGAAAGTGGAAGCAGGTGGTGGCGCTTGAGTACCTCGGCCGGCAGGACGTCCTCCATCTCTCCGGCGAGGGGGAGGACCGACTCGATCCAATCGGCCAACTTCTTCGCGCTCAGCCCCTTGACCAGGTGATACCTCGGCATCAGGTCGCGCAGCCGCTTCGGGCCAGAGGCGCTGACCTTTTCGTGCAGGGGGTTGCGCATCTCGAACACGCCGAACCTGCCTCTGACCATTCCGGCGACAGCGACACGCTCGCCCCGTGGTAGCTGCTTGGCAACGTATGACTGGTTGAACCAGACCAACTTCAAGATGCCGCCCGCATCGTCCTGCAGCGTCCCCTCGGTCAGCTGCATCTTCTTGTACTTCGAGCGTTTCGCCGCGATGTCTGTGACGGTGCCGATGACCGTGGCCTGCTTGCCATCGATAAGCTGTGCCACGGCCGTCGGCTCCCCGTACTCGTCCCAGGCGAAGGGCAGGTGCGTGAGCAGGTCGCGAACGGTGAGGATGCCGAGCTTCGCGAGCCTCGTGGCGTCAGCCGGCCCCACCCTGGGAATGTCGGTGACCGGCGAGTCTAGCCGAACCGACACCGTGTTCGGTGCTGAAGCGATCAGCTGTGCCGAGCTCGCTGCCTTGCCTCGAGGGTTGTCGCGTAGACGATCTGGGCGGCTAGCGCGATGGCGATGAGGAACGCGATCCCAGCCACGTGCACGTGGCTGAGCACGAACCAGCCGATACCCAGGATGCCTACGCTGACTGCGGTCTGCGCCCAATCGCCGACGAAAAGGCCGACCACCTCGGACACGGCCGCCCGAAGGAATCTCACGCCATCACCGGACTTCGCCTGCGGATGAGCATCACTGCCACCCGCGAAGCGCCGAAGTAGATGGCGGCGATTCCGAGGACCGATACCAGGTCGAGGGGCCACGTGGCACCCATGCCCTCCGCTGCCCAGAACGTGCCGATGCTGGCCAGGATGATGCCGACCGCGTATTTCAGCGTGTTCTCAGGCACCTGCGCAAGAGGTTTGCGAACAATCACGCCGGTGACAGCGATCACGATCATCGCCAGCAAACCTCCGGCGACGGCGATGGGCAGCCCGCCGCTGCCGCTGGTCCCGCCGACGGCGACGACGATGAAGACGACCTCCATACCCTCGAGGAAGACGCCTTTCAATGCGATGGTGAAAGCGACCCAGTCCTGGCGAAGTAGGCTGCCGTGCAGCTCCTTGAGCGTGTCCTCGTAGGACTTGTTCTCGTCGTGCATGGCGATGACACCGGCGGACCGCAGGATCGCCTTGTGCAGCCAGCGCAGGCCGAAGAGAACGATGAGGGTGCCGATGATGAGCTTGAGCGTCAGCTCGGGGACGCGGGTCACGATGAGCTGGCCGAAGAGTACGACGAGGACGGCGAGCAGTACCAGGGCCACGACGGTCCCATAGAGAGGCGATCGCCACCCCCTCGTCAGGCCGACCGCCAGCACGATCGTGAGGGCCTCCACCGACTCGACGGCCGACCCCAGGAACGCCGCGCCGAACGTGAGAACCTGCGCGTACATCTGCTCAAAAAGCTTATAGGGGTTTAATGGCCTTATGAAGCCCGGCCTTTACAGCGACGATTCGATCACCCGCCGGGTGAATCGCGAGAACGTGCTGTTCCTCGGGGGTGGGCGCGCGCTGCTGATGCAGCTGGCGCACCCGAAGGTGGCGGCCGGCGTGGACGAGCACTCGGATTTTCGTGCGCATCCGATGCGCCGGTTGCGTCGGACGATCCTCATGACGATGGCGATTGTGTTCGGCGATCGGGAGACTGCCCTAGCCGCGGCGCGCGGCGTCAACCAGGTCCACGCTCGCGTCAAGGGCGCCGAGTATCGGGCGCTCGATCCCGACCTCCTACTCTGGGTGCATGCCACCCTTATGGATACAGCGCTTGTCACCTACGAGACGTTCGTCGAGGCGCTGCTGCCACGTCAGCGGGAGGAGTTCTACCAGGAGTTCAAGCTGCTCGGCGAGCTGCTGGGCATTCCTCAAAATCGCTTTCCTGTGACCCTGGTCGACTTCGAGGCGTACCTGCTCGAGATGCTGGAGGGCGGAGCTCTGCGCGTTGACGCCAGGGCGCTCGGGCTGGCGAAGCTGGTGTTGCGGCCGCCGACCCGCTTGCTGCCTGGTCCCGCCATGCTCCCGATGGAGGTGATCACGGCCGGCTTGCTGCCGCCCATTCTTCGCAGCCAGTATGGGATTGCCTGGGGGTCTGGCCGGCAGCGCGCATTCAGGATCGCGGTAAGCACGCTGCCACACCTGGTTGCTCTGACGCCACCGGTGTTCAGGGTGTGGCCCTTGCCGGGGCGGAACGTGAAGCTCGCTATTTCTTGATGTAGACCAGGCCCAGAGCCTTTGGCCCTGTGTGTGTGCCCAGGACTGAGCCGATCTGGCCGATTGTGATCTCGTGGTCCGGCAGCTCCTTTCGCAGGTCCGCCGCTATCTGCTCCGCTTCCTCTGCGGCCTGTGCGTGGACGACGGCGACGTGCTCCACCGGCAGGTCGGTCCTGAAGTAGTCGACCATACGCGGGATCGCGCGCGCCCTCGTGCGCACCCGCTCGACCGGCTTGATCTCGCGGTCCGCCACCAGCAGGATCGGCTTGACGTTCAGCATGGTGCCGACGACGGCGGCCGCGCGACTCATGCGCCCACCCATTTCGAGGTACTTGAGCGTGTCGAGCAGCGCCAGCACCCGGCATTTGGGCACGCGCTCCTTGACCGCCTCCGTCGCCTGCTCGAGGCTCTCGGACTCTGCCGCGATCCGGCACAGGAAGGCCATAGGAAATGTCACGGTCTCGCTGTCGATGACGTTGACCTTGAAACCCTCGACCGACTCGGCGCCGACGCGCGCCGCCTCCGCTGTCGCGGAGAGCTGAGCGCCTATGTGGATCGAGATGCATCCATCGTGGTCCTGCGCGAGCCGCTTGTAGACCTCGGCGAACTCTCCTGGCGAGGGGGCTGACGTCGTCGGTAGCTTGGTCGCCGCGGACAGCTTGCGAAAGAACTCCTCGTTATCGATGTCCACGCCATCGCGATAGGTCTCGGTGCCGAACAGGACCTTCAGCGGAACGACCTCGATGTCGTAGACCTCGCTCCACTCTTTCGGTAGGTCGGCGGTGGAGTCCGTAACCACCGCGAAGCTTCGCTTCAGGTTCATCTACTCGACCGACAGGATGAACGGGTAATGCTGCTGGCCGCCCTGCTGGACTTCGACTTCGAGGCCGGGGAAGCTCGACTGGATCGAGGACTGGAGGCTCGCGAGCTCATCATCGCTTGCGCCCTCTCCCCGGTAGACGGTCACCAGCTCATATGAATCAGGACCGAGCTTACCCAGCGCCCTCTTGACCACATCGGCGTAGTCAGCCCCGGCGAACTCAAGCTTCTCGTTGATGAGCCCAATGACGTCACCTTTCTTGACCTTCAGGCCGTTGGAGCGGGTGTCGCGAACCGCATGCGTGACCTCGATGGTCTGCACCCGCTCGGCCTCGGCCTTCATGGCGGCGACGTTCTCCGGACCGGTGCGATCGGGCCGGAAGGCGACAACAGCAGCCACGCCTTCGGGAACGCTGTGTGTCTCGACGACGTGCACCTTCTTCGGCGTGAGGCCCGTCACCTGCTTGGCGGCGAGGATGACGTTGCGATTGTTTGGAAGCAGAATCACCTCTGCGTAGGACACCGATACGATCGCTATGAGCATGTCCTGCGTGCTCGGGTTCATGGACTGGCCGCCTTCGACAATCGCATCGACGCCAAGACCTCGGAAGATTTCCACCAGGCCGCTGCCCGCCACCACCGCCACCACTCCGACGCCGTTTGGGCGTGGGGGCTTGGCGGCCGGCCGCTCGCCATCGAGGATGCGCTTGTGCTGGGTGGACATATCTCCGACGTTCAGTCTCAACAGCTTGCCGTAGCCTCCCGCCAGCGTGATCACGCGGCTGGGATCGTCGGTATGGACGTGTACCTTGACAAGCTCGGGCTCGCCGACCACCAACACGGAGTTGCCCAGCGCTTCGATCTGGTTGCGGATCACGTCAATGTCGAGGGCGTTGCCCTCGATCAAGAACTCGGTGCAGTATCCCCACCCTCCCTCGGGAAGGTCGAGGGTCACCTGCGAGGGCTGAAGCTTGGTGCTGGGCTCGGTGGGTGCCGTCGAGGTGACGGACGCGGACTCTTCGACTGTCTTAAGCATCCCTTCGAGGATTATCTGAAGGCCAAAGCCGCCAGCGTCGACCACGCCGGCGTCCCGCAGGATCTGCAGTTGGCTTGGGGTTTTCAGGACCGCATCGCGAGCTCCCGCCGCGGCTGCGGCGATGACGCCCGGCACGGTGGCGTCGGGGCCGGCGGCGGCCGCGGTGGCGGCGCGACCCGCCTCCCGCGCCACCGTCAGGATCGTGCCCTCGGTAGGTTTGTTGACCGCGCGATAGGCGGCGTTTGCAGCCTCCTCGAAGGCTGCGGCAAGCTCTCTTGGCGTGAGCGAGCTCTTGCCCTCGACCGCACGCGCGAACCCCCGGAAGATCTGCGAGAGGATCACACCCGAGTTGCCGCGCGCTCCCATCAGGCTGCCGTGCGACGCGAGCTTGGCGATCTTACTCACCTCAGCCGCGTTCGAGTCTTTGATGTCCTCGACCGCCGACTGAAGGGTTAGGAGCATGTTGGTGCCGGTGTCGCCGTCCGGAACGGGGAACACGTTGAGGCGGTTGGCCTCCTCGTGGTTGGCCAAAAGCCAGCTCAAGCTGCCCAGCAAGGCCTGCTTGAAAACGGGTCCGTCGACCCCGACGGGCCTATTCGAAGCCATGGCTCAGCGCCGTTCTTCCCTGACGCCCTGCACGTTTACATTGACCTCGACCACCGCCACGCTGACCGAGCGTTCCACGGCGAACTTGACGGTCTCCTGGAGGTTGTGGGCGACCTCCGAGATGCGGATGCCGTACTGCACGATTACGTATACGTCGATCGCCAGGCCTTCCTCGACCTCGACGACCTCCACGCCACGATCCTCGCTGCCTCGGTGGAGCAGCACCCCCATTCCGTCGCGCAGCCCGCGCCCGGCCATGCCGGCGATGCCGTAGCAGCCCAGGGCGGCGTGGCCGGCGATGGCGGCCACCGCGGACGGGAAGACCTCAACCCGGCCCCACTGGCGGGCTTCGCCAAGCGCAGTCGGGGTCTTCGAGGTCATGGACTGCCCATGGTACAATTCGGTGTCCGGAATCGTCAGATCCGGCACGTTCACTCGGTCAATCCCCCACCCAAACTCCAATCGGAAGGTGCCTCATGGCCAAGCGTTGCGCGATCTGCGGCAAAGAGCCGCAATACGGACACCACGTGAGTCACGCGAAGAACCGCGTCAACCGGCGGTTCATGCCAAACCTGCAGATGGGGCGGGTGACTGTGGGCGGCCGGCAGGTTCGCGCGCGAGTTTGCACGCGCTGCCTGCGCTCCTACGCCGCCGTTTAGGGGAGCTCTGAGCGACAGCGTTTACCTCGCCCTCGGCCTTGTCGCGTTCCTGGCGGCCGCAGGTATCGAGTACGGCTTCTTCCATCGGATGCTGCGCGATCGCTTGAGCACACGCGACATGGTTCAGATCCGGCCCGCCATCAATCGCTGGTTGATCGTCACGATCGCCTGGCAGGTGCTGGTCATCGGCGCTTGCGTTGTCTACGCGCTCACTCTTGGGTCCTCTCCAGGCAAGAGCCCTTTGTGGATCGTGCCTCCGATGGGCGCCGCCTTCGGAATCGCGATGCCTCTCCAGCTCATCGTGATGGCAATCCTCCGGGCGGTTCGGGATGCCCGATAGATAGAGTCATTCGAAGTCGATGTTGTGGACCTCGCCCAGACGTTTGAGATCTTTGTTCAGCTTGGACCAGACGCGCTCCTGGGCTGCCTGTTGTGGGATCACGCTGGACAAATCGTTGATGTCGGCGGCGAGGTCTGGGCGCTCGACCATCTCGGCAAAGAACAGCGTCCACGCGCGCGGCACGACCTCATAGATCGCGTAGCCACCTCCGCCCAGCGCCAGCCAGCGACCCCCGCACAGCTCGTGGGCGAGCTCGTGGAACCTGGCACCCACCTTTGGCCAGATGCGGGTGGTGGCGGCCAGATGCGCAAGCGGGTCGAGGTAGTGGGTGTCGCAGCCGTCCTGGGTCACCAGGACCGTAGGCTCGAATCTTCTCAACAGCGCCGGCACCACCTTCTCGAAAGCCTCGAGCCATGGCTCATCCCAGGTGAACGGCTCGAACGGCAGGTTGGCGGCAGCTCCCTTCCCCGCCCCCACGCCCGAGTCGTCGGGGAACCCGGTGCCCGGAAACAGGTGCCGGCCGCTTTCGTGAAGGCTGATGGTCAGCACATCGGGATCGTCGTAGAAGATGCCTTCGACTCCGTCGCCGTGGTGGACATCGACGTCTACGTACGCCACGCGCTGCCCCCGGTCTTTCAGCCATTGGATGGCGATCGCCGGATCATCGTAGGTGCAGAAGCCGGACGCTCTTGCACGGTGGGCGTGGTGCAGGCCGCCCGCAGGGCTGAAGGCGTGCAGCGCTGCTCCACTGTCGATCGCCTCGGCCGCGACGAGACTTGCGCCCGCGACCAGCGCGGCGCCCTCGTGGAGCTCGTCTGAGATCGGGTTATCGGAAGAGCCGAAGCCGGCTGCCTCGATCCTGCCGGGGGACATCTTTCCTCGCTGCGCGGGGTCGCTGAGCTTTCTGACCAAGTCCACGTACTCGGGCGAGTGGACCAGCTCGAGCTCTTTGATCGTCGCGCGGCGCGGGGGCAGGACGTGACAGTGCTCGATGAGCCCCGTCGATCTGATCAGGTCCACCGTCAGCTTCACGCGAATCGGCTGGAGGGGATGCTGGTCGGAGAGGTGATGCTTCATGAGCTCGTCGCCGTAGACGAGCACAACGGGACCTGACACTGAGTACTTACGCTAGCAGGGCGGTGAGAGGGGTCGGCGAAAGCCTTTTCGAGTCAGTTCCAAACTTCTCAGAGGGGCGGGATCGCACCGTGATCGATGCGATCGCAGGGGCTGCGAGCGTTACGCACCTTTTGGATGTGGACGGCGATGACGATCACAACCGCACTGTGATATCGCTGGCCGGCTCCCCCACCTTTTTGGTGGAGGCTCTGCTGGGGTCAATCCGCGTCGCCGTCGCGCTGTTAGACGTCCGGTTGCATCGC
>JBDUAO010000086.1:0-11284 GCA_040004595.1 Candidatus Dormiibacterota bacterium | reverse complement strand
GCGCGGTCGAGCCGCCGCAGACGGACCTGGGTCGCGAGAGTACGCATGTTCGTGACCACAGTATACCGAACGGACGTTCGTAGAGTCAACTGGCCACCTCGCTGGTGCCGTGTCGCAACTTACCAGGAGAACTCTCGAGCCGGTTCGTGTACTCGGTCCGCCCGCGGCGATAGAGGTGGTAGGCGCTCACCAAAGGTAGGTACCCCACTCCCCGTAAGTCCTCGTATCGAACCTCTTTGAAGTTGCGCCGGCTGTGGACTCCGGTCACCGCGAAACGGAGCTGGTCCTGGATGAGGCGATCGAGCTCATGCAGGGTGGCGTCGACTGTAAGTAGGGGAAAGAACCACGTGGCCCACGTGAAGTCTGTCGATCGGCCGCCAATGCCAAACAACCGCCGGTTAAGCCTGCGCACCGCCGCCCGCGCCGGATCCTGCCGGTTGCGTGCCCTCCGGGCGATCCGCCTGACCCGCCGGCGCAGCTTGCGGACCGAGTTGCCCGCCAGGTCGATCGCTCCGCGGTGGTACCGCAAGCCGAGGAACTCCCATGGCTCGCCAGGTGCGCTGAGCCTCGTCTTGCGCGGGTTGAGCGCGAGCCCGAGCGCAGCCAAGCGTTCCTCGATCTCAGCGCCGTGCTGCCGAACCTCCTGCTCGCTCCCAAATATCACCATGTCATCCGCATAGCGCAGAAACGAAATGCCCGCCTCCTCGAACGCATGGTCGAGCGGGCGCAGGTAAAGGTTGGACAGCAACGGTGCCAGCGGCGTCCCGGCCATGACTCCTTTATGTGTATCGACGATCAGCTCGTCGCCGCTGAGCACGCCCTGGTCCCGCAACGTCGTCGTGAGCAAGCGCAGCAGCGGCTCGTCGCCGGTGATCGTGGCCGGCAGCGAGGCGATCAGCGGCTCGACCGGAATGCTGTTGAAGAAGTCGCTCACGTCCAGGTGCAGGCAATGCATCCGCGACAGGCCACGAATCCGCCGGATGTCGCGGTAGGCGGTGCGTGGACCTCGGCCAGGTTGAAACGAGTGACAAAGGCGTGAATGGTCGGCCGCAGTGCTCGACTGCAGGATGCGGTTGAGCCCTTTGAGCAACAGCTCGTCGGCGCCCGCGAAGGTGAACACCACCTTCTTGCGCCCATCCGCCTTGTTCAGCAAGCGCCGGTGTGGGGGAGCAAGCGCCAGCCGGCCCGCGGCGTACTCCTCGACCGTCTCCCCCACCTCACCCCCGTCCGCCAGCCGGCGATAGGCGGCCAGCTTGCGCCGCCCCCAGCGGCCGTAGCCATCCGGCTGAGAGAGCAGCTCGTCCCAGAAGGCGGGCGAGCGCAGCCTCTCGACTGTCAGGGAGTGAGCGAGCAAGGGAGAGCTCCGTTTTGAAAGACGGTGTAGCCGTCTACACGAACGTACATCGGGCGCCCGTCCTCACAGGCTTGTCGAGGCCCGCTGCTGATCCGTATCGAGGACACCCCCGTGGGGGTATCTCCCTTGCTCGCGATTATTATCAGCGAAGACAAACACTGCTTTGGAGGGAAAGCATGGCAGTAGGGCAACCGCGCCGGAAGCGAATCGAAGTCCTCAAGGAGAAGCTGGCAGGGAGCAATGGCACCGTGGCCGATCTGCAAGGCATCGCCTCCTCCCTGAACCTCATGGAGGACAGGTACATGGCGAGGCCCGCCGCCGAGCTGCTGGTGGGCAGCGGCGATGCGGAAGCAGCCCAAATCGGCCAGGGCCTGGCGGCGACGCCGGTGCTGGGTCGCGACCCAAGCGGCGACCTCCTGCGCGCCGCTTTCAAGACGGCGATGGCCAAAGAGGGCATACCGGCGCAGGTCGACGAGATGGCTCGCCGGTTCTACGGCCGCCGGGGCCACGGGCACCACAAACCTCAGGCTCCAGCGACGCCCAGGGTCGACTCGTTTGGCTGGGATGAGCCATCCAGCGCGAACAGCGGTGGCGGGATTCTCGGCTCAATTCGCAAAATCTTCGGCGGTCGCTAGCCGAACGAGTTACGCCGGCGGGCCGGCCACCGTTGAATAACCGAGCATCAATTGCGGCACTGGCAAAGAAGTCAACCAAAAGCCCGGTGGGGCGCCTTTGTCGTAGTGGTCGCCATGGTCGCGGTTCTGGCGATCGCGTTCGTGCCACCGCCGCCGCATGAGGTGCACTCGCCAGGGTCGAGCCCCCTCGGCGTCACGACATACGAGTCCGATCAGACGATCAGCTGGGGGAAAGGCGGGCCGAGCCAATCGCTGGCGGATATGAATTGTCAGTTGGTCAACGGAAAATCCCGATGTGATGCGATTGCCATGAGCAGCCATTTTCCAAAGCTCACACAACAGCCACACGTCCTCTATCTCATACGGCCTCAATGCATCTGGATCGAAAATGGCCACGACATGAGGTCACAGAGTTTCAGCGCCGACTTCGCTACTGCCACCCGAGCGCTCGTCATCCATTGCTACGCTGCGTCGGCGTCGCTGTTGATACCGATAAGCAGCGGTGGTTCAGGCACGCGGGCCTCACCAAAGCAGGTGCTGCTGGCGATCCCAACATCCTCGATGGGTGCCGGAGATATCAAGGTTTCGGAGGAGGATCGTCTCGAGCGCCTGTTTGGTGATGAAAGCACCACGTTTCAAATTGGAACCGCGACTATCGCTTAACCAAAATCAGGGCGCGAAGATCCGGCACAGGCTGCCGGCCAGAGAGCCCGAGTCCACCCCTGGGTGCGTCAGGAAGTAGCCGACGGCGTCGCTGACCGCGCCCACCACCGCCCGGCCGAACACCTGCGGATCCTTGTCCGCATAGAACGGATCGTGCAGCATCGCGTGCCTCACCTCTTCCGCGACAGCGTCCGCAAACCGGCTCTGCAGCTCGTGCCGCACCTGGTCGACACCGGCACTCAACCCCACCGACTCGACGATCAGCAGACGCGCAACCGCGGACCGCTCGAAGCTCGAGATCACGAACCTCGAGATGCCCCGGCGCAGCCGCTCGTGATGGTCGTGACCGCTGGCGGCATGCTCCAACACGTCGTGAATCAGCGCGCCGCCCTCCTGCAGGAGCAGCTCGCGAAAACAATCCTCCTTCGACTTGAAGAACTCGTAGAACGCAGACTTCGACGTCTTCGCTCGAGCCGCGATGTCGTCGACCGACGTGACGTTGTAGCCCCGCAGGGCAAACAGATGGAGTGCGGCGTCGGCGACCCGCCTGCGGCGCCGATCGACCCGCGCGTCCTTACGCTGCTGAAGCCCCGCCGGAACCGCGATCGCCACCCTAGGCGTGCGCGAGCGCGCGAGAGATGACGAGGCGCTGAATCTCGGAGGTGCCCTCGAACAGGGTGTAGATCTTCGCGTCGCGGTGCCACTTCTCGACCGGGAAGTCGCGAATGTAGCCGTAGCCGCCGCAGATCTGGATCGCCTGGTCGGTCACCTTGACGGCCACCTCGCCCGCCTTCAGCTTCGCCATCGACCCCTCGGCCTTCTTGAACTCGCCGCCGTTGCGGCCCTCCCACAGCGCCCGCCAGATGAGGGCGCGCGTGGCCTCGATCTCCGTCGCCATGTCGGCGAGCATGAAAGCGATGGCCTGGTTCTCGATCAACGGCCGGCCGAACTGCTTGCGCTCCTTGGCGTACTGCAGCGCAAACTCGAAGGCCGCGCGTGCGATGCCAAGCGCCATCGCGCCAACGATCGGGCGCGACAGCTCGAATGTTTTCAGTGCACCAGACGACCTCGAGTGCGTTCCTTCGCGAGCGCGCGCCAGCCTGGCTTCCAGCTTCTCCATGCCGCCGAGCACGTTGTCGACTGGAATCGTGCAGTCCTCGAGGATCACCTCGGCCGTGTGCGAGGCCCTGATCCCCATCTTCCGTTCCTTCTTGCCCTGCCGGATGCCCTTGGTGCCGGGCGGCACGACGAAGCTGGCCTGCCCGCGGGTGCCGAGCTCCGGCTCGACTGAGGCGACCACCACGTGGACGCCCGCTATGCCGCCGTTGGTGATGAAGATCTTCTGGCCGTTCAGCACCCAGTCGCCGTTCTTCCGGACGGCGCGGGTTTTCATCGCCGAGACGTCGGAACCAGCGTCAGGCTCGGTGACGGCGAACGCACCGACCGCAGGCTTTTCGACGGTGCCGAAGCAGGCCGGGATCCAGGTCGCGATCTGCTCGGGCGTTCCCTGCGAGAAGATCGCGGCGATCGGCAATCCCGTGCCCTGGATGGCGAGGGCGATGCCGGCGCAACCCCAGGTCAGCTCCTCGGCAACGAGAGCGGGCATGATGCCGGTGGGGTCGGCGTAGGTCTGCTGGAGGAAGTCGACCCCGTAAAGGCCAACCTCGGCGGCCTTCTTGACCACTGGCCACGGAAACTCTTCGGCCTCGTCGTACTGCACGGCTACCGGCCGGATCTCCTTCTCCGCGAAGGCGTGGACCCAGTCCCTTATTTCACGCTGCTCGTCACTCAGCTCGAACGAAACCATTGGCTTCCAGGCTCCTGTGCTACAACCATTCAGTACTGGTACGTACCGTTATTGGCATCGACCTTACGCCGCGGCGCGTCATCGTGTCAATGAAGGGCTAGCTTTCGGACTTCGCCGGCGGCCAGATGGCCCGCCGCGTCAGTACTCCCGCGTTGAGGATCAGGACGACAGCAAAGACCCTCGCCAGCAGCGCCGTCGGGACGTGAACCGCGACGAACGCCCCAAGGATCGCTCCCGCCACTCCCGCCGCCCCCATCCAGATCGCACCGTCTCGGACGACATTGCGTTCGCGTATGTGCGTGACCCCGCCCACGATCGCGGTGGGAATGATCGCCGCGAGCGACGTGCCCTGGGCAAGGGTCTGCGACAAGCCATAGCCGACGGTCATGAAAGGCACGAAGATGATTCCGCCGCCAACGCCGATGGTGCCACTTAGCAAGCCCGCCGCCAGGCCACCGACGACGGCCGCAGCGTCGCCCCAGCTCATGGCGCGATGAGCTCTTTGAGCCCGGCGAGCAACAGGAACGCCGCGACGCCAACTGTGAGTGGCCGCTCCGGGATCCGGCGCAGGAAGCGCGCCCCCAGATAAGCGCCGACCACGCTCCCGATCACAAGGAACAGTGCGAGGTGCAGGTCCACCTGCGGAGTGCCCTTCTCGAAGTAATAGATGGGCAGCGCGGCCAGTGCGATGGGGATGATCGCAACGAGCGACGTGGCATTCGCCTGACGCTGCGGCACGCCCGCAAGCAGGACCTGCAGGGGCACCATCACGAAGCCGCCACCCACACCCAACAGGCCCCCCATCACGCCACCGAGGAACCCGATCCCGGCGAATAACGGGCGGCGGCCAATGCCGGCGAGGCCCGGTTGGCCGTTCACCTGAATCCTGCGGGCGCTGCGCCCGACCTCGCAGCGCCCAGGGCTATTGGATGTAGGCGGTGATGTCGACCAGGAAGTGGCTGGCGTGGCCCGCGACCTTGACCTGGATCTTGCCGCCGTTCGTCACGCCTGTCCCCAGGCCCACGATGAAGCCGTTGGCGATGGCGCCTTGGCCGGTGATGAAGTTGACGCTGGACGTGCCAACTGTGACGCCGGCCGGCGAAAGGGCCAGGAAGCCGGATCCGGCGTACCCCGTCGCGGTCAGGTTGCCCATGACGGCGACGGCATCGGCTGGTATGGCCGATGCTAATGCGCCCGTGCCTGCGATTTGAATAACGGTCGTCGAGCCCGCTGCCGGCTTGGCTCCCGTGCGAGTGTCCTTGACGCGCCAGGGTGCGAACGGAACGCCTGAGCCGTCGGCCGCGTCCACGCGCACGGAGTTCACGCGCCGCCAGTCGCCCGTAAGGTTGTGAATCCACAGGATTCCGTTCGCGTCGCGGACCTGCTCGAAGGCGTTGGGCGTGTACGCAGGCAGCCCGGCCAAGAGGAGCCCATCCTGGCGGATGCGGCCCGAGGTCTGCGCGTAGAGGCCGATGCCCGAGTCGCTTTCGCCGATGACTCCATAGCCTGCATCGCTGACGCCATGCACGCCCGCGCCGGACGATCCGCCCGCCCAGCCATCAACGCCGTCGACGATGCCCGTGCTGGTGCCCCAGCCCTGGAGCGGACCGGCGAAGGTGCCGGCGAATGTTGTGCCGGCGGCCTTGACCGCGAGTACCTGCACCGGCGGAGTGCCACCATCGGCCATGAGCGTGGTCGCACTCTCAGCCACGTTGCCGCTGCCCAGGATCAAGTTGCCTCCGTCGGCCGCCGAGGCGGGGACCGCTTTCACCGCGGCCCAGCCAAGGGCACCGAGAACCGCACCCGCCCCGAGCTTGAGGAATCCGCGCCGGTCGCTTGCCTTGGCGACCGCGCTGTTGGGGTCGCGCCCTTCCAGCTTGGCCATGCGGCTCCGCATCTCTTCGATGGTTCGGCCGAGGTTACGAACCTGTTCCTCCAGCTCTTGGTCGCGATCCATTTCTCTCACTCTCCTTGAGTCCGTACCGATCGGCAGGCGACAAACTTCGAGATCGAACGCTTGCCGCTCCGGGCTTGGCCGGACGACTTTGCTGACTCACGCTCAGGCATCGACACCGGCCTCCTCCCCACTCCTGCGCAGGCGAAGCGCCAGCACGGCCAACACTAGCAGCCCAAGTGAAATCCCAGACTCGATCCTCGTTATCGGGTCGGTCTGCTGTGGGGCCGGGACACTCCGTGCCGAAACCAGCACGATGTCGCGTTCGATTGGCCTCTTGGCATCCACCGTCGTGCTCGATCGCACGGGGCTGGAAGCCCGCTGTGGCGGGGCGGCGAGACGCGGGACTGCGGGAGCTCGGGGTCGAGTCGGGACTCGCGCGCCGGGCAGACCCGGAGGTGGGCCGGGCAGGACGGCGCGGCTGCCAGGCGTTCCGGCTGTTGACGGGCAAACGCCGACGCACGCCACGGTGACGTTGGTCGACCCCGTGACGAATGGGGTGACGGTGTCGCTTGCCGTGATCGACTGTATGGACAAATGCCTCAGCACCAGCCCGCTGAAGGTGTGCACCCCGGCATCGCCAGGCGTGAACGTGTAGTCGGCCGGCAGCACAGCTTGCGAGTCGCTGCTCGTGAAGTGGATGGTGCCCCGATAGCCGGTCGCAGTCGAAGCGTCGGCATTCTTCGCCGTGACCGTTACCGAAAATGCGGAGCCTGGGACAGCGGTCGGCGGTGCGCTCACCATGAAGTGCAGGCCGCAGTACACCTCCGTGAGCGTCTGGTCCACAAATGTGTTGGTGTCCTCAGTCCCGACCGCCCAGAAGACGCTCGGCGAAACGGCTGCCACCGCAGTCAGAAATTCGAAGGTCGAGCTTGGACTGTCGCTCGCACCCGGCGAGGCGGCCCACGTCAAGGTGTGGGTGCTGGAGTTCCAGTTCGCCTGCCAGACCAGGTTCCCGAGTGGGCTCAAGCTGCTGGTTGACGCATAACCGACCGCCCACACGCCATCCGCCGCCCTCGCGACGGACAGGAAAGCGTTGTCCGACGCCGAGGCGTTCAACACAACATTGGTGGACCCACCGAGCGTCAGATCCCACGCCTCCCCCTCCTGAGGGGCCGAGCCGTTGACGAAATCACCATAGCCAACGCCGACTGCGTGGTTTGCCTCGAGAGCATTGACCCCCAAAATGGCGTTGCCGCCGGTGGCGGTGTTAGGCGTCGACACCACCGTCCAGCTAGCGCCATCCCAATGCTCGGCGAGGGACTGGAACGTCCCGAGGTTCCCGCTTCCATCAACTGGCGCGTGACCACCAACCGCCCAGATGTCGGTGCTGCTGAAGGCTGAGATCGTGTCCAGCTCGTTGTAGTCGAGCGTGCTCGAGTTAGCGCTCGTGACGACGGCCCAGGTGCTGCCGTTGTAATGCTCGATGAGCGTGTTCCATGAGTTCGAGCCGAAGTTAAAGTACTGGCCGACGGCCCAAACATCGTTGGCGGCGATCGTCGTCACGCCATAAAAGTAGGAGCCCACCGTCGGGTTGACGGTTGCCACCTTGCTCCAGCTCGTCCCGTTCCAGTGCTCAGCGAGCGTGGCAGAGTCGTTGAGGCTGGTGGCATTGATGTCGTAGTAGCCCACCGCCCACACGTCATTGGACGAGACCGCGCTGACGCCCAGGAGGCGATTGTTACGCGTGTCCGGGTTTACGGTCGCCTTGATGCTCCAGCTCGTTCCGTTCCAGTGCTCGGCGAGCGTCCGGCTCGACGTGGTCGTGCCGTTTGAGCTGCCCACGGCCCAAGCGTCGTTCAAGCCGATCACGGAGTTGCCTTCGAGGATGTTGTCGCCTGTACGGTTTGGGCTGGCGACGACATGGAACGCCCCATCGCAAACCGGGGTCGAGGCTACGGAAGTCGGTGTCCGAGGGCCGGTGGCTATACCAGCAGGGTGATTTGACCTGGCTCCCGCCGTGTGCCGCACCGGACTTGGTATTGGAGTTGAGACCGAAGCCGATATCGCCGGCACGCTGACAAGAAACGCCGCAAGAAGCATCAAGCCGGCGGCAGCGGACAGCCCTACCCTTCTCATTTCGCCAACTCTCCCAACCGCCCAGCGACCGAGCAGAGTCTCCACCCGAAGTCCCGCAATGTCAACCAAAATTTAACGTCGGCGTTTAGCGCCGGCTAACGATCGCGCTTGGCTTTGCGGTACGGTTGGTCGACGGTGCGGGGGATGCAGATCCGGGTCGCTGTCATCGCGGCGCTGGTCATGGTGGCGTTGACCATCACGATTGGAACTGCCGTCGGCCGGACACCCAGGGCTCCCCTGACCCCGGTCGCCTCGAACGGCTCGTGGCCGAGCTACCACCGTGACAACGCCCACACCGGCAACGACCCAACGCTGCCGCCCGTGGTCTCCGTCACCACCGGTTGGACGTCGGCGAACCTGGACGGGCAGGTCTATGCATCGCCAGTGGTCTTCGGCGGCATCGTCTTCACGGTCACGCTCAACAACACGGTCTACGCTCTGAACCAGGCTGACGGCTCGACTTTGTGGAGCCGGCATCTTGGAACGCCACAGTCCAGCGGGTGGCAATGCGGAAACGTGGCGCCGACCGGAATCCTCGGCACGCCCGTGATCGACATGGTTGCCAAGCGAATCTATGCCGTGGCCGAGATCAGCGGGCCCACGCCGACATACCACCTCTTCGGGCTCGACCTCGCGACCGGCACCACGCTGCTCGACCGGGTGCTTGCGCCCACCGGCTTTGACTGGACGATCGAGCAGGAGCGGGGCGCCCTCGCCCTTGCGAACGGTTATGTGTATGTGCCCTTCGGCGGGCGCGCAGGCGACTGCTTCAACGGCAGCACTCCCTATTACGGATGGGTCGTCGGCGTCCCGACGGACGGGGTCAGCGTCCAGAGGGTCTTCCAGACCGCCGAGGGCGGCGAGGGCGTATGGGCCGCGGGCGGCATCGTGGTCGACGACAGCTCGCATAACGTCTTTTTCGCCACCGGCAATGCCATTCCATGTGCCGGGACCACCATGAGCGACGCGATCGTCCGAGTCAGCTCCACCCTGACATCGCCTTCGATCTTTGAGCCGCAAGACTGGCAGGCCAACTGGTGCGCGCCCGACTCTGACCTGGGGTCCGCAAGCCTGGTGCTGATCAGCCCCACCCTGGCGTTCACGGCCGGCAAGCACGGTGGCGGGTTTCTAGTCGACCCGACGAACCTCGGCGGCGTCAACGGCCAGCTCTATCCCAACCCCACCGGGTACAGCCAGGCTGACGTCTGCTTCGGCGCCGGCTCCGACGCGACCTTTGGCGGGTTCTCCTACGCCGCCCCGTTCGTATACCTCGAGTGCGAGGGCAACGGCCTCGTGGCGCTCAACGTGAACACTTCGACGCCGTCGTTCAGCCCGTGCGATGTCACCTGCGCCGCACCTGATTGGAGCGCCGGCGGCGGGACGACCTTTGGACCTCCGATCGTAGCCGCGGGTGCGGTGTGGGTCGTTAGCGAGGGCGGCGGCCTGTCGGCGTACAGGGCCGGCGATGGCACGTTGATCTACCAGAGCGCCGGATTCGGGATCAACCGCTTCGTGACGCCTGCCGAGGCCGGCTGTCGCGTGATCGTGCCCTCGCACAGGGTCATCCGGACCTTCGTCATGCACTTCGCGCCGGGCATCTCCTGCCCCGTCCCCAGCGCTCCGCGACCGCCCGTGACCCAGACCAGCCCGACAGCGTCGGCCACGAGGTCGCCGGTGAGCCAGTCCACGCCGCGGCCGACCCCGACCGGCCGCTAAACAGCGCAAGTTCTCGGTCGCGAGCCAGGTCCAACCACAAGGTGAGGAGGGCGGGGCACCCCACCCGAAATGGCGCAAATTCTCAGGCGCGGGTTAGGATGGCCGTCCCAATGGCCAGGCGAGCAATACCCGGACTTCTAGCGGCGCTTCTGTTCCTCACCACCGGGGCAGTGCCGTACCCGGCCGCGCCGGCGTCTGCGCATAATCCGCGGGTCACGCGGTCGGCTTCAGCACGAACCCAGATGAGCAAACCTCGGCTCCCGATCCGCAGAAAAGTGTCTCCTCGTCTCAAACCAACAGCCGGACGTTTGCTGACGCCGCCGGCATCCAGGAGTCTCAACGCTGTCTTTAACGGCCTGAACCAGCCAGGGTTGAACGACTCTGACAATGGCTTTTTCATCACCAGTCCCCCCGACACCACCGGCTCGATCGGGCCAAGTCATTACGTGGAGTTGGTCAACGAGGCCATCGGCGTGTACAACCGGAGCAATCTCACCCTGGTCGCGAAGTCGGACTTGAGCGTATGGCTCCAGACCGGGGACCCTAACTTGACGCCACTCTGTGACCCACAGATCCAATGGGATCCTTCGTCGCAGCGATGGCTCTACGTGATTCTCGAATGCGCGTTCGGCCTCGACAAGTTCCTGTACGGCTGGTCGAAGACACCCGACCCCAGTCAGCTGGCAACCGGCTGGTGCAATTTCAGCGTCAGCACTCCAGGCGTGCTGTCCGACTACCCCAAGCTCGGCCACAGCAGGAAATACATGCTTGTGGGAACCAATAACTACAGCGACGCTGATCAGACAACATTCATCACGGCGCAGATCACCTGGATGCGCACTCCAGACCCCGGCGTCACTTCATGTACGGCGCCGGTCGTGAAGCACGCCGGCTCCGCGGCAGCCCCGCTGAAGAACGGGGACGGTTCGACCCCCACCTCGACGCCGGTGCCGGTCAACACGAGCACCAACGCCGCCAACGGTTACGTGATCTCCGCTTACGATCCGTTCGGACCGCCCGCGACATCCCAACACAAGGTGGCGGTGTTTCACCTCGACAGCGTCGGGATTCTGCAC
>JBDUAO010000085.1:0-11286 GCA_040004595.1 Candidatus Dormiibacterota bacterium | reverse complement strand
GGCTGAACGCCTGTGTCCGCGTACGCGGTGGTGCCAGAGCTCCCGACCAGTGCGCCGTTGCGGTAGATGCGATAACCGGCCACCCCGACGTTGTCCGTGCTGGCGGTCCAGCTGAGGTCGACCTCGTTCGGGCTGACGGCGGTCGCTGCGAGGTTGGTTGGAGCCGTGGGGGGAGTGGTGTCGCCGCCTGAGCTGTGACACGTGCCGGTGCCCGAATCGGTGAAGCCCCCTGTTGTGTCGGGAACAAAGTTCCAGTCGTAGCTCTTGGCGTGGAGCGTCATCGCCATGATCCCGAAGCTTGTGGAGTTGCGCACCTCGCTGTTGGCGGAAACCGTGACGAATGAGGTGTGGTTGGCGCCGCCGCTGCCGACAATGAACTCACGGATGCCGTTCGCAGCATCCAGGTGGGCGTACGGGTCCTGTGGAGCGAACCGCTCGTAGGTGTGGTCGTGGCTGCTCAGGACGACGTCGGCATGTGCGGCATAAAGCGCCTGCCAGAAGTACAACGAGTTGCCGTTGGCCCGGCCGCCAGAGCTGTAGAGGGGAATGTGCCAGTAAGCAAGGGTGCACATGTTGGGGTGGGCGGCCAGATCCGCGACGAGCCACTTTCCCTGGGCGCTGCTGGCGGAGCAGCCGCCGGCGCTGCTGCAGTTGCTGTTGAGCGCGATCAGGTGCCAGGTGCCGATGTTGTAGCTGTAGTAGCCCTGGGATGCGACGCCCGCCGCCGCACCGAAGTACTGGAAGTATCCAAGCCCCTTGCCCGTGGGATCGCAGCCGGTTCCGCCCGAGGTGAGGTATTCGTGATTGCCGACCGCTGGGTACGAGATCGGTTTAACCCGACCCCAGCTCGCGTCGTAAGACTGCATGAAAGCCTGGTACCCGCCGCAGTAATACTGGTTGTCACCCAGCGGTAGGATCGCCGAGAACCCACCGTTCACCAGCATGTTGGACGTATTCATCGCATGGCAGGAGCCCGAGGTGCCAAGGCCGCCGTTGAAGCTCGAGCTGGTCGGATCGCAAGCGATGTCGCCGGCGGCGGCGATCACAGGGTCTGAGGTTGTCGATGCTCGGATCGGATTGGCGGAATCGAAGCCCAAACCCACCAGGAGAACGCTGACGCCCACTCCCGCCAGGAGTGTCAAACGGACCCGCCTTCCGATCGGCGGTCGGCACGATCTCAATATGTGTCGCTCCTCTGCTCCCGCGAGGATCTGGGAGCCGAATGCGAGGGAGGCCACAGAGGTGCGGGCGCTGCAGCCGTATGAATTGGACCACCAGGACACCCGCCGGTGCAATGGGCCTAAATGGCAACGCCTGGGCCGTTTTGTCCCTGGCTCTCGGGACTCTGAGCGGCGGCCCTGGCAGGGGCCGCCAGGGGTTGCGATCAGGGCGAGGGGATTATGCCTGGGATCGCGTACGCCTCGATCATCGCCACGATGCCGACCAGGCTGGTCAGGATGAGGCTGTAGCCGATCACGCGGCGGAAGATCGCGCCTTCCGACCCGACCTTGTTGACGCCGGCCGCCCCCACCGACAGGTTCTGGGGGCTGATCATCTTGCCCATGACGCCACCTGAGGAGTTGGTCCCTGCGGTGAGAATCGGGCTCACGTTTCCGAGCTGCTGAGCGGTCTGAGCCTGCAGCGGCCCGAACAACGTGTTCGAGGAGGTGTCGCTGCCCGTGAGAAATACGCCCAGCCAGCCGAGGAACGCCGCCACGAACGGAAAGATGAAGCCTGTTTTCGAGAGCGCAATCGCCATGCTCGAGGTCATGCCTGAGTAGTTCATGACCTGCGCGATCGACAGGATGAAGGCGATCGTCACGATCGGCGGCGCGAGCTGGCGCAGCGTTTTCCCGTAGACGGCGACGAAGTTGACCTTTGAACCTCGGGCCCTCATCCACAGGAATGCGATCAGCACGGCGTAAAGGACGAGCGAGCCGGCGGCGGCGAGGAAGTTCCAGTCAAACGTGAGCGGGTACTCGGTGGAGGCGGAGGCGATCGGCTTCTCGCGGAAGATCAACGACACGGGCTTGCTGCCCACGATGTCGTAGGTGCCGGGCCAGTAGAAGTTCCAGTCGGGGAACTTGAACGCCTGGCGGTCCTTGGCGGGATCGGGGCCGATCCACGGCTGCGGGCAGAGTTTGAAACCGGGTGTTCCACACTTCAGGTCCGCGGTGAGGTTGGCCGGCGCGGCGAGCGCGGTCTTCGGATCGTTCACCGGATGGCCGGAGAAGAAGGGCAGGTTGCCCATCTGGCCGACGAGGATGACCACGACAAGCACGATGTACAACCCGAAGGCGGCCCAGACACGCCCTTGAACATCCACCCTGGAATCGTCTTTGGCGGGAATGTCAACGGCCGCCGCCGCGGGAAGGCCTGACGGAGGGCTGACATGGCGCGGGCTGACAGCACCGGCGGTCTCGTGGGCGAACTGCCAGACCTGCTTCGGTCGCCAGAATCGAAGGAGCAAGGCAAGGCAGCCCATCGAGACGAGGGCCGCCACGATGTCGGTCAGCTCAGGGCCGACGAAGTTCGAGACGAGGAACTGAACCACGGCAAACGAGATCCCGGTGACGAGGACTGCCGGCAGGATCTCGCGCATCTTCCGCCAACCCGCCAGCACGACGATCAGGTAGCCGGGGATCAGGACCGAGAATATGGGCAGCTGGCGCCCGACCATTGCGGAGAGTGCCAGCGTGGTCGAGGTCACATCCTTGTGCAGGATCGGCGCGACCAGGCCGCCCAGCGTGACGATCGGGATTCCGATCGAACCGAATGCGACCGGGGCGGTGTTGGCGAGCAGAGCGAGGACGGCTGCGGTCACCGGCTCGAAGCCAAGGCTGGCCAGGATCGAAGCGGTGATCGCGACCGGGGCGCCGAAGCCGGCGATCCCTTCGAGCAGAGCGCCGAAGCTGAAAGCGATCAGCAGGGCCTGCAGGCGGCGGTCCTGAGTCAGGCGGGTCAGCGAGCGCTTGATGACGTCGAAATCGCCGCTGGCAACAGTCAGGTTGTGGAAGAAGACCGCATTGAGGACGATCCAGCTGATGGGCCACAGGCCAAAAGCCATGCCCTGGGTGGCGGTTCCGACGGTCACTCCCAGCGGCATGCCCCAAACCAGCCAGGCCAGGAGGAAAGCGGTGGCCATCGCGCTGATGGCGCAGATCCAGGCCGGCAACCGAATGAGCGCCAGCATGATGAACAGGACGTAGAGCGGAAGCCCGGCAACGAGGGCCGAGAGCAGGATGTTGTCCAGCACCGGCTGATAGGCCTGGTGAAAAGTCAGCAGCAAACCCAATGTGCCCCCCCGAAAACGAGCGGCCGCCGGCGCCTTGGGAAATTCAACTCCTGTCCGGCCCCGATTGCAAGACCGGCGATGAAGAGCCGCTAGGCAGCCGGCGCAATCACCTGTTTGACCGCCGCCTCGATCGCCGCAGTTGACGCCTCGCCGATCATGACTTTCGCCACCCGTCCTGATCGATCCACCAGGACGTTTACCGGCAGCCCAACGTCGACCCCATACGCAGTGGCGATCGCGCCCTGGGGATCGATGGCCGACTGCAGAGTCACGCTGATGCTCGCGAGATATTGGCGCATCCGATCGTTGCTCGTCTCGCGGTAGTTCACTGCAAGCACCTTGAGCCCAGACGCGCTGTAGCGCTGCTCGAGCCCCTGCAGGCCAGGCAGCTCGTCCTTGCACACCGTGCACCACGTCGCCCAGAAGGTGAGCAGCACCGGGCGGGATCGGAAGTCCGAAAGGCTGACCCTCTTGGCCTGCAGGTCGTAGGAGGTGAAGTTCGGAGCCGCATCACCAACGCGTGCGTGGCCGGCGCCCACCCACACCGCGGTCGAAGAACGGTCGCCGATCACGATCGCCACGCCGGCAGCTGTCGCGATCAGCACCACCACCACCGGCAGCGCGAGCGCCCACGCAGGAACGCGATGCCCCGGCGGCCTCTGCGCGCCCGTTTGGGCGATTGCGTTCATAACGGCACCACAGCGGCGACTGCGGCGGCGATGAACAGAATCGCGAGGTAGGCCAACGAGTAGTGGAACAGCGCCATCGCGGAGGCGCCATCGCGACGGCGGGATGCGCGTCCCGCGAGCCAGAGAAACACCGCGCCGAGGGCGATGCATGCCACCGCGTAGATGGGTCCGAGCCACACGATCGGAACGGCGCTGACGCCGAGCATCAGGAATGAATAGAACAGGATTGACAGTCGCGTCCTTCGTTCACCCGCGACGACCGGCAGCATCGGCACCTTGGCGGCAGAGTACTGCCGGCTGAGTAGCAGAGCGAGCGCCCAGAAATGCGGCGGCGTCCAGAAGAAGACGATCGCGAACAGCGCCCACGCGAGCGGGCTGAGCGAGCCGGTGACCGCAGCCCAGCCCACCAGCGGAGGAAACGCGCCCGCTGCCCCGCCGATGACGATGTTCTGCGCCGTCGACCGCTTGAGCCACATCGTGTAGACGAACACGTAGACAAGCCCGCCTGCGAGGGCGAGCGCGGCAGCCAGGCGATTGCTCGAGATGGCGACCAAAGCTACGCCGCCAAGTCCCACGACGATGCCGAATGCGAGTCCCGCGGTCGGGGTGATCCTCCCTGCCGCGATCGCCCGGCGGCGGGTGCGCGGCATGAGCTGGTCGATGTCACGGTCGAACCAGCAGTTGACGGCGCCGGCGCCGCCGGCCGCCATGGCGCCCCCGATCAGCGATCCGGCAAGCACTCCTGGTGAGGGCCAGCCCCGCGCGGCGACGATCATCGCGCTGAGCTCGGTGACGACCAGCAGCAGGATGATCCTGGGTTTGAGCAGGGCGATGTAGTCGTTTGCGATCTCGAGCCACGAGGCGACCAGAGATGGCGGTGACGCGACCTTGTCGGCCTTGAGCGGCGCCTCAACCGCCATGGACTTGTCCCCTCTCTGGGCGCGCGCCCGCCTCGGCTCGCGAATCTTCCTCGGCGAGCCATTGGAAAAGGAAAACGATCAATGCGACCGAATACGTGATCGCGCCCGGAACCCACATCATCCCCCCGCCCAGCTGTTGATCGGTCAGGGCGGATATGCCGCCAGGTCGCGACGCCAGCAGCGCGTATGAATAGAAGGGGACGGTGGCAAAGGAGAGCACGCCCGCGAGGCCCCACGACTGCACCATCGCAAGGAAGACGTAGCCCGCCCGCGCCAACGTGCCCAGCGGCGCACGGAACGGGCGCTGATCGATGAGGTGCGCCCAGAACGCGATCCCGAGCACGAGAAATAGCGAGTGCTCGAGATGGTGGACCAGGTGGTTGGTCAGAGTCAGGTTGTAGAGAGGTGGCAGGTGCCACAGCCAGAGGTTCGCCGCTGCCAGCACCCAGACCACCGACGGTCGGGAGACCTGGTGATAAGCGGTCCGCAGCCAGGCCAGGCGGCCGTTGAGGAATAGAGGGCGCGCGATGGACCGGCGAAGCCCGAGCGGCAGAGCCCGCCACATGCGCGTCCAGGGCGATGCGAGAGCCAGCAGCGGGGCGGCCACGACCATCAGCAGCAGGTGCTGGACCATGTGCACCCAGAAAAGCTGGCGCGCCAGGATCTCGATCGGACTTTGCAGCGCGATCAGAATCGCAAGCAGGCCCAGCCAGAACGCCGCCTCGCGCCAACGCGCGGCGGACCCGTGCCGGTGGCTGCGCGAAGCTCCTACGCCACCGATCCAGTACAGGACGGCGGCAAGCTCGATGCCGATGAGCACCACAGGCTCCATGGGCCAGGACGAGAGAACCCCTGCTACCGGGGGCATCTCAGTAGAGGAAATACAGGACTAGATAGGCGATCACGCTTACGACAGCGAGAAAGATCATGAAATTGCCGAAGGCGACAGCCGACGCCGGTCGCGCAACCGAATCGCCCGTCGGATTGGCCTGATGGATGTGCGTGCCCAGCCAGATCATCGCCCCGGCCACGTGCACCATCAACATGCTCTGGATGCCGATGAAGACGCTGGGGTAGCTGCCGGAGTCGGGCCCGAAACCCAGATTGCGGAACTCGTAGATCTGAACTCCGATGCAGACCACGCCGGCCAGCAGCGCCAGCCAGAAGAACAGGCGCGCGGTAGCCGGTGTCCGTACCACGGAGCGCGCGCCAAGAAAGACCAGGCCGGCTGCCGCCACGAGCAGGACGACGATGATCGCGCCGATGTAGCGCCGCGGGTGGACCACCCCGTGGGATATCCACGCGTGGTCGTTGTTCAGAGCCTTGAGATAGAAGAAGGCAAAGAGGAACGCGACAAACAGAAGTGCGTCGGCCCCCATGAAGATTCGCATGCCGACGCGCGTGATGCGTGCGTCGACCTCCGGCGCCCACTCCGGCGCAGCGACCACAAGGCTTGGCAGGCCGCGCGAGTGCGGGGTGTGCTGGCTCATGAGGGCGCCGGCTCCACGCCAAGCCCACCCATCCTGCCGGAGTCAGGCGGGCCGCCAAGGTCGGCCACGGGTTTTGCCGAGGGATTGCCATAGTCGTAAGGACCGCTGGTGAAGACCGGGATCTTCTCGAAGTTGCGGCGGGGCAGCGGCGTGGGCATCAGCCATTCGATCGAGCGGGCCTGCCAGGGGTTCGCCGGGGCCACTTTGAAGGTGAAGAACCACGACCAGATGATGTTAAAGGCGAAAAACAGCATCGAGGCGAACAGGATGAAAGCCCAGATCGAGACCCAGACGTTGAGGGTCTGCAGGTTCACCGCGTAAGTTGACACCCTCCGTGGCATGTCCAGCAAGCCGGCCGCGAAGAGGGGCATGAACGCCAGGTTGAACGCGATCATCATCCACCAGAAGTGGATCTTTCCGAGGGTCTGGTTGAGCATCCGGCCCGTCATCTTCGGGAACCAGTAGTAGGTCGCGGCGACGATGGCGAAGATCTCGCCACCGACGATCGTGTAGTGGAAGTGCGCCATCGAGAAGTAGCTGCCGTGGAGCGTGACGTCGCTCGGAACGTCAGAGAGAAACACTCCTGAAAGCCCGCCGACGAGGAAGTTGAAGAGAAACCCGAGACAGAACAGCATCGGGACCGTCATCGAGATCCGCGCCTGCCACAACGTGCCGAAGGCGACAAGGAAGACGATGCCGGTCGGGATCGAGATCATCTCGGTCGAGAACATGAAGAAGGGACGCAGCGCCGGCGCGATGCCGCTGAGGAACAGGTGATGCTGCCAGACGAACCAGCTCAGCAGGGTCACTCCGAGAAGGCCGACCACGGCCGTGCGATATCCCCACAGCGGCTTACGCGCGAAATGAGGGAGCAGCTCGAGGACGATGCCGAACGCCGGCAGGATGAAGATGTAGACCTCGGGATGGCCGAAGAACCAGAACAGATTCTCCCACAGGTATGGGCTGCCGCCTGCCGATGAGATGAAGAACGTCGTATCGATCGTGCGGTCCATCGCCTGCATCGCAAGCGCCGCGGCGAGGATGGGCGCCGCGAACGTGCCGAGGATGGAGGCGGAGAACACGCCCCAGACGAAGATCGGCAGCCTGGTCCACGTCATCCCCGGAGCCCGCAGGGTGATGATCGTCGTGAGCATGTTGACGCCCGACACGATCAGCGCCAGGCCAATCAACGTGAAGCCGACGATGTAGCTGTCGAAGCCCTGGTCCGCCTGCTCAGCAAGCGGCGTATACCCGGTCCAGCCCGTCTGGAAGCCGCCGAAGATAGGAGCGGCAAGCAGGATCACGATGGCCGGCGGCACCAGCCAGAAGGACAACGCCTCCAGGCGCGGGAACGCCATCCGGTTGGTGCCGATCATGTACGGGACGAAGAAGTTGCCGAAGGGCCCGACGATGGCCGCGCTGGCGACGAACACCATCATCACGCTGTGCATGCTGACCAGCGTCAGGTACTTGTCGGGCGCAACTATCGGCGGGTCGGGGACCAGCAGGCTCGTGCGTATCAACATGGCGCCGATGCCGCCGAACAGCATGGCGATGAGCATCGCCACGAGGTACTGGACGCCGATCACCTTGTGATCGAGGCTGAGATTCAAGTAACGCCAGGGGCCTGCGTGGTCGTCACCGGATGGTTGCGACGTGACACGCCAGCCGAACAACCGCGCCAGCGGGTAGTTGGCGAAGCCGATGCCGACCAGGAACATGATCGACGCGAATGTGTATCCCAGCAGCACGCCAGTGTTCAGGGCGTCGTTGAGGGCGAAGCCGTTGCCCACCTGCACGCCGGCCCAATAGCCGACGGCTGCGAGGACGATTCCGGTGAGGATGTTGGTCGGGAGGCCGAGGCGCCGCTCGCTGGCCTGGATGATCGGCGGGCCGCCGTCGACGATGTCAGCTGTGGCCATCTCTAGGATCCCTTGACCGCTGGGCTGGGGAAGTAGATGGGGGCATACGGCGGCAGGTTGAAGTCGGCGCCATCCTTCTGGACCTGCGCAATCCATGCGGCAAATGCGTCCTGCGTCAGGACCGCTCCGTTGGTGTCCGCCATGTGCCCATGCCAGAGGCCGCAGAGCTCAGCGCATCTCACCGTGAACGACCCTGTGTGCAGGGTGGTGACGTAGGTGATGTTGTCAGCGCCTGGGTTGGCGTCCGCCTTGATGCCGAGCTGGTACGCCCAGAACGAGTGAAGGACATCGGTCGATGTGATGTGAAATTCGACGTTCGCATCCACCGGGAGCATCAGGTGGGTGGTTTCGACCCCGCCGAAGTCCGGGTACCGGTATGTGAACCACCACTGCTGGCCGATGACCTGTACCCGAAGTGGATGGCCGGCTGAGGAACCGACCGCGGCCAGCGCGGGCTGGCTCGAGGAGGCGAAGTTCGTTCCGCTGGACGTGGTGGACAGCTCGTCGATTCCGATGATCGCGAGGATCAGCACCACCACCGCTGTCACCGCCACCCACGCGACCTGGATGCGGAAGTTGCCGCGGCTGGGCGGCCCGTCTTCGAGCACCGGCCCCTTTTGCCGGAACGCGATAACGGAGTAGACGATGAAGAGAACGACTCCGACGAAGACCGGCACCGACAGGATCGTCATGAACTGAAGGAGCCAGGTCTCGTCGCCGGCCTGGTGGGACTGATCTCCCGGAGGTAGGTGAACCTGCATGGCGATGAAGATGCCGATGACTGTCAGCACGGCCCACGCGACCAACAGACGCACCGCGTGCGTGCGGTCGGTCCGCCTCAGAGGGCTACTGGACAATCAGGAGGCCGTGCATGTAGCCGAACGTCGACATTGCGTTCCCGTTCCCGTAGATGCTGCCCGCACCGCAGGGCACGAAGCACTGCCAGCGGAAGATGCCGGCCGCGCCAGTCTTGAAGGAGAAGGTGATCTCGTTGTGGCTGCCGGCCGGGGCGGCGTCGCTGATGCCCTGAAGCGGCACGAAGACGCCGAGATCGGGGATGGCAAAGCTGTGTCCAAGCGTGGAGCCGTCGATGGTCGAGAAGTCCCCCACCTGCGGCGCGCCCGCATCGTCGAAGTAGCTCATGTGGAACTTGCCGCCGATGATGCCTTGAGCCGTGCCCCAGTAAGGGTTGCGAAGTCCGGAAGCGCCATCTTCCTGGTCGATCGAGATCGTCACCACCGAGTTGGCAGGCACCTTGAAGATCGTTGTCGGGAGGTAGCTGACCCAGTCCGGATGGGGATCCTCGGGCCGCGGGAAGGCGATCGCGTCAGAGATGGCCGCGACGGTTTCGAGATGAATCGATACGCCGTTGCCGACGGACGTCGGCTGTGCGGTCAGCTGGGGTGGGAAGTGAAAGACAAAAGTGACTGAAAAGGCGGTCAACAGCGCCAGGAGCGCCGCCACCGCCAGCACCACGACGGCAAGACGCCCGGCCACCCTTGGATTGCGCTGAGTCACCAACTCAACGCGAACATATCAACCCGGCCGCTGCTTGTAAATGGGCAAATTCGTGCGCACTTGCTCAAATTTGCTCGAACGGGCGTGCCTTCTAGGTAGTGCGAGTCAGCTCTTGGCCAGCAGCTTTATGTCGTTTTCCAGCCAGGTGGACTCGGGCACGTCGGCAAACTCGACGCGCAAGTTTCCCCGCCGGTCGAGCAGATAGATGACGGCGCTGTGAGAAAGATCGCCCACGGCGGGCTGGACTGTGATTCCGTAGTCGCTCCAAACGCCGGCCAGCTGCGATTTGGTGCCGTTGAGCCAAACGTACGGCTGTCTCAAGCCGTGGGCTTCGGCAAATGTGTTTATGGCAGCGGGGGTATCGGCGTCCGGATGGACGCTGACCACCACCACGGTGAGCGGCACGCTCGAGCCCAGGTCCGCCTGCACGCTGCCGAGAAGGCTCGCCTGCAGCTTGCACAGAGACGTGCACTGGGTATCGAGAAAGGTGAGCGCGACGATCCTTCCCTTCAGCTGGGAAAGGGATGTGGTGGCGCCGTTCTGGTCAACCAGGGTGAAGGCCGGCGCAGCCACCGGGGGGGTCATCACGATGTCCCCGATCAGGGTCTGCGGGCGCGGACGATCGAGCAGCTTCGGCGCGACCAGGCCGGTGGCAATGCCGATGACAGCGGCAAGGGCCACCAGCCACACGGCCAGGTAGATCCGCCACTGACGATCTGACAGGCGAAGGGTGCGCACTCCGGCTCGGAAGATACGCCCACGCCGCCCTTCAGGTCCCGGTTCTTGTAAGGACTGTTGTCCCATTGTCGAAACCACTCCTGTCGACCACGCTTGACCCGAACGGTGGCCCACCACAACATTGGATGACGGCGTCACGAGGTCGCGCGGATGAAAAGGTCGCGGGCCTTGATTCCGGCCGTTCTGATCCTGCCGGTTCTCGTGGGCTGGCAGCCTGCAGGCGTCGCGTTGGCAGGGCCCGCGACCCTTGGTGTAGTCGCTGACGCCTCGGTAAACAGCGCTTTTCCCTCTATTAATTACGGCGCGACAAGCCCGCTGCACGTGGACGGCTCGCCCGTTGTGGCCACGTACCTCAGGTTCAACGTCGGTAGTGGCCCGCCGTCCACGGTTGTCTTGAGCATCTATCCGACCAGCAGCCAGAGCACCGGCTTGGATGTGCATTCGTTGTCGGACGACAGCTGGGTCGAGAGCGCTTTGACCTGGAACAACCATCCGGCATGGGATCCAGCCGTCCTCGCGTCCTCCGGGCCGGCTAGCGCCGGCGTGCGGCTCAACATCTCGCTGCCGGCCGCCTCGGTGCCCAGCAGCGGGAACGCCGACTTCGTCCTGACGACGAGCAACGCGACCGCGCTTGCGCTAGCGAGCAGGGAGTCGGTCAACCCGCCGCAGCTCGCCATCACGGCTACGCCACCTCCGTCGCCGAGCCCGTCACCA
>JBDUAO010000084.1:0-11289 GCA_040004595.1 Candidatus Dormiibacterota bacterium | reverse complement strand
AGGATCGTGAGTAAGGAAGGCCCGATCCGCGAAGCTTTCCTGCCGGCCGAGCCGAATCCCGTCCTCTTCGGCACCCATGGCGAGATCAGCGAACACTACGGCACAGCCCCGGGAGAGTACCCCGACCACGCCACGACGATCGATTACGTCGTCGCCGCTGCCGCCGGTTGACTCACCGGCACCCTGGGGGGCGCGCTGGAGGCGCGCGACATCGACGCCAGTGACGGCAGGCTGACATCTGAGGCGGAGGGCGACATCGTCGTAGAGGACAAGGTTCTGGTGATCAAGCGGATTCGCGTCCGCTACCAGCTGACAGGGTGTCCAGAGGAGAAGCGGGAGGCGGCCGAGCGGGCGCACAGCCATCACGCGTCGCGGTGTCCGGTGGCGAAGAGCATCGGTGGTTCGATCGAGATCACCACTCAGCTCGACATCGTGTGATTGTCAGCCGGCGTCTCCGTCCTGATAATTGGCTGCGAAGACCTCTATCTCGACAGAATCCGCCAGGCGATAGCTACAAGAGGTTAGCGTTCTACATCTATCAGGCGTCCTTACGTGGCTGGAAAGACATCAGCAACTGTTCGGCTCGAGCTCTCGACGTCATGTTCAGCCACCTTGACCGGGGGCGAAGCCGAAGACTCCGCCGTGGCAGATCGCCACCTTTTGCGTCGCTTCAGCCTTCTTTCAGCACGATCACCGTGCGCGGTGCAGTGGTGACGCGGTCGCCAACCTCCTTCTGTACTGCTTCGGGTTCCAACCGTCCGGTGTCAACGACCAAACACCAGGCTTTTCCGTACTCCTCAGGAATGATCCATTCCACGGACTCCGACTGCGCGTTGAACAGGAGCAGGAATGAGTCGCTCGTGATCGGCCTGCCGCGATCATCGTGGCCCGGAATCGCCTTGCCGTTCAAGTAGACCCCAAGGGAGGCCGCGTGTCCCGCCTCCCAGTCCTCGTCGGTCATCGATTCCCCGGCGGGCTTGAACCAACCGATGTCGACGGTCCCGCGAATGGGTTGGCCCTGGAACCAGCGCCGGCGGCGGAAAATCGGATGGTCGTGCCGAAACTTGATGAGCCAGCGCGTGAAGGTCAGCAGCGACTCGTCGATGGCGGACCAGTCCACCCATGACAGCTCGTTGTCCTGGCAGTAGGCGTTGGTGTTGCCTTTTTGAGTCCGACCGAGCTCGTCGCCACCGAGCAGCATCGGCACTCCCTGGGCCAGGAGGAGCGTGACCAGGAAATTGCGCTGCTGCTGTGCCCGCAATTTGAGCACCTTCTTGCTGGTGGTCTCGCCCTCGGCGCCGCAGTTCCACGAACGGTTGTAAGACTCTCCGTCCGCGTTCTGCTCGCCGTTGGCCTCGTTGTGCTTCTCGTTGTAAGAGACGAGGTCGCGCAGCGTGAAGCCGTCATGTGCGGTCACGAAGTTCACGCTCGCGCCGGGTCGCCTGCGGTCGTTCTGGTAGAGGTCTGAGCTGCCGGTGAGCCGTGAGGCGAGCTCCCCGACCGTTGATGGTTCGCCGCGCCAGAAATCACGCACGCTGTCGCGAAACCTGCCGTTCCATTCGGACCAGAGGGGAGGAAAGTTACCCACCTGATAACCGCCCTGTCCGATGTCCCACGGTTCGGCGATCAGCTTGACCCGGCTCACCACCGGGTCCTGTTGAATCAGGTCGAAGAACGTCGACAGTCGATCGACCTCGTGAAACTCTCGCGCCAAGGTCGCCGCGAGGTCGAATCGGAATCCGTCGATGTGCATCTCGGTGATCCAGTAACGAAGCGAATCCATGATCAGCTGCAGGGTGTGGGCGTGACCGACGTTGAGGCTGTTTCCGGTTCCCGTGGTGTCGTAGTAAAACTTCGGTTCCTCGCGGACCAGGCGGTAGTAGGAGGCGTTGTCGATGCCTCGAAAGCACAGCGTCGGGCCGAGGTGGTTGCCTTCGGCCGTGTGGTTGTAGACGACGTCGAGGATGACCTCGATCCCGGCCTCGTGGAGCGTCCGCACCATCGCTTTGAACTCGGTGACCTGCTCACCGGATGGACCCGTGCTGGCGTATTCGTTGTGCGGCGCGAAGAATCCGATCGTGTTGTAACCCCAGTAGTTGCGCAAAGAGTTCTCGAGCAGGCGATGGTCGTGGACGAATTGATGAACGGGCATCAGCTCGACCGCGGTCACGCCAAGCGACGTCAGGTGGTCGATAACCGATGGGTGCGCTAATCCAGCGTAGGTCCCGCGAAGAGCTTCAGGCACATCCGGATGGCTTCGTGTGAAGCCTTTCACGTGGACTTCGTAGATGACGGACTCGTGCAGAGGCGTATCGGGCGACCGATCGTTGGCCCAGTCGAAGAATGGGTTGTGCACCACGGACTTGAAAACGTGTGGGGCGCTGTCCTCCACGTTGATCGAGTCCGGGTTGGCCATGTCGTAGGAATAGCAGGAGGCGTTCCAATCGACCTGGCCCTGGATCGCGCGCGCGTAAGGATCAAGCAGAAGTTTGCTCGGATTGCAGCGGATCCCCCTGTCGGGATCGTAGGGTCCGTGGACTCGATAGCCATAGCGTTGGCCGGATGAGATATGCGGTAGATACGCGTGCCATGAAAAGGCATCGACCTCTTCCAATGCGATCCTGCGTTCGCCGCCGGCCTCGTCGAAGAGGCACAGCTCGACCGCTTCGGCCACCTCGGAGAAGACGGCGAAGTTGGTGCCGGCCCCGTCGAACTTGGCTCCGAACGGGAATCCACGGCCGGGCCAGACCTCGATCGGGTCGGCGTCCGACTCAGTCACCGACGTCCGACCTCTCGAGGATCGCGACACTCGACGGCGGCATGCAGATAGTTTCAGCCGCAGGCCCGATCGCGCTGTCGGAGGCCATCAGGAGCTGGAAGCCGGCAGGGATTTGGGACAGCCAGTCGCTTTGACCAAGGTTGACTCGCACGCTGATGTTGTGGCGTTCGAACACAAGCGTGCCTGCCGCTTCGTCGACTTCCACGCGAACGGCCTCTCCAGATCGATCTTCAAGAACAGAGAGCCGCTTGTGCAGGGCGAGCAGGGCTTGATGCCACTCCAGCATGCGGCGATGAAACGGCTCCCCGAGCTCGCCCCAGTTGAGCTTCGACCGGAGGAATGTAGTGGGATCCTGGGGGTCGGGCACGCGTTCCGGGTCCCAGCCAAACGCGGCGAACTCCGACCGGCGCCCGTCGCGAACGGCCTTGCCGAGCTGCGGGTCCGCGTGGTCGGTGAAGTACTGGAAAGGGCTGCTTGCACCCCATTCCTCGCCCTGAAACAGTATCGGCGTGAAAGGCGCCGTCAGGAGGAGCGCGGCGGCCACCTTCAGCCGACCCTCGTCCAGCAGCGCTGGCAGGCGATCGCCGGTCGCGCGGTTGCCCACCTGGTCATGGTTCTGGGCGGCGATCACAAAGCTATGGCTCGCGACGCCGGTGGCCTTCCGACCGCGCGTCTGCTGCCGGTGAGCCGACCACACACCGTCGTAGACCCAGGCTTGTCGGAGAGCTTTGCCAAGAATCGCCAACGAGCCGAAATCCTCGTAATAGCCGGTTCGTTCACCGGTAAGCGCGGCGTGCAGGGCGTGGTGCCAATCGTCCGACCAGGCAGCGTTCAGTCCGTAGCCGCCCGCCTTGCGGCTGCTTACGAACCGCGGATCGTTGAGATCGCTTTCGGCGATGAGCCAGGTCGAGCGATGCAGTTCGGCGCCGAGGGTTTCAACCTCCATCGCGAGCTGCTCGAGGATGTTCACCGGGGATTGGTCGACGATCGCGTGCACAGCGTCCAAACGCAGCCCGTCGAAGTGGTAATCACGTATCCACATCAGTGCGTTGTCGATAACGAAACGCCGCACCTCATCGCTGCCCGGCCCGTCGAAGTTGAAGGCAGCGCCCCAGGCGGTGTGGTGGCGCTCGCTGAAGTAAGGACCGAATTCGCTGAGGAAGTTGCCCACCGGCCCCAGGTGGTTGTACACCACGTCCAGCACCACGGCCAATCCGGCTGCGTGACAGGCGTCGACCAATCGCTTGAGCCCGGCGGGACCGCCGTACGCGTGATGCGGGGCAAAGAGATCGGCCCCGTCGTAGCCCCATCCGCGATTGCCTGAGAACTCCGCCACGGGCATCAGCTCGATGGCGTCAACTCCTAGCTCGACGAGGTGGGGGAGGCGCTCGATGACTCCGGCAAACGTGCCCTCGGGCGAGAACGTGCCCACGTGCAGCTCATAGAGCACCGATCCAGCCAGCGGCAATCCACGCCAGCCGTCGTCACTCCACTCGTGAGCGCCGTGGTCGATCACCTCGGACAGATCGAGCACGCCATCCGGCTGCGCGGGCGACCGAGGGTCCGGCCGGACGTCTGCGCCGTCGAGCGAGAAACCGTAGCGTGTGCCGGCCTGGGCGGGCGCGTCGGAGACCGCCCACCAGCCTCGCTCACACTCCTTCATGGGCAGGAGCCGCCCTTCAGCAACGACATCGACGCTGCGGCGCCCTGGCGCCCACACATTAAAGGTGTGCATCAAGCGGCCTGCTCATTCGCAAGGATGGCCACCGGAAACGCTTGCAGGAGCCCGCTCAACGCGATCGGTAGTCCGCCCTCTTCCTCCCTGCCGGTCAAGAGATCCTTCCACCGCCCGGTGGGCAGCTCGATCGTGGTGTCGCCCCAATCCCCACCGAGTCCCACGAGCAGCCTGGGCACCACGACCAACAGCCGGTCCCGCACGAAAGAGACGACATGCCGAGCTTTCGCTCCATCGGCAGCGAGTGGAGCGTAGGTCGTACTCCTGGTCAGTTCCGGCCGGAGCCGGCGCTGCTCGAGCACGCGGGCGATGAGCCACAGCTTCGGCGCGCCTTCATCGGCCCGAGCGAGGACCTCGGCCGCATCGGCGCCTTGCACCTCTGAAAGCAGCCGGCGCCGGTACTCGAAGTCAACCGGGCGGCGGTTGTCCGGGTCGACCAGGCTCAGGTCCCAGATCTCAGACCCCTGGTACAGGTCGGGCACGCCCGGGCACGTCAGCAGCAGGGCGGTCTGAGCCAGGGACGTGGTGCGTCCAAGCGCCACGAGCTGGTGGCGCCCGATGAACGTCTGAAGGTCGCCCAGGAACTCGGCATCCGCCATGACCTTGTCACAGAACTGAGCCAGCGCATCCTCGTACACGGTGATCGGGTTGATCCAGGATGTGTGCAACTTGGCTTCGCGAGCGGACTTCATGAGAGCCTGCGTCAGGCGCGCGACGTCGATGGGCCAGGCTCCGACCAGCGTTTGGTACAGGAGATACTCGATGCCCCGGTCGGGATATCCCTGGGAGCGATAGCGCTCGTTGTGTTCGGCCCACCGATGCACGGCGGCGTCCCATTCGGACGGGATCTCCGACAGCAAGCTGAGTCTTGAGCGTACGTCCGAGCTTCGCTTGGTGTCGTGCGTGGAAAGGGTCAGCATCGTCGCCGGCCACCCGGCCGCCATCCGTGAGCAGTAGGCGTGGAATGCCTGGACGGGCCGGCCGAACGTGCCCGGATCCCCGCCCACCTCATTCAGCGACGCGAGGCGGTTGAATCGGTAGAAGGCGGTGTCCTCCACACACTTGGCCATCACGGCCGGGGTGAACTGCTGGAAGCGGGCGGCGAATTCAGATTCGGGTTCCCCCTCGTGCTCCATCAGCAACAGCTCTCCGACGAAGTCCAGCAGCTCGGCATCGATCTCGGCATTGCGGCGCGCCGCCTCCTCCACCGCGAGTGTCACGCGCCCCCGATCTACTTCCGTGGTCGCCTTTGGACGTACGTAAGTCCGGTAGACGGTGAGGGCGGCGGCGACCTCCCGGATCGCTTCCTGCAACTCACGACGGGTTCGGTCGCGGTGCCTCCGGTAGCGCTCGCAGATGTCTACCAACAGGCTGGTCAGGCGCTCGAGGTCGGGGGCCAGCTCGCTGACCATGATTTCCTGTTTGGCCGCCAGCACCACATTGGAGAAGGATTGCGAATCACCCGTGAAGGCGTGATACAGCGCTGTCAGCGGTTCCTCGTTCTGCTCGTCTACGAACAAACCGTCCACGTGCGCAATAAAGTCATAGCCCGTGGTGCCCTGCACAGGAAGGTCGTTGGGCAGCTCCTCGTCGTACGCGAGCACTTTTTCGAGCACGATGTATGCGTCGGGAGCGGCTGACCGCAGGGCTTTGAGATACGCCTTCGGATCCCTGAGCCCATCCACGTGGTCGATCCGCAGGCCGGCGACCTGCCCATCGGCCACCAGGTCGAAAACGAGCCGGTGGCTAGCCTTCAGAACGTCCTCATCCTCCACGTGCAGGCCGATCAGCGTGTCGATCGTGAAGAAACGGCGATAGTTCAGCTCTTCCTGCGCGGTGCGCCAGTAGGCGAGCCGGTAATGCTGTCGCTGGAGCAGCGAATCGAACGCGTCCTTGTCGCGCTGGACGGAATCGATCTGCACTCCGTCGAGGCTCTCGTCGGAGATTGGAAAAACCGTGTCGTGGTAGCGGACGACCACCTCACCGTCCTGGCGCTCGAGAGTCAACGCGCCGCCATCGAGCTCGCGCCCGTAGCGATCCGCGAGAACGCCCAGGAGCACCTTGCCCGTCAGGCTTGACATCGCCGGTTCCCAGTCGATGTCGAAGTAATTCGCATAACGACTCGAGCGACCGTTCTTCAGGATGTCCCACCACCAGGGATTGGCTCGCCCGGCGGTCGCCATGTGATTGGGCACGATGTCCATGAGTACGCTCAGGTGGTGCTGCTGGAGCGCGGCGGCGAAACGGCGGAAGCCAGCCTCGCCACCCAATTCGTCGTTCAGACGTGTGGGATCGACCACGTCGTACCCGTGGGTGCTGCCGGACACGGCCTGGAAAAGAGGAGAGCAGTACACGTCTGTGACCCCGAGGGCCCCCAGGTACTCAGCGCACTCGGCAGCATCGTCGAAGGTGAAATGACTGGACAGTTGCAGCCGGTACGTGCAACGCGGCGTGGCGCGAGTGGCGCGTTTCATCCGGTATCCACAGTCAGGTTGATTGCTCTACCACCTTGGGTTGCTGTACATGAGTTCGACCGCTTCATTGTCACAATTCCGGGCGCCGCCTTCCAAATCAGAAGACCAGGCGATTCAGCTCTTCTTGCCAACGGAGGCCTAGGATTACAGAAGTCGAGCATCGAGCGACGGTCGCGCCTAGGCTCGCTCGGTCGTAGGAGAGCAATGGAAGACAATCCCGACCCCGCGGAAGAGCAGGAAGTAAGCGCCGACAGAAGGGCAGAGAATCCGCGCACGCAAGGTGCCGCGCGCGAGCCGGCTACGCGCGAGAGGATCGCCGAACGGGCATATCTGATCGCCCAATCGGAGCTGGCAGGCAGCGACGAGGAGAACTGGCTTCGGGCCGAGCAGGAGTTGCTGGAGGAGCAAGAACTGCAGGAACGCTGACGTACCCGCGCAGCGTCACTCCTTTCTCGGCGTCCCCGGTTTCAAATCCGGGCCCCCGATCAAACCCGCCGCGTGGTCGCTCGGATTCACATCTAGCTCTTCGGCGGCAGGGGCGGCCCAACGAACTCCTGATCGTGACTGTTCCCGATCTTCATGAGCATGTCTCGGTCGATGAACTGCTCGTCCGCAGGCGGCAACCCGAACGACCTGGCGGGCTTCCCGGCCTCGCGGAAGAAGCCCTCGGTACCGGCGGGCCCGAAGATCAGGAGCACTCGCGCGTCGTCGGAGTCCAGGCGGAACGAATGCGGCACGGTCCGCGGCCCGTAAACCATCGAGCCGGCCACGCCTTCGATTACCTCGTCGGCCAGCTGGAAGCGAACCTTGCCCGCGAGGACGATGAAGAGCTCGTCGTCGTGCCGATGGATGTGAAGCGGGGCGGCGAACCCTTTGTTGCCTCGGAACTCGACGGCTCCGTAACGGCCTTCGGTCTGCTCGGCCGAGGCCTTCACGATAACGAGGGTCCCGTTGAACCACAGGGCTTCACCTTCGTCGGGCTGCAGTGCATAACCGGTCGTTGTCGTCGGAAGGGACATCTGGATCCTCCTTTCAGTCGTAAAGACCGGTTGGCGCGGTCACGACAACATGGTGGCAGCTTGGTGACGAATTCATGATGCTGGAGCGCGCCGTCTGCGCGATCCAGGTCCAGGTGGGCATGCTCAACCAATTGATTGAATACACAATTCGCGACCGAGTAATGTGGGCTGTCGAGTCAGCGTGTCCGGTGGCAATGGAATCAGTTGAGGGAAAAATGGAAGTAGTCGCGTACGTCTCAAGAGTCAGGATCGTGAGAGATCGGGGCCCGATCCGCCAAGCGTTCCTGCCGGCCGAGCCGAATCCCGTCGTCTTCGGCACCCATGACGAGGTCCGCGAACACTACGGCACAGCCCGGGGACAATACCCCGACCACGCTACGACGCTCGACTACGTCGTCGCCGCTGCCGCCGGTTGACTCACCGGCACCCTGGGGGGCGCGCTGGAGGCGCGCGACATCGACGCCAGTGACGGCAGGCTGACATCTGAGGCGGAGGGCGACATCGTCGTTGAGGACAAGGTTCTGGTGATCAAGCGGATTCGGGTCCGATACCAGCTCACCGGGTGTCCCGAGGAGAAGCGGGAGGCGGCTGAGCGGGCGCACAGCCATCACGCGTCGCGGTGTCCGGTTGCGAAGAGCATCGGTGGTTCGATCGAGATCACCACGCAGCTCGACATCGTGTGATTGTCAGCCGGCGTTGAAGCCGCCTCACGCCGGCCCGACTCTCCTGTTGCTGAACCTGTTATGGATCGGCGAGTACAACTCTTACTCATTGGCCAAAGCGGCTGTCGTGGGAGGGCTGCGACCGAGACTCTTTCCTGAGCCAACCGAGCAGAGCTGGGTCAACAGGCAGAGGAAGGGTTTCTCGACCAGTCTGTGTTGAGGTGAGTTGAGTGTCCCAGAAAGTCGGCAGCCAACCGATCGACCCCGTTCTCGCGCTGGCGCCTGAAGAGCACCGAAAACAAATGGTGCGTGCGGTCATCGCCAGCACCGTCGGCACCTCGATCGAGTGGTACGACTACTTCCTCTACGGAACCATGGCCGCTCTCGTGTTCCCGAAGCTGTTCTTCCCAAAGTCTGATCCGCTGACGGGCACGCTCAGCTCGTTCGCGATCTTCTTTGTCGGTTTTGCCGCCCGTCCCATAGGCGCATGGATCTTCGGCACCTATGGGGACCGGATCGGCCGCAAGGCGACCCTCATCGCCACCCTGCTGTTGATGGGCATAGCGACCCTGCTCATCGGCCTCACTCCGACCGGCGTCCAGATCGGGATGTGGGCGGCTGTGATCCTGACCATTCTTCGAACCTGCCAGGGCATTGGCGTGGGCGGCGAATGGGGCGGCTCCGTCCTGATGTCAATGGAATGGGGCAGTGCCAAGCGGAAAGGTTTCCTGGGCAGCTGGCCTCAGTTTGGCGTCCCAGTGGGCCTGCTGCTGTCAACTCTGGTGGTGGCTGTGACCAGCGCGGCGACCGGTTCCAACTTCGCGGTTTGGGGCTGGAGAATCCCGTTCCTTGTGAGCATCCTGCTGGTGGCGATCGGCCTTTACATCCGCCTCGGCATCAAAGAAACCCCAATCTTCGCCAAGATCAAGCAGCAGAACCGCCTCGAGGCGCAGCCTGTGCGAGAGGTCATCAAGCGCAACTGGAGGGAGATCATCCTCAGTGCCTTCTTGAGACTGCCTGAGCAGGCGCCCTTCTATATTTTCACCGTCTTTGTCTACACCTACGGCGTGACGCAGCTGAAGTTCGAGCGGCAGTTCCTCGTCAATGCGGTGACTGTCGCCGCACTCGTCTCGTTTTTCATGATCCCGTTCTTCGGATACCTGTCAGACCGCATTGGTCGTAAGAAGTTGTACCTCGCAGGCATCGTCGCCATGGCGGTCTGGGGCTTTGCCTACTTCGGCCTCTACAGCACTGCAATACCGATCGTGGTTTTCCTCACCATTGCCGTGTCTCTGATTCCGCACGACATGCAGTACGGGCCACAGGCGGCGTTGATCGCCGAGAGCTTCACCGGCCGGCTGCGCTACAGCGGCGCATCGCTCGGCTATCAGCTGGCTTCGGTCATCGCAGGAGGACCGGCGCCGCTGATCGCCGTCTATCTGTTCGCCCAGACCAAGAATCCGTTTGCGATCAGCGCCTACATTCTGGTGTGCTGCGTGCTCGGATTCATCGCCACCGCGCTGCTGAAGGATCGGTCCTCATTCGACCACGGACGCGAATATGAGGGGCAGGAGGCAGCCCTGGCTGCAGGCGCGGCCCCCGGCGCCGCCGCGCGTCCGGCGATGGGTTGACGGTAGGAAGCTAATTTGGGGAGGCGCCGCGCAGGGGCGCCTCCTCCATCGTGGCACTTGCACCGGCACGCAAGCAGCTGCGCACTGCGCCGACTACTCGCGTCCTAACCGGGCCTGGCTTGCTGGCGCTCGGCTTCGAGCGCAGCCAGGGCGCCTGCCAGGTCCGGGCGATCGCCCGCGTCGCGATTTCGTTGCAGGAAAATGACCCGGCCGCCGCGTGCGAGGACGAGCAAACCGCCCTGCTGCCATGCGTCTCCCTCCGTCCGCGTCTGGCGACGCCCGCGCAGAGTCGCCCCCAGCGCGCCCAGGGCGCTGCCCAGGCCGAGCGTGGCGGCAATGCTGCGACGCAACCCCAGGGCGCGATAGCTCTCCAGCGAGGGGTCCGTCAGCACAGTGCAGGCGGGCGCGTCGCGTTCGGCGAATCTAGCGGCCTGGTCGGGCCGGCCATTGCCGACGAAGACGAGGCGTGCGCCCGCAGCGCGGATCTCGGCGAGTCTGTCCACCAACTGGTGGGCCGTGTCCTTGCAGTGGATTCAACCGAAATGGCGCAGGAACGCGATCAGCACAGGGCCGTCCTGCGCGAGCGACGTCAGGCTGACGGACCGGCCCTCCGCGTCGAGTGCACTGAGGTCTTTCACAGTTGAATCCACTGCGGCCAGCTTACCGATTGCTCGGAGCAACCAGAGTTCGAGGAGAGGCACGCCCCGCTGTCGAGATTCAGACGACCGCTATGGGAGGACGACCTCGGTGATCGTCACCGCTTGCTGTTCGGTGCGGTCGATCTCCGCGGCTCTGGCCTTCAGCTCATCGAGACGATCCTGTGGCCAGATGACGATGCCGTCGTCGTCGGCGATCACCCAGTCGCCAGGCCTCACTTTGACCCCGGCCAGCTCCACCTCCACGGCCACCTCGCCACCGCCGAGTTTGGTGGGCGCCACGGGGGTCACCCCACGCGACCATACGGGTAGGCCGAGGGCCGCACCGCGGTG
>JBDUAO010000083.1:0-11305 GCA_040004595.1 Candidatus Dormiibacterota bacterium | reverse complement strand
GACCACTGGTGTCGACTGGGAGCCGGGGGCGGCGCAAGACCGCCCCCGGCTGGTTGTTCGAAGAGGTTAGGAGACCGGTTCGTCGATGAGCGGGGGCTGTAGGTGCCAGGCATTGGCCGACCACTTGATCACCTCTTCCTGGGTGATTGGATAGTGGTCGCTTGACGAGGTGCTCACCGTGACGCCGGGAAGGAGGAAGGGGTTGGCCTCATTCAGGTTGCTCCCGGCGATGCTCATCACGTTGTCGCGGGTGAGGTTCGAGCCCGCCTGCCTGAGGACGTCGACCATCGTGTACGCAACGGCGACGCCATAGATGTTGAAGCCGTCGTTGGGCTTGCACGTCGAGCAGTTGGCGATAACGGTCTTGTAGAGCTTCATCCCGTCGTCGTTCGCCCACTGCGGGTCGGTCGGGTCCTTGATGTAGCCGACGCTGATGGCGCCGTCGATCTTCGCGCCCTTGGTGGCCGCGATCTGCATGTAGGCGGCCGGGTCGGATACAGAGTTCACGTATGTCAGCGGCGCCCAATGGATGGCGGTGACGATGGCGAGGGAGCCGATGGTGAACGAGGGCGTCGCGAAGATGAACAGAGTGTCCGCGCCTTTCGCCTTCAACGTGCTGAGCTGCGTGGCCAGCGTCGGAACCGCTGCGGTCACGTCATAGCTTTCCTTGTCGACGATCATCGACGCCTTGTCACCCAACCCGTCGGTCAGGCCTTTGAGGTAATCCAGGCCGTAGTCGTCATTCTGGTAGAGCACCCCGATCTTGGCTGTGGGGTGGTTTGCCAGCACGTCCTTGGCGTAGATTCGTGCCTCGCCCTGATAGGGAGGCTGCCAGCCGATGGTGTAGGGGTGCGAGCTGAAATCTGCCATGAAGGTGGTCGCGCCGGTGGCCACAAACAGCTGTGGCACCTTTTTGCCGTTCAGGTAATCGCGCACCGACGTCTGCGTCTGAGTGCCCAGGCCGCCGAACATTGCGAACACCTTGTTCTGCTCGACGAGCTGTTTGGTCAGCGTTACCGTCTGGGCCGGGTTGTATCCGTCGTCAACGATCTTGTACGTGATCTTGCGGCCATTGACACCGCCCTGGCTGTTGACGTAGGTGAAGTAGGCGTTGGCAGCGTTGGCGATCGTTCCGTATGACGCGGCCGGACCGGACTGGGCGATGGTGACCCCAAGCAGGATCGAGTTGGCAGTCACTCCATCCACATTCGAGCCAGACCCCCCAGAGCCTCCGCAGGCCGCGAGTGCGACGAGCAACGCGACCAGCGAGGCCGACCTTGATCCCATTTGTTTCATCGAAAGCCTCCTATATCGGATAAAGAGATTGCTTCAAACAGTGTGAGCGTCCGGCGGCATCTGTCCAGTACTTCTTTCGCCTCCCCCTCGCAGACGGGCTTGCACTGCTCGGTAGGCGGAGGTCCCGAGGCCGACGATGCCGAATGGCGCAAAGATCATGATGAGGATCAGCAGCGCGCCGTAGGTCACGGCTGGCCCCGCCTTGACGAACACGCTGGAGATTTGCGGCGGGATCCAGTCCTGCGCCGCGATGGTCTGGCTGGACACGATTGGAAGCCAGTACACAAATGCGCCGCCGACCAGCGGTCCCAGTATCGAGGCCAGGCCGCCGATCACCGTGCCGACGAGGAGCTGAAACGACAGGGATACCGGGAACGTGTCGGGGCTGACGTATCCGGTCGACAGCCCATAAAGCGATCCCGCCACACCGGCGTAAAAAGCGGACATGCCGAATGCCAGGGTCTTGTAACCGGCGACGTTGATCCCCGATGCCGCAGCGGCGACCTCGCTGTCGCGAATCGCGCGCATCGCCCGGCCCGGGCGGTGTCGGAGCATGTTCCAGGCTACCCAGAACAGCAGCACTCCGGTCAGCAGGGTGACGTAGTAGAGCCATTGCTCGCTCGACATCTGAGGTCCGTTGGTGACGGTTGCGAAAACGTCCTTGGCGAGCTGCGGCGGGTCGGGTGGCGCCATGAGGATGCCCTGGACTCCGCCTGTGAGCTTGTCGGGCCTCTTGATCAAGCTCGGCGTCACGACCGCCAGCGCGAAGGTGGCAAGGGCGAGGTACAGCGCCGAAAGCCTCAGGGCAGGGATGCCGAGCAGGAAGCCGACCAATCCCGTGACCAGGCCCGCGATCGGGATGGTCGTCAGATAGTTCAGGTGATAACGGCTGACAAGAATCGCAGTCGTGTATGCGCCGAGGGCCATGAATGCGCCATGGCCCAATGAGATCTGACCGCTGTAGCCGACCAGGATGTTGAGTCCCATGATCGCGATCGTGAAGATCAAGACCAGAGTCCATTCGCTGCTCTCAAAGCTGGTGACGACCGAAGGCAACCCGAGGAGCAGCAGGGCGAACACAGCCAACAGCCAGTAACGAGGTGGGGCGTGGCGAACGCGCGAAATCATCTTCAGACCCGCCGCACAGATGGCCGGCCCAACAGGCCGTTGGGCTTGACGATGAGGACGATCACGATGATCAAGAAAGCGACGGCCAGCTGAAGGTCTCCTCCGACCAGGTAGGCGCCGGCCAGGTTGACGGTAACGCCGACGATGAGGCCGCCCACGACTGCACCGAGCGGACTCTCAATGCCGCCGAGAACCGCCGCGGCGAAGGCGTAGATGATGATCGTTTGCATCATGTTCGGCTCGAGCAGCAGGACAGGCGCAACCATGATCCCGGACAGTGCGCCGACCAGAGAGGCGAGCCCCCAGCCGAGGGCAAGCATCCAGCTGACCCGCACGCCCAGCAGCCGGCTGGATTCCGGGTTATGAGCAGCGGCGCGCATTGACAGGCCGAGCGTGGTTCGCTGAAGCAGCAAGTAGATGAGCACGAGAACGACGGCAGAAACAGCGATCACGCCAACGTCCTGGTAGCTGATGAAAGCGCCCAAAACTTCCACGGTCTGCACCGAGAACGGGCTCGGGAACGAGCGCGGGACGTAACCGAACAGGAAGCCGGCAAGTCCGTTGAAGAGCGTGGCCAGGCCGAGGGTGATGATGACGAGCGTCAGGACTGGAGCGCGTTCCACGGGCCTGATGACGAGGCGTTGGATCGCCACTCCGCCGATAAAGGCGATACCAAGTGTCAGCGGAAGCGCGATCCAGTAGCTCAGGCCGTGCTCGATCAGGGCGTATGCGATGAAGGTCGCGAACATCCCCATCTCACCCTGCGCGAAGTTGACGAGTCCCATCGCGTTATAGATGAGGACGAGGGCAAGCGCGAGGCTCGCGAAGATGCCGCCGCTCGCGATGCCGCTCACGACGAGCTGTAGAAACTCTTGCATCAGTGGGTGCTGCCCACTAATAACCGAGATATGAGCGGCGGACGGAGTCATCGTTCCTCAGCTCCGAGCTGAGCCCGTTGACCGCGACGCGACCGACTTCCAACACGTACGAATGGCTCGACAGCTCCATCGCGAGGCGCGCGTTTTGCTCGACGAGCAACACGCCGACGCGGTCGGTGCGATTGATGTCGCGGATGATCTCGAAGATGGACTTGACGACGATCGGGGCCAGCCCCAGCGACGGCTCATCCAGGAGCATCAGCCGCGGCCGCATCAGCAATGCCCGCCCGAGAGCGAGCATCTGCTGCTCGCCGCCCGACAGGGTGCTGGCTGAGAGCCGCTGCCGTTCGCGCAGGACCGGGAAGTATTCGAAGACCCGGCCGTAGTCCTTGCGCACAAGCGCGCGGTCCTTACGCAGGTGATCGCCCAAGCGGAGGTTCTCCGCGACCGTGAGGTCGGTGAGGATGCCACGACCTTCAGGTACGTGCGCGACGCCGGCTCGAACGATGTCCTCCGTCGACATCCGGTGGAGCGATCGGCCCAACAGCTTGATCGAGCCCTCCCAGCGGACTCCTCCGCAGATGGTTCGAAGCGTGGTTGTCTTACCAGCCCCGTTGGCGCCCAGTAGGGACACGATCTCACCGTCTTCGATTGCCAGCGAGACGCCATGCAGGACCTGGGTCGGCCCGTACCCCGCGCGCACCTCAGACATCTCGAGCAGCTGCATCTACGCAGCCCCCAGATAGGCTTCGATGACACCGGGATTCCCCTGCACCTCCGCCGGCGTGCCTTCGGCGATCTTGCGACCGAAGTCGAGGACGACCACCCGGTCGGAGATCCCCATCACAAAGCTCATGTTGTGCTCGACCAGAAGCACGGTCGCGCCGAGCTCCGAATGAATGTTCCGCACCAGGCGGGCCATATCAGCCACTTCCTCATGGCTGATGCCACCCGCGGGCTCGTCGAGCAACACGAGTCGCGGCTTCGACACCAGCGCCCTCGCCATCTCCACCCGCTTTTGCACTCCGAATGGCAGTGCGGCCACCGGGAGGTGGGCCTGTTTTGTCAATCCCACGAAATCCAGCATCTCCATCGCGCGCTTCCGCCCGCCCGCCTCGGCCTTCAGCGCCCCAGGCATTGGCGCGGACGCCGCGAGAAAGCTGCTGTGGATGTTGATGTGGTCGCCCACGAGCACGTTCTCGAGGACCGTCATCGACCGGAACAGGGAGAGGTTTTGGAACGTGCGCGCAAGGCCGCGACGCACCACCTCGTGTGCTGGCAGCTTGAGCAGAACCTCGCCGTCGAGCATCACAGTGCCCCCGCCGGGCCGGTAGACACGTGCGATCACGTTGAAGAGCGTCGTCTTGCCCGCGCCGTTGGGCCCGATGAGGGCGACCACCTCGCCTGCGTTGACCACGAATGAAACACGGTCGAGCGCAACCACTCCGCCGAAGCGAACGGTCAGATCATTCACTTCGAGCAGCGCCATTTGCGCTGAAAGTCTAAGAGCGCGGGTCGCGCGCGGCCATCAGTCGGATGGTTGGGGTAGGTCGGGAGGCTCGTCGGGAGCGGCCGGCAGGTTTTGCGGCGCCGGCCATTCGGCTGCGCGAGGCGGTGCCGCAGGTGGTGCGGGCGGCGGCGGAGCCTGAGGTGGCACGGGTGGCGGCACATATGGCGTCGGCACGTATGGCTGGGCGGGCGGAGCAGTTTGGACAGGCGCATCCCAGGCCGAAGGTTGGACGGGAGGTGGTGGCGGTGCCGGCGTCGTGGCCGAAGTGGGGAACGGCGCCATGTAGTCGGGGCGGGTGGCGCGATGGACGACAGTCGCCGCTGATGTCGGCGGCACCTGGCGGCGCCGGCTGAACAACCAGTAGGCGAGCACGCCCAGGATCCCAAGGATGGCGAGGATGGGCAGGAAGACGAAGGGCGGCCGCGTGATGATGTCAAGCCCGCTGATGCCGCCGCCAGGGCGAGCTCCGGAGGCCTGCGGCGTTTCGGCCGGAGTGGGTGTCGGGGTCTCTACGGGCGAAGGCGTCTCGCCTGGCGTTGGTGTCGGCGGACCCTGCAGGCTGAAGCTTGCGCACGGATGGGGCTGGACGCTCGCGCAGAGCTTGTGCACCTTCGGCTTGTCGCCCGCGAAAGGCTTGACCACTTTGGTGAAGGCGCCGGTGTCGTCGGTGACGACGGAGGCGGCGACATGGCTCGCAACGTCCCAGTAGAGCGTGATGCTTTCGTTCTTCAGAAAGAGCGAGCCCGTAGCCGTGATGCTGGTGTTGGCTCCACCCGCGGCGGGTTGCAGGCCGATGTTCGCGCCGGGTGGAAGTGGTGCGTAAACCGTCGCCGCCGGCCCGGTCGCCCCCCTCGAGTTGGTGGCACTGACTTTGAACGTGTAGGTGACGTTGTCGGCGAGGCCTGAAACCTGGTAGGTCGTGGCTGGAGAGGGGACCGTCGCGCTGGTTCCCCCGGGGCTGTACGTGACGGTGTAGTGGTCGATGTTGGGGCCAGAACCGTTCGATTTCGGCGGCGTCCACGAAAGCGTCATCTGGCCTGCCCCCGGCCCGGAGGTCGCGGCCAGGTTGGTGGGCGCCGACGGGGGTATGACGTGTGGAGTGGCGGTCGTCCTGGCCGCCTGTCCATAGCCCGAGGCATTGGCGGCTTGAACTGCGAATGAGTAGGTGGTCCCATTGGTAAGCCCCGCGACCAGGACATTGGTGCCGGCAGTAGAGGTTCTAAGGCTCCCGGGGGACACGATCACCCGGTACTGAGTGATTGGTGCGCCGGAGGTCGGAGGGCTCCAGGTCAGGGAGACCTGTTGGTCGCCGGCGGTCGCCTTCAGATTCCTTGGCGCACTTGGCGCGGCGGGGGTCGGTGCCGCATACGCCGCCACCGCAGACAGCGCAAAACCGAATACCGCTGCAGCCGTGACGGCGCGTGATAGCAACTTCATCCGCAGCCCCGGAGGTTACCAGCCTGGTCAGACCGGCGGCCACGGCACCGACCACGCCGACGTCGGCTCCGGAAAGCGCCAGCCCGGATCGAGAACTCCCCGCAGCCGCCGTTTGAGGACGCGTATCTCGCCCGGACGCAACAGCCCGTCGAGCTCATCGCCCAGGCTTCCGCTCTCGACGTCCCCGAGGGCGCGCTCCAGGTCACTGCATAGGTCGGAGGGTAGTGGCTCGCCGGAAAAGTCCCAGATCACGGTCCTCAGCTTGGGCTCGGGGTGGAACGTCAGGCCGTGGTCGATGACCCATACGTTGTCCTCGGCGTCGAACAGGCAGTGACCGGATTTTCGGTCCGCGTTGTTGGTGATCACGTCGAACAGCGCGATCCGGATCCAGGCGTCGCGCTGTTGTGCTTGCTCGGACAGGAAGTGCCGCCGGTCTGCCTCGATGTACAGCTGCATCGCGCCGACGCCGTGCGGCGCCTGGGCTCGAACCACTGTGGGAGGGATTCGCGGCCACCCCAGAGTCCTACTCAACCGGTACGCGGCCACCTCGCGCTGGTAGAGAGTCCCGGCCTCGAAATCCCACAGCGGCGACTCGCCTCGCGCCGGCTTGTAGACCGCGAGGAGGCCCGCGGGAGGCTGCGGCCCCAGCTGGGCGAGGAACGTGTAGTTGGAAGCCCCCTGGAGGATGCCGAGGAGCTCGAGATCGGGAAGCTCGACGAGCAGGCGCTCCGTCTCATTCCACTGGGGCCCCCGTGCCTCTGGCGCGGGAGGGACCCGGCTAGAAGATCGGCCGGGCACCGTTGAGAACCGGGCACGGATGGCCGGCAGGATCCATCGGCAACCCGCAGCGAGGGCACAGGGGGCGCCCTGCGGTAAGGACGTTCTCGGCCTGCTTGGAGAAGGCGGCGACCTGCTGGTGGCTGAGCCAGAACCGAATGCTTGGCGCATCCTCGGCTGCCGGGCTGTCCTCGCTCGCCGCGGACTCGCTGGCGACCAGGACGAACATCTTGCGAGCTTCGTGATAGCCGAGACCCATCTCGCCGACCTGCCATTCGGGCTCGCCGGGTGAGAGCGCGGCGTCGCGGGCAGCTCGCTCTGTTGGCTCGATCCCCTGTGCCTCCAGCATCTGGTGAAGGCGAACGATCAGCGACTGGATCTGGGCCTTCTCGCAGGTCAGCGTCAGAGTCCGTCCTCGGCCCTTGGCCAGCAGGAAGAAGCGCCGCTGGCCTGGCTCGCCTACCGCGGCCACTGCGATGTCATCAACCGGATCAAGCTCGAATATCGCCACTTGGTTCAAGACTAAGAGTAGGGGGCCGGCCAGACGAGCATCCAATTCAGGTGCCTCGAGGCGTTTTGATGCGCTTGCGGTGGGGAAGAGAATCAAAGTAAATATTCAAAGGCGCGCCACAACCGCCGCCTGGAGGACTAACTGACACATGCCGAAAACCGTAGGAATCGATCTGGGGACGACCAACTCAGTCATCGCTGTCATGGAGGGTGGCGAACCCGTCGTCATCCCGAACTCGGAGGGCTCTCGAACCACGCCTTCGGTCGTCGCATTCACCAAGTCCGGTGAGCGACTTGTCGGGCAGCTGGCCCGGCGGCAGGCAGCCGTCAACCCGGAGAACACCGTCTCGTCGATCAAGCGGTTCATGGGACGCAAGTCCACGGAAGTCGACTCGGAGAGGAAGATCGTGCCCTACGAGGTGAAGGCGGGCAAGGACGACCGCGTGGTCGTCAGGATCCCGAACGCCGACAAGGAATTCACCCCGGAGGAGATCTCCGCGATGATCCTCCAGAAGCTGAAGGCGGACGCCGAGGCCTACCTGGGCGAGAAGGTGACCGACGCGGTGATCACCGTCCCGGCTTACTTCAACGACTCGCAACGGCAGGCGACCAAGAACGCCGGCCAGATCGCGGGCCTGAACGTGCTCCGCATTATCAACGAGCCAACGGCCGCCTCGCTCGCTTACGGTCTCGACAAGAAAGCCAACGAAACCATCCTCGTCTTCGACCTCGGCGGCGGCACATTCGATGTGTCGGTGCTCGACGTGGGCGACGGCGTCTTCGAGGTCAAGTCGACCAACGGGGACACTCACCTCGGTGGTGACGACTACGACCGCAGGATCGTGGAGTGGCTTGCCGAGGAGTTCAAGAAGTCGAACGGCATCGACCTGAAGGCCGACCGGCAGGCTCTGCAGCGCCTCACCGAGGCAGCGGAGCGGGCCAAGATCGAGCTGTCCAGCCGTCTCGAGACCTCCGTCAATCTCCCGTTCATCACCGCCGACCAGACCGGGCCGAAACACCTCGAGATGACGCTGACCCGGGCGAAGTTCGAGTCGCTGACGAGCGACCTGACGGAGCGATGCCGGGGCCCCTTTCTGGCCGCGCTCAAGGACGCCAACCTGACGCCGCAGCAGATCGACGAGGTCGTATTGGTTGGCGGTTCCACCCGAATGCCGGTCATCCAGAAGCTGGTCAAGGACCTTCTCGGCGGAAAGGAGCCCCACAAGGGCGTCAACCCCGACGAGGTGGTAGCCATCGGCGCAGCCATCCAGGCCGGCGTCCTGAAGGGCGAGGTCAAAGACATCCTTCTTCTGGATGTGACCCCGTTGTCCCTGGGCGTCGAAACCCTCGGTGGCGTGATGACCAAGCTCATCGAACGCAACACGACGATCCCGACCTCGCGCTCACAGGTCTTCTCGACCGCAGCCGACAACCAGACCTCGGTCGAGGTCCACGTGCTGCAGGGCGAGCGGGAGATGGCGCGCGACAACCGCACGCTGGGACGGTTCCACCTCGATGGCATTCCACCTGCGCCGCGCGGCATGCCCCAGGTCGAGGTCACGTTCGACCTGGACGCGAACGGCATCTTGAACGTCAAGGCGCAGGACAAGGGCACCGGTCGCGAACAGTCGGTGACCATCACGGCGTCATCGACCCTCGGCAAGGACGAGGTCGAGCGCATGGTCAAGGAGGCTGAGCTCCACGCCGGTGAGGACCGCGCGAAGCGCGAGGAGGTCGAGCTACGCAACCAGGCGGATCACATGATCCACCAGGCGGAAAAGGTCATCAAGGACAACGAGGAGAAGATTCCGGCCGACGTGAAGGCCGAGGTCACAGCCAAGCTCGAGTCTCTGAAGACGGTGGCAAAGGGCAACGACAGCGCTGCTCTGCGCCGGGAGATGGACGAGTTCAACGAGTCTCTCCAGAAGATCGGCGAGCACATCTACGCGCAGGCGGGTGCCAAGACGGGCAGCGGCTCGGGTGGGTCGGATGGCTCGGATGGTGCTGCCGCCGTCGATGGCGAGCCAGCAAAGAAAGATGAGGACGTGGTCGACGCCGACTACCGGGAAGTCAACTAACCGGACGGCTTAGAAAAGACTCCACAGGGCTCCGGCTTTGGTCGGAGCCCTTTACTTTTGTAGCCGTGGTTGCTTACTTTCGCGCGCGGCGCAAGCTCTGGCCGGCCGTGGGGCTTGTCGTCGGGTTGATCCTCATCGCCTGGGACCTCTGGGCTGCGGCGGGGATTTATATCTCGCAGTACGCCGTTCGCAACGACTTCAGGCTCGCGTACGGCGCCGCCATCGTCGGGCTCAGGAACGGCTACAGCCACCTCTACGACCTGGAGGCGCAGCGGGCGGCGATCGAAAGCCTGGGCGCCGGCTTCAATCCCCAGCCCTTCATCTCTCCGCCGCCACTTGCGTGGCTCGTCACGCCGCTGACGTTGCTGCCGTTCTCGATCGCGCTGGTCGTCTGGACTGTGATGCTGCTCGCCGCGCTCGGCTGGACGTGGTACTTGCTCGCACCATCGAGTGGGTTGGCCAAGGCTGCTCACCTGGCACTGCTGCTTGGGGTCTTTCCAGTCGCCTTTGGCGTGATGGTCGGGCAGCCGGGAGCCCTTGTCGCTGCCGCGGTGGCGACCGCCTGGTGGCTGATGCACCGAGGCCAGCTGGTGTGGGCGGGGGTTGCGCTCAGCCTCATCGTGCTCAAGCCGCAGATGGCGTTCCTCGTGCCCGTCTGCCTGCTTGCCTCAGGTCACGCGCGGACCTTCGGAGCATGGTTGGCGGTCTCGCTGGTGATCGGGCTCACCGCGCTGGCCGTCCTAGGGCCGGACGGCGTGACCCGCTACCTCGATGTGCTCAAGCAAACGCAGACTCCTGCCTGGGACATCACACGGCGCTACTCGATCTCCGGACCGATCGGGCTCGGGCCGTTGCTCAACGTGACCCAGGTCGTCGTGGTCGCAGTCGCCGTGGTTGCGGCGTGGCGTCACCGGCACGACGGTCCGGAGATACCGATCGTGGCGGGCATCGTCGGCTCGCTTCTCGCAACGCCCTACCTGGGTTTCCAGGATTTCGTGATGCTGGTGGTGGCGGGGTGGCTGGTCGTTCGCGGTCGAGCGAACCTCTGGCAGGTCGTGCTGCTTGTCGTGGGCTACGCGCTACTCCAGTTCGTGATCATCGTCCTCGCGGTGCCGATCCTGATCGCCGAGGCATTGCTTTTGATCTCTCTGTTACTCAGGCCGGCCGCTCAACCGTCGGGCGATCTGCGCCGCATGCATTGAGTCGTGGGCGGCCATATGCCTCACCAGCGAGGCGATCGTGATGTCTCCAATTGGCGTCAGTGTTCCGGAGCGTTCCCACTCGCCGGCCTTCAGCGAGCGCAGCAGCTTCAGGTGGCGCTGGCGGAGCCCGTAGAGCTGGGACCACGCCCGTAGCGCGGTCAGCCTGTTGTAGTCCGGGTCCGGCTGGATTCGCATCTGCGGATTGACCTCTTTGCGTATGCGGCGCACTCGGCCGTAGTAGCGACGCTCGGTATCGAGCAGGTGGTTGAGGACCTGTGCGATGGTCCAGGCGCTGCCCCGATCCTGCACCTCCTCGCTCATGTCGCCGATGAGGAGTCCCAGCGTGTCCAGAGTCGCTTCGCAGCTTCCAATCAGATCGGCTGGTTCGTCAAACGCCATACCGGCATTTTGATGGAGCCGACGGTGAGATTCGAACTCACGACCTGCCACTTACGAGGCGGCTGCTCTGCCAGCTGAGCTACGTCGGCG
>JBDUAO010000009.1:0-34953 GCA_040004595.1 Candidatus Dormiibacterota bacterium | reverse complement strand
GCCCTCGAGCGGGAGGGCGTCGAGATCATCTTCGGATACCCGGGCGGAGCAAACCTGCCCATCTACCAGAGGCTGCCGGCGCACCCGGCCCTCAAGCACGTGCTTGTCCGCCACGAGCAGGGTGCCGCCCACATGGCCGACGGCTATGCCCGCGCCACCGGCCGCCCAGGGGTCTGCATGGCCACCTCCGGGCCCGGCGCGCTGAACCTGGTCACCGGCCTCGCCACCGCCTTCATGGATTCCGTCCCGATGATCGCCATAACCGGCCAGGTCGCCTCCAAGACCGTCGGTAGCGACGCATTCCAGGAGTCCGACATCATCGGCTGCACCCAGTCGGTGACCAAGCACAACTACCTGGTCACTCACGCCGACGACATCCCCCGGATCATGGCCGAGGCCTTCCACATCGCGACCACCGGTAGACCCGGCCCGGTCCTCATCGACGTCTGCAAGGACGCCCAGCAGGCGGTCGGCGAGTGGACCTACGAGTCATGCTCGGCCCTGCCCGGTTACCGACCCGCCTACGAGCCCGATCCCGCCACCGCACAGCGGGCGATGGAGCTCCTCGCCCAGGCCAAGCGACCGGTCATCCTGGCCGGCCATGGCGTCATCCTGAGCCACGCCGAGCAGGAGCTGCTCGACGTCGCCGAGCGCTCCGGAACCCCCGTGGGCACCACCTTGCTGGGCGTCGGCGGCTTCCCCACCCGGCACCCGCTCGCGCTTCATATGACCGGCTTTATGGGCACCGGCTGGAACATCAAGGCGGTCCAGAACGCGGACGTCCTGATGATGGTCGGGATGCGGGTCGACGACCGCGTCACCGCGAAGCTCAGCGAGTGGGCGCCGCGCGCCGAGCACTTCATCCACGTCGACATCGACGCCAGCGAGATGGGCAAGAACGTGCGGCCCCACCTCGAGGTCGTCGGCGACGCCAAGCGCTCGCTGACACTCATGCTCCCCCACGTCCAGCCGCCGCCACCGGACCGTGGCGAATGGCTCACCCAGATCGACGCCTGGCGGGAGGAGCACCCGCTCAAGTACACCAAGTCGAACGGCCATCTCCAGCCCCAGGACGTGCTGCTCGACATGTACAAGCGCTGCGCGGACGAGGCGATCGTTGTCGCCGACGTCGGCCAGAACCAGATCTGGGCGGCGCTCTGGTGGAACTACTCCAAGCCCGGCCTCTTCATCAACTCGGGCGGCGCCGGGACCATGGGCTTCGCCCTCCCGGCCGCGATCGGGGCAAAGTTCGGCCGGCCCGACAAGGCCGTCTGGTGCGTCGCCGGAGAAGGCGGCTTCGTGATGACCGCCCAGGAGCTCTCGGTCGCCGTCGAGCACAAGCTCGACGTAAAGATCGTGCTCCTCAACAACTTTTCGCTGGGGATGGTCCGCCAGTTCCAGGACGACTTCTACGGCGGCGTGCGCTCCCAGGTGGAGCTCACCCACATTCCCGACTTCGTCAAGCTCGCGGACGCCTATGGGCTGCCGGGAGTTCGGGTCGACAAGCTCGCCGACGTCGGCCCGGCGATGGATGCAGCCCACCGCACGAAGGGGCCGTTCCTGATCGACTTCCGCATCGATCCCGAGGCCAAGGTCTACCCGATCGTGCCGCTGGGCAAGGGCCTCAACGACTTCTGGGAGGCCCCACAACAGTGATCGCTCAGAGCAAGCGCGTAAGGATGCTTTCGCTTCTTGTCGAGGACGGCTCGAGCACGCTGACCAAGGTCACCGGAATGATCCGCCGGCGGGGCTTCCACGTCCGGGCGATCACGGTGGGGCCGAGCGGCGAGCCCGGCCGCTCCCGCATGACTTTGCAGATCGATGCCGGCCACGCCGAGGTCGACCAGGTGCGCAAGCAGCTCGAGCGGCTCGTCGAGGTGCTGGAGATCGAAGACCTCACCGAGCACGACGTCCACAGCCGCGAGCTGGTGGTGGCGCGCGTAGCGACATCGGCGGTCCCGGAGCTCGTCGCGAAAGGCGCCTGGGTACTGGAATCCGGGTCGGCCACAACCACCATCGAGTTCGCGGGGGACGGCGATGAGGTCGCGGAGTTGGTCGAAGATCTGAGGCGTCACGGAATTCTCGACGTGGTCCGCTCGGGCCCCGTCGTCATGAGGAGGGCACAGTGACCACACCAGAGCGCGTTTTCATCCTCGACACCACCCTGCGCGACGGCGAGGGGTCGCCCGGCTTCCACCTCGACGCCAACTCCAAGGTTCGCATCGCGCGCCAGCTCGAGAAGCTCGGCGTCGACGTCATCGAGGCGGGCTTCCCGATCTCCTCTCGCGGCGACTTTGAAGCCTGCCGCCGCATCGCCAGGGAGATCCGCGGCACCGGCGTGACCGCGCTTGCGCGCGCGGTGCGCGAGGACATCGACGCGGTCTGGGCGGCGATCAAAGAGGCCGAGACACCGCAGATTCACATCGTCCTGTCCGTCTCCGACGTGCACATCAAGCGAAAGCTCGGGATGACGCGGCAGCAGGTGCTCAAGCAGGGCGCCGAGATGGTCGCCTACGCGCGCACGCTATGCGATCGCGTTGAGTACTCGCCGGAGGATGCGGGGCGCGCCGACCGGGAGTACCTCCTCGAGACGGTCGAGACGATGATCGCCGCCGGCGCCACGGTCATCAACATCCCTGACACCACCGGCTACTGCCTGCCGGGAGAGTTCGGAGAGCTCGTGCACCGTCTCATCGCAGACGCGCGAGGCGCGGACAAGGTGCTGTTCTCGGTGCATTGCCACGACGACCTCGGCCTGGCCACCGCCAATGCCCTGGCCGCCCTCACCGCCGGCGCGCGGCGCGTCGAGTGCACCGTCAACGGCATCGGCGAGCGGGCCGGCAATACCTCCCTCGAGGAGATCGTGATGCTGCTTCGGGTCCGCCAGTCGCGGCTGGACCTCGAATGTCGGGTCGAGCCGACGGAGATCACCCGCACGTCGCGGCTGGTCGCCGAGCTCACCGGCACGCCGGTGCAGCCGAACAAGGCGGTGGTCGGCGCCAACGCGTTCGCGCATGCCGCGGGCATCCACCAGGACGGCATCCTGAAGGACCGCTTGAACTACGAGATCATGAGGCCGGAGGACGTCGGCCTGGCCGACTCCCGCATCGTGCTGACGGCGCGGTCGGGGCGTCATGCCTTCCACCACCGGCTGAGCCGCTTGGGCGTGGTCCTCACCGAGGCGCAGACCCAGGCTGCCTGGATGCTGTTCAAGGAGGTCGCGGACAACAAGCGCGAGGTGACCGACGAGGATCTTCGCAAGATCGTCGCGGCCCCCGACGGCGGCGGGGGTGGGTTTGCCGACCAGTCCAACGACCACAACCACGTCGCGGACACGCTCAGGCACCTGATCTTCGGATAAAAGGCGCGGGTGAGGACACAACTCCTCCCCCGCGGAACCCCCTCCTGTTAGCCGCCGCGCCTGGGGGTGTTTGGAATTGAAGGGCCGAGTGACGGCCGGAATAAATCCGGCCGCCGAGTGACGGCCGGAATAAATCCGGCCTTGATACCTCGCTTGTCTGATCCGAAACACCACCGCCAACCGGAGCGCAGGCCGCGGCGGGGAAGCACTCTAACCGCGGGCCTGCGCGCCGGTTGGCGATCGATCGAGGGTCGAACTGATCTGAAAGTAGCTTAACGCTTCCGTTAACTCTAGCCTTTACGCAAGCGCGCGTCCATTGACGCGGCCCGGGAGGTGAGAGATATGCGCAGGTTCGGGTTCGTTTTCACCGTCGCCACGATGGCCGCCGCCCTGATGGCCTTTTTCGCGGCCACCGGTTTGGCCGATGGATGGCCACCGCTCAAGTAGGCCAGCCGGCCTAGCTTCGCAGGCACTGCAGCTGCAGGCGCGCGTGTCGCGCCGGATGCTGCACGCCCGTGGCACGCGTTAAGTAATTTCGGTTAAGCTGCCCGCGTGGTTCAGTCCGGTGACAACCGGCCAGTGACCGTGCCCGACGGGGACGGTCCCACTCGGCGTGCCGGTCACCGGCGGCTACCCGGAGTCGATCTCCGACCTGGGGCGGTCAAACAGGCGCGCGTGGAAGCCGGACTCAGCCTCGCCAAGGTCGGCAAGGGGTGCGTCACAGCCCCCGCGGTCTACCTGATCGAGACGGGTCGCACGCGCCCCTCGCTGCCCACGCTCGAGCACATCGCCCGCCGCCTCGGCAAGTCGGTCGAATTCTTCCTCGCCGACCAGGGCGGGGCCACCGACGACACCAGAACCGGGCTCATGGAGCTCGAGGCAATGGTGGCCGAAGGCCGGCACCAGGAAGCGATTGCGCACGGCGAAGAGCTGCTCAAGCTCAGCACCTCGGCGCACCGGCTGGGGCAGCTGCGCTTTCTGCTGGCCCAGGCGCACCTGGCGCTGGCCCAACCGGAGCAGGCGGCCTTCTTGCTGCGCGATGCCCACGCCCACTTCGAGTCGGTCGACGACGCCCTGATGTTGGCTGAGTGCATGGGCTACGAGGCGCACATCGCCTGCATGACCCAGCAGCCAGAGGCGCAGGACCTTGCCGAGCGAGCCCTGGTGATTTGCCGCCGCATAAATCCCGTGCCCGCGCCAACCGAAACCAGGCTCCTGTCAGTCCTCGCCACTGTGCATGTCGCCAACCGGGGTTGGGACACCGCGATCAAGTTTTACGAGGAAGCCATCACGGCTGCTGGGTCGGTGTTCGACCTTTCCAGAATGGCCAAGATGTACAGCGGGCTCAGCCTTGCTTACCGGGAGACGGGCCACGTCGACGCTGCGCTGAAGTACGCCGGCCGGTCCATCGCCCTGCTCGAGGTGCTGCGGGATCGAGTCTCGCTCGCGGGAGCCGAGAACAACCTGGGCCTCATCCTGATGGCGCAGGGCAAGCGCATTGCCGCACACAAGCATCTCGATCGATCGCTGGAGCTGGCCGAAGAGACGCACCTCGAGATCGGTCGCAGCCACGTGCTGATGAGCCTTTGCGAGCTCAGCCTCGTGCAGGGCAACATCCCGTCCGCCCGACAGTTTGCCGAGCAGGCGCTGGACATGGCGGAGAGGATGAAGGAGCACGCGAACGTGGGGGAGGCGCATGTCTGGTTGGGTCGGATCGCGGCCGAGGTTGGGGACGACGAGTTGGCCGACACCGAGTTCGCGATCGCGATCGAGGGGCTGACCGAGGTCGGAGTGGAGGAGCGCCTGCTGCGCTGCCACGGCGTCTACGCAGAGATCCTCGAGAAGCGCGGGCAGCTCAAAGAGGCCTACGAGCACATGAAGAAGGCGTTCTCGGCCAGCCGGCCAGGCCTGCTCCAGTCCGAGGACGACGAGTCAGAGGAACGAGCCACAACCGCGTAGCCCCCGCTCTAAATTTGGGCTAACGTAGATTTGGCGGTGGCCAGTGTCATCGACAAACAAGGGAGGTGAGTCCGGCTGGCAAAGTCCCTGCGCAACTCGAAGGTATCTCTTGCCGCCGAGACCGTCATCGCCGACTACCGCCTGGCCTACAGCAGTCGCCGGGCGAGCATCATCGGCCGTGCGGAGGTGCTACGTGGCAACGCCACCTTCGGCATCTTCGGCGACGGCAAAGAGGTCGCCCAGCTGGCGCTGGCCAAGGCGTTCCGCCCGGGCGACTGGAGGTCGGGCTACTACCGCGACCAGACCTTCATGTGGGCGACCCGGATGTCGAACATCCGCGCCTTCTTCTCCCAGCTGTACGGCAACGCGACAGTGGACGCCGACCCTGCCTCCGGTGGGCGCCAGATGGGCAACCACTTCGCGACGCGGTACCTCGATGAGAGGGGCGAGTTCCTGCGCACGGTCGAGATGCCCAACTCCACCGCCGACGTTTCCAACGTGGCGGGCTGGATGCCACGCCTGGTCGGCCTCGCATACGCCTCGAAGCTCTACCGCCAGAACCCCCAGCTGAAGGCGGCTCAGGACGGGTTTTCGATCGACGGCAACGAGGTCGCCTTCGGCACCATCGGCGACGCCGCCACGAGCGAGGGCCCGTTCTGGGAGGCGATCAACGCCATCGGGGTGCTGCAGGTGCCGGTTGCGATGTCAGTCTGGGACGACGGCTACGGGATCTCGGTTCCGATCACGGCCGAGACGACGAAGGCTTCGATCTCGGACGTCTTGCGCGGCTTCAACCCCGACGACCGGCCCGGGATCGACATCCACGTGGTTCCGGGTTGGGACTACCCCGCCCTGGTCGAGGCGTACGTGCAAGGGGTCGAGCGGGTCAGGCGCGAGCACAAGCCCGCGCTGTTCCACATCAACGAGCTCACCCAGCCGCAAGGGCACTCCACGAGCGGCAGCCACGAGCGCTACAAGAGCAAGGAGCGCCTGCGGTTCGAGAAGGAGTTCGACTGCATCATCCGGATGCGCGACTGGATGATCGAGTCCGGGATCGCGAGCGAATCGCAGATCGAGGGCTGGGAGGCGGCGGACAAAGAGGCGGTCGAGGCAGCGCGCGATCTTGCGTGGGAGGCGTTTCAGACTCCGATCCGCGACGAGAGAGACCGTTTGGTCGCGATCCTCAAGCGCAGCGACTCTTCTGAGGTCGCCGAGCTGACCGACACGCTCTCTGAGGCTTCGAAGGTGACGCGATCGCAGGTGATCTCGAGCGCCTCCCGAGCCCTCAACGAGCTGCGGGGCACCGACTCGCCGCAGCGCTCGGCGCTGGCCCGCTTCCTCAAGGAGTACCTGCAGGAGAACCGGGAGCGCTACAACTCGCACCTCTACAGCCGCTCGGAGCAATCGCCGCTGAAGGTGCCGGTGGTCCCTGCGGAATACTCGGACAAGTCGCCCGCGGTCGATGGGCGGCAGGTCCTGCTGCGCAACTTCGACGCCAACTTTGCCCGCGATCCGCGCCTTTTCGTGATTGGCGAGGACGTCGGCAAGCTCGGGGACGTGAACCTGGTCTTCGAAGGCCTGCAGGCAAAGTACGGCGACCTGCGGATCACCGACACCGGCATTCGCGAGGCGACGATCCTGGGGCAATCGATCGGAGCGGCGATGCGCGGCCTGCGCCCGATATGCGACATCCAGTACCTCGACTACTTCCTCTACGCGCTCCAGACCGCGTCCGACGACCTGGCCAGCCTGCATTGGCGCACTGTCGGCGGCCAGAAGGCGCCGGTGGTCATCCGCACGAAAGGACATCGCCTGGTCGGCATCTGGCATGCGGGCTCACCGATGGCGGTCGTGCTCAATGCCCTGCGGGGCATCTATGTCGCGGTGCCACGCAACATGACCCAGGCGGCGGGCTTCTATAACACGCTGTTCCGCGGCGACAACCCGGGGCTCGTGATCGAGGTCCTCAACGGCTACCGGCTCAAGGAGCGCGTGCCCGACAACGTGGGGGAGTTCACGGTTCCTCTGGGCGTGCCTGAGGTGCTGCGTGAGGGAACGGACGTGACGGTGGTCACGTACGGCGCCCTGTGCGCCATCGCGCTCGAGGCGGCGGCCACGCTCCAGGACCTGGGGGTGTCCGCCGAGGTCATCGACGTGCAGACGCTGAACCCGTTCGACGTCAATCAGTCGATCGTCAGCTCGCTCGAGAAAACCCACGCCGTGCTGTTTCTCGACGAGGACATGCCCGGTGGCGCGTCCGCATTCATGATGCAGCAGGTGCTGGAGGTGCAGCAGGGCTGGTGGCACCTGGACTCGGCGCCGCGCACGCTCGCGGCTTCGCCAAACCGGCCGGCCTATGGGCCCGATGGGGACTACTTCACGAAGCCGAACCGCGAAAGCATCGTGAACGCGGTGTACGAGATGATGCGCGAGCGCCAGCCCTGGCGGTTTCCATCGGTCGAGACCTAGCCGCTCCTTAGCGAATCAGTCGCCCGCAGGAGTTCTGTAAACGCCCATCGCATAGCCGCTCCATGCCCTCGAGTTCCAACTGTGGACCGGTCCGAGGTTGTCCATGAGGCGAGCGGCTGCGCGGATCGGAAGGTTGACTGCCCGGCTCCACCTGTTTGGATTCCTGACGGCATACGTCCGGGGCTCCCAACCGCCGACGTAACCGCGGAAAAGAACCTCCAGGCCTTCGGCTTGCTCGAAGCGGGACCAGGTCCTTGTGTCCATGGTGGTCAGGTTGTGCAAGCTGAACATCTCCGGGCGAGTCAGCCTCAGCACGTGCTTGTTGATCCCCAGTAGGTTGGGCAGCCCGACCGCGATCACGCCGCCCGGCTTGGCCAGCTCGACATGCTTGCGGATCATCGGCAGCGGGTCGCCGAAATGCTCGATGAGGCCAAGCGAATAGACCAGGTCGCAGCGGGGTATGTCGGAGAGATCGCTTTCGAGCACGTCGCGGCAAAACACCGTGACCGAGATCCCCAGGAGCTCGAAGTTCTCTTTGAGCTTGCTGCAGCCCACTGAAGAAATGTCGATTGCATATGCCTCGCCGCCTGATGCTCTTGCGACGTAAGCGAGGTAGCCGCCGGGCGCCCCGCCTAGCTCGACGATCCGGGCTCCCGGATGTTTGGGGGCAAACCGCTTGAGGACCTTCAGAATCTCCCTCTCGTATGGTCGCGCCGTCGCCTCGTCCGCCGCCACCGGGAGCTTCAGCTTCTGCCAGTAGGCATCCCAAAATTGCTCATCGGTGAGCGCATGCGAACCGTCAGTTTCTGTCATACCAGCTCGTCCATAACAAAGTTGGTTACGGCAAGCGCAGGCGCCCGGTTCAAAATCGCGACACCCTGCAACAGCCAGCCAATGTAGCCGGCCGCGCCATCAGCACCTAGAGGCGGGATGAACCGGTGGGGACCATACGCCTCTCGCGTGCGCGCCCCATCCGGCAGCCCGGCCAGGCTCCGGGCCTTGCGCACTCCGGCCTCCATGCCGCCCAGCTCGTCCACCAGCTTCCTCTCCAGCGCCTGCCTGCCCGTCCACACCCGTCCCGCAGCGATCGGGTGCACCTGCTCGCGCGTCATCCCGCGGGCGCCGGCGACCAGGTCGAGGAAAAGGCTGTAGATCCTGTCGATCTCACCCTGGACGATCTCGCGCTCTTCCCTCGAATAAGTCCGCTCGTCGCTGCTCATCGCTGCGTGCTTGCCGAACACGATGGTTTCGCGGCGCCCGTGAAGCTTCGCCCACAGGCCGCCGGTCACCACCTTTCCGCTGAGCACGCCGATCGAGCCGGTGAGCGTGCTGGGCCTCGCGACGATCCAGCGCCCGGGAGTCGCGACCCAATAGCCGCCCGAGGCCGCCACCGGTCCCATCACCACCACCAGCGGCTTGCGGGCATTGATCTGATCCAGCGCGTTGCGCATCGCCTCAGAGGCGGTGGCCGATCCGCCCCGCGAGTTGACGTAGAGGACGGCAGCGGCGGCCCGCTTGTCGGCCGCGACCTGCCGGGCCAGCTGAACGACGGTGAGGTCGCCGGCGCGGCTGTCGCCGACGACGGGGATGTCGATGGGCGGCTTCACCGGCAGGCTACCCGAGCGGCCGTCGATGATGGTGCCTTCGATGCGCAGGATTGCGACATACCTGCCGCGGCCGACGCGGGGAGCGGGCGTGCGCAGCGCGCGTTGGGCCCGGGGCCAAGCGGCGATCCGAACGCGCGAGGTGCTCGCGAGGTGGTTGGGCAGGTCCTCCTCGGAGACGATGGCGTCCACCACGCGCTTTGCGAGTGCGTCGTCGTCCGAGTAGGGCGAGGCGTCGATCAGCGCTTTCGCCGCGCTCTCGTTGACGCCCCGGCTGGTGGCGATCGCGCCGGCCAGCTCCCTGTGCTGCGAGTCGAGCAACCAGGTGATCTGCTCGCGGAGCTCGTCTGACATTTTGGATTTGGTGAGGATGTCGGCCGCCGATTTGAACGGGGAGATCTGGACGAAGTCGGCCTCGATGCCGAATCTCGCAAGCGCGTCGGCGAGGAACATGCCGCCTCCTGCGAAGCCGAGGGGTTGGATCGAGCCCGCGCGCATCATCAGGATCTGGTCGCAGGCGGTGGCCAGGTAGTAGGTGCTGCTTGTGTAGAAGGGCGCCCACGCGACGACCTTCTTGCCCGCCTTGCGCAGCCTGGCGACGAGGTCGCGCAGGTCCTGCAGGGTTGCCATTGACATCGGCACGGGGCGCAGGTGGAGAACGATGCCGGCGGTCTTGGGGTCGCGCGCGACGAGGTCGAACGGCTCGCCGAGCTCCTGGACGCTCAGCCGTCGCTTGGAGAAAAGGCGTTGCCAGCGCGCCAGCGGTGGGTCGGGGAGCGCAGGGAGGTCTTCCTCGAGGAGGAAGAGGACGTAGTCGGGGGACCTGCGCAATGCGCGCCGAAAGCTCGAGATGAGCCACGCGAGATATCGGAATGGATAGGTGAGCATCGCCCGTTCAGCCGAAGTCTACGGCCGGTCGGTCGGAGCAAAGTTGAACGTCCCCTCCCGGCTGCCGTCGCTGCGCGACCGCAGCCGACCTCCCCGGCGAGCGGGGAGGATCGCCCTACACGACTTTGGAAACTTCCAGATGCTCGTCCATGTTTTCGCTCAGGCGGGTCGCGCCGTATTCCTGGCCCACGTGCTGGTGGTACGGGACGCCGGTGAACAGGTGGTGGCTCTTGGTCGGGATGTCACTGCCGTCCCACTCCTTCCGCTGTAGGGCCATGTAGCCCTCTTCCTTGTTCTTCTTGAGGTCGTCGAGGAGGACCGACATGCCATGCCCGGCGGCGTGCTGCAGAGCCAGCGTGATGAAGATGAAGCCAACGCCCAGCTCGCTCAGGTCGTCCCACGTGATGGGGTTCTTCTCGTTGTACCACTTGAACGAGGACGAGTAGTTGAAGGCGAAGCGAGCCTCGGGGAATCGCTTGCGAATCTCGCTGCAGAATTGCTCGACCGCGCCGCGCTCTGCGGTTGGGAACTCGCACCATAGAAGGTCGGGCACTCCGCTGTCCATGTAGCGAAGGCCGCGATCGATCGCGAGCTGGATACCGCGCTTCGTTTCCGGAGCCTCGGTCGCCGACACGCCGTCGGTGCGCGCGATGATCACGAAGTCCTTGTGGCCGAGGTCGTCGGCCGCGTTGCGCATCATCTTCAGCTTGCCGACGAACTCGTCGGCCGAGATCAGGGCCTTGCCCGCGATGTGGCCGCACCTCTTGGGCATCACCTGGTCCTCGAGGTGCGCCGCGGCGACCCCGGCCCTGATGTACAGGTCGACCGTCCGCTGGACGTTGAACAGGTTGCCGTAGCCCGCGTCCATGTCGACGACGACGGGAGGGATATCGAGATGGATCGGGGCCACGCCCTTGTCGGGGTCGCCCATGGCCATCGTGAGCTGGAACTTGCGCAGCGCGCTTACGGTTCGGCGCGCACCATCGGCGATCTCGACCGACGAGTAGATGTCCATGTCGGTCGTGCCGAGGTGCCCGATCGCGAACGAGTAGCCGCTGAAATAGACGGCGTCGAAGCCGTGATACATCACGAGCTCGGCGCCGAAGGGGTCGTACACGCCCGGCCCGAAGACGTAGGGCTGCGTGGCGAGAAGCCGGCGCAGCCGCCGGCTGGGTTCCTCGTTGCGCGAGGCGGGAACCTTGAAGCCGTCGGGTAGCAAGGGCGTCGAGACCAGGTCCATGTTCGGCTCCCTATTCGTTCTCGTGGTCGCAGTTACAGGGCTCTGGGCACTCGCACTCGTGGGTCGAAGGTTCCGTTTCGAGGTCTGAGATGTCATCCATGTATTGCATAACGCCGAGGTTAGGCATAGCGGTGATATTCGTCCAATCAATTGATTGGATGGTGGTTATAGAAGGCGTCGATATCAGCTGGACGAGGCGAGCAGCTCCAGAAACGCGGCCACTATGCCCTCCGGCTTGCCGGAGTCGATGCGGCGGTAGGCCACGATCGACTGGTACATCGGCGGGGCATCCTTCATCTTCACCAGACGCAGCGCGCGCGTGGCGACCTCCCTCGCCACCGCCGTGCGCGGCAGTAGAGCCACGCCAAGGCCTCGCTCCACCATCTTCTTTGCCGCCTCTATGGAGTCGAGCTCCATCAACCCGCGCAGCTTGACGCCGGCCGCCAAGAAGGCCGCCTGCGTGATCTCGTAGTAGCTGGACGTGAGGTCGAACATGATCATCCGCTCAGCGGCCACCTCCTCGATCGCGACGTTGCGGCGCTTCGCGAAAGGGTGCCCGGGGGCGCACACGAGGACGAGCTCCTCGGTGTGGAACTGGCGCATCTCCAGATCGGGGTTCCTGATCGCGCGGCCCAGGCCGATCTGAACCTCGTCGCTGAGCACGAGGTCGACGATGTCCTCCGAGTGGCCCGTTCGTACCGAGACCTCGACCCTTGGGTGGTCGGCGACGAATTTTTCGAGGAGCTCGGGGAGGATGTAGGTGCTGACGGCGGGTGCGGCCCCGATCATCAGGTGGCCTGCCGAGGCCGTCCTCACCTGCTCCAGGACGTCGCGGCCGTCGACCAGCGCTCGGAGGGCCCGCTCGGCGAAGGGCACCATCGCGCGGCCCGCGTCGGTGAGGCGCATGCCGTGGGGCGTGCGCACGAAGAGGGGCGCGCCCAGCTCGCGCTCGAGCCCGTGGAGGCGGGCGGTCAGGGTGGGCTGGGTGACAAAGAGGGCCTCGGCGGCGCGGCTGACGCTGCCCCGGCGCGCCACCTCGAGGAAACCCTCGATCTGGACGAGCTGGATGCCCCGAGCCTTGCCGTTACTCGATTCATCTATGGACACGGGCGTCAACCCAAATTCTATCTATGGGGGCCGGGGGGCGATACGACCATTTGTGCCCTTTTGGCCGGTTGAACCGACCGGTCCACGGCCATTTGTGCCCTTTTGGCTCTCTCTGGCGCTAGCTGCCGCGCTTCCTGAGGAGGATTGCCGCCGCGGCTATCGACAGGGCCCAGACCGGGCCCATGGTGATGACGAATGGTCGGATCGTGTCGCTGTTCGAGTGCGATACGCGATCGAACGCCTCGAACACGGCCACGGTGCCGTAGAGCAGGATGATCAACGCCACAGCGACCCAGATGACAGTCCCGATCTTCATGGCTGTCGCAACGCCTCTTCGTCACGATCGGTTACGGCCGGCGCCTTGTACAGGCGCTCACCCGCCCTGACCGGGACCTTCAGGTAGTTCTCGGGCGGGGCGAGGGGACAGGCCCACCGCGGGCTGTAAGCGCAGGAGGCGTTGTACGCATAGTTGAAGTCGATCACGACCTCGGTCGAGCCCGGCCTCATCTCAAGCACCAGGCCGTCGGTGTCCTTCGCGGTGTCGAACAGATAGCGCCCGCCACCGTATGTCTCCTCGCCCGAGGTCGTGTCGCGAAAAGGCACGAACAATCCACCCGCGTACTGGACCAAGCTCAAGACGGTCAAGCGACATTCCTGGCCACCGAGCTCGAAGACCAGCCGTGCCGCACGTCGGTAGCGCACCGCACCATCCTCGCCGCCGGTGTCGATGAGCAGCTCGCTCCCATCGCCGTCCTCGACTCGCGCTGCCACGCGATAATCCAGGTCCGGCTCGAAGTAGCTCAGTCCTTTGAATGCGGGGCGTTCCTCCGGTTCGATGGGCGACTGCGGGTGAGTCTTGAAGAGATGGTCGCGCTGCCGCCTGAATTGCTCGTGGGAATCACCGCCCCGCAATCGGTACAGGTCGCCGACCCGCCGGCGCCAGTCGACCAGGTCCAGCAGCGCCTGGGCTACCACTTCTCCCAATGGACGATGCCGTCCGACGGAATTCGCTGTGCCATATGAAACTCGCCGCCGGTGCTGAACCCAAGAGCCAGTAGGGCCGCCTGCGTGTAACGCTCGTACGGAATGCCCAGGAGGTCGGCAACCTCGCGCTCGTAGTTGAGGTGAAGCGTCGTCCAGGATCCGACCACGCCGCGGTCGCGGGCGGCGAGCATGAAGCTCCAGGCCGCCGGCAGGATGGAGCCGTACAGACCGGCCATGTCCGCGTTCGAGGCCCCAGCTCGATCGACGCGCCCTTCGATGCAGGGGATTACCATGACGGGCACCTCGTGCATCCGGTCGGCGAGATACTGAGCCGACGAAGCTACGCGGGCGAGCTGCTCGCGGCGCAGATCGTCCTTCGCGTATCTCTGGCCGCCACTCGCGGCGTACGCGTACCAGGACTTCTTGTAGAGCTCGCCGATCACTTTCTTCTTGCCGGCTTCGGTGACGAAAACGAACTGCCAACCCTGGCTGTTCGAGCCGGTCGGGGCTTGCACGGCGACCTCGAGACATTCGATCAGCAGCTCGCGGGGCACCGGCCTGTCAAAGTCGATCCGCTTGCGGACGGAGCGGGTGGTGGTGAGGACTTTCTGCGCGTCCAAAGTCAGGACTCGGATTCGGGGATGAGGCGGTAGCTGGCCGCGGGCGGAAGGTTCGAAAGCGCCTGGTGCACATCGTCGTCGCTGGCATCCATCACGGACAGCACGTAGCGCCTGCCGTGCGGGGAGGACTCGACAGCCGGCGATCCGGCCGGCACGGTGGCGATCGTCGAAGCGGTCGCCACGGGCGCCGACGCGATCACCGGCGCGGGTTCAACCTGGTGCTTTGCGGGACGCGAGGCGGCATCCGCCCTCAGCACGCGCCAGTGGTAGACACCGAGGAAAATGGCAACCACCAGCACCGCGAGGTAATGGCCGAAGTCGAGGTTGGCCGTGGTGTTGAGACGAGGAGTGGTGCTGAACACCTGCTGAAAGACGACGTTCAGAAGCGCGATTCCTGAACCAAGCACGGCGAGCACGCTGACCAGGAGCGCCGCCCATACGTACAGGCGCCGGCTCAGCGATTGGCGGTCACCGGGCCATGGGGCGTGGCGCCAATGAGCCAACCACACCACCACGCCGACGACGAACAGGGTGCCGAAGAAGCTGATTGGGTCCCTCCAGTCAGAGGCGCTGACGCCGATGAGGGGGGCCTCGATCTGCTCCGCGAGGGCCCACAGGACTCCGCCCGCGCCGATGCCAAGCGCGGCCATCGAGACGAGGGCGGCGAGGTTTGTGTACAGGCGGCGCACGCCGCCCTGGCGCTCGACCTCGTGGGAGCCGGTGTCCTGCGCCAGACGCCGGCGCAGCAGGAACCACGCAGCTCCATACACGACGAATACGGATGCAGGCGCCGCCATGGCGGCGATCACGTCGCTACCCACGTTGCCCGGGTTGCTCACTCCGAGCACCTTCGCAAGCGCGTAATAGAGGATTTGGGCCGCGCCGATCAGCGCGAAGACCATGCATACCGCGACAGCGATGAAGCCCTCGAGCGCGCGCAGCGTCGACTTGCGATCGTCTTCGAGATCGGTGCGCGACAGGAGCCGGGCGTGAAATCCCCACAGGACGAAGCCGCCTACCAGCAGCCCTGCCGCGTCACCGATGTAGCGGTACTGGTCGGTGCCGAGCGTGCTGTTCCGCAGCCGCAGCCAGACCAGGATCATCAGGCTGGCGGCTCCCGACAGCATCATCAGCAGGCCGACGAGGAGGGCCGGATACATGTACCAGCGCCGCAACGAGGCGGATGGGCCTTGCTCGCCAACCGCGGCCCGGTCGCGTGTTGCGATTCGGTAGTGGAGAGCCCAGAAGGCGCCGAGCACGAGGGCGATCCAGGCAGCCTGGGCAGTCGTAAGGAGCCCGGTGTTCGCCCCACAGTCGAATGGCCTGTAGACGACCGAAGTGCTGCAATCCAGGATTGGCCGCAGGTAGCCGGCGACGGCGTTGTCGAGCGCGACGGCTGCGCCGATCGACATCACAAGGCAAGCCCAATAGACGTACAGGCGGCGGATGGCCGAAGCGCGTTCCGCGGGATCGCGGTGCGCATACCGGCGCGCGAACCAGAAATGCACGGCCCAAACCACCAGGGCGACCAGCGTCGCGGCGCTGGCTCCCGCCAGAGCGCCCCTGCTGGATTCTCGGTTGGGATCGTTGAAGGCGAACATCAGGGCGGTGAATCCGAGCGCCGACAAGCCGGCCGCAAGGGTGCCCAGAGCGGCTGCGCTGACCAGGTACAGATACAGCCGGCGCAGGATCATGGCGCCAACCGTACTACCATGCGCCAGTGGTCTCCCCGGAACTTCTCGCAGTCCTCGCCTGTCCGAAATGCCACACAAAAGTGGAGCTCAAGGAGCCCGACCACCTGCGCTGCCCGCAGTGCAAGGTCCTGTACCGGATCGAAGATGGAATCCCCGTGATGCTGATCGAGGAAGCCAAGCCGGAAGAATAGACCTGGCTAAGCGGCACATTGATAGCGGCTGGTGTCGATCGGGTGACGGCCTCGGACGTCGTTCAAGTCGGACCCGATCTCGTCATCCGTCAGCGCATAGGCCTGGTTCGGGTCGCTGGCAGACGTCGCGAACACGATCCCTAAAACCCGGCCCTCCAGATCGACGAGAGGGCCGCCCGAGTTGCCCGGCCTGACCCTCCCCTGGATGACGTATACCTGCCGCGTGACCGAGTTGTTGCTGTAGATGTCGCGGCCCACCGCTTCGACGGCGCCGTCTACGACTGCCGGCTCGATCCGCTCCGATCCCCCTCCCGGATAGCCGATCACCGCCGCAGCGGTGCCCCGGCTTGCCGGCGCGAAACCCAAGCCGGTGCTCGTCAGGTCCGGCACGCTCAGGAGCGCGAAGTCGCGGGTGGGATCGAAGTAGGCCACTGTCGCCGACAGCTCATCTCCACCCAGTGCCTGCACGCGATGTGCGTGCGTGCCGGACACCACGTGCGCATTGGTGACGACATAGCCGCCGCCGATTGCGAATCCGCTGCCGGTGACCAGCCCGCCGCAACCCAGCCCGCTGACCTTGAAAACCGACTGCGCTGCGTTGTTCACGCCGCGCGTGTTGACCAATGCGGGGGCAGGGATCGGCAGGGAGGCCGGCAGCCGCGGCTCGAGCCCTGCAAAAACGGCTGGAAACTGGACGCCGGCGAGGATGTCTTCGACGCGTGCGAGAAAAGCCGGGCGCTGTGGCGCGATCGCATCGAGCTGGTGAAGCACGACCGACTGCTGGAGCTGCTGCGCGACCTCCTGGCTGGGTCCACGCGAGAAGCTGAGGCCCACGAACCACATCATCATCAGCACCGCCAGCGCGGAGAACGCGGCGCCGCCCAGCGAATCGCTGGTGCTATGCGTCCGTGTGCGCAGGATGCGCCGGCGGATCGGCTCGCCTGTCGCGTATCCGATGCTGGATCCAAGGCTGCCCCCGATGATCAGCACGAGCACTGCTCCGAGAGGCCGCGCGACGGGGCTCGTGACGCGGATGTAATCCAGCACGGGTTGCGCTGCGGCAGCTCCCAGCAACACGCCGACCAGCAGGCCGAGGTACTGCAACATCGAGAGCCAGAACCCACGGCGGTAGCCGTTGGCGAGGCCGATCAAAGTTGCGGCAACGATCACCAGATCAATGAAGTTGGGGATCCCTCTAGGTTAGTCGAGCCTACGGCGTCACTAGCTGGGCAGGGTTGGCCGGGGTTTCCCCGGCCATGACTCTGTTCTTTTCGTCTCCCTCGCTTTGGCCTGGAGTTCCAATTGGTAATCAATCCGATCCAATAACCGGAAAGAGAGCAGAGCCTGCGGCGCAGCCGCACGCTGGATGAGAGGGAACCATCTGGGTTCCCTCTTATCTTTCAATGAAGTTGGGGATCCCTCTAGGTTAGTCGAGCCTACGGCGGCGGCTGCTGCGTCGGTTGTTTAGTGCTTCGGTGGCCCCTCAGCGTGCGTCTTCTCGAGCTCGGCCTCGCCTGCCCGATTCCGCGCGTCGCCGCGCAGCACCCACCATCCCAATCCCACGACTCCGAGCGAAGCCACGAGGAAGGTGATGCTCATGTACAGCCACGCGGGAACCCATTCGCCGGCAAGAACGATCATGCCGTCAGCCCGTCGACGCAGGAATGGTGACTGGCGGCAGCCCGCCGGCTTCGCGCAGATCGCGAAGCGGCATATAGCTGTGAACTGGCGCAACCTTTTCGAAGTTGTAGGGCGGCGGAGGCGACGTCGTCGCCCACTCCAAGGTGTTGGCCTGCCACGGGTCGTCGCCCGCGACCTCGCCGCCGTTCCAGCTGCGTATGACGTTGATGAGGAACAGCAGAACCGAGAACGCGATCAGAAATGAGGAGATCGTGATGATCATGTTCGTCGTTCCCCAGGCGGGGTTGGCGTAGGTGGCGATACGGCGTGGCATGCCCTCGAGGCCGAGCGTGTGCATGATCAGGAATGTTCCGTTGAAACCGATGAACAGAGTCCAGAAGTTCCATTCACCAAGCGTCTTGTTGAGCATTCGGCCGGTGATCTTCGGGAACCAGTAATAAAGGCCGGCGAAGATCGTGAACACGCTGCCTCCGAAGAGCACGTAGTGGAGGTGGGCCACGACGTAGTAGGACTGGTGCAGCTGGGTGTCCACCGGCACTGAGGCGAGGTACACCCCTGTGATACCGCCGATCAGGAAGGTCGCGAGAAAACCCCAAGCGAACTTCATAGGCACCGTGAACTCGACCGAGCCCCACCACGCGGTCGCGATCCAGTTGAAGAATTTGATGCCTGTCGGCACGGCGATGAGCATCGTCATGAACATGAAGAAACCCTCGACGTACGTGTTCATGCCGACCGTGAACATGTGGTGCGCCCACACGGTCATCGACAGGAACACGATGCCGAACAGCGCGCCGACCATCGTCATGTAGCCGAAGATCACCTTGCGGGCGAAGACGGGGATGATCTCCGAAATCATTCCGAAGCCGGGCAGAATCATGATGTAGACCTCGGGGTGCCCGAAGAACCAGAACAGGTGCTGATACAGCACCGGGCGGCCCTGGGTGGTGAAGAAGTTCGTCCCGAGCTGGCGGTCGAACTCAACGAGGATCATGGCCGCCGCCAGGGGAGCGCCCACGATCAGCAGCAGGATCGAGGTCGAGATCTGCGCCCATACGAACAGGGGCAATCGGGTCAGCTTCATCCCAGGCGCGCGCAGGGCCACGATCGTCGTCAGGAAGTTCGTCGAGGCCATGATTCCCGAGATCGCCCAGACGATGAGGCTCATCGCCCAGAAGTCGACTCCGAGGCTGCCGTTCTGGTAGGCCTTCTCGGTCAACGGAGCGTAACCGGTCCATCCCGCATCGAGCGCGCCCTTCCCGAAAAGAAATCCGCCGTAGTAAAGAAGGATCGAGACGGGGACGAGCCAGAAGCCGAGAAGGTTGACGCGCGGGAAGGCCATGTCGCGGGCGCCGATCATGAGCGGCACCATGTAGTTGGCGATGCCTGTCAGGAAGATCGTGACGAAGAAAAAGATCATCGTCACGCCGTGCGCCGATATGAGCTGGTTGTAGGTTTCCGCGTCGACGATCGTCAGGTTCGGTTGCGACAGCTGGAGGCGAATGACCAGCGCGAAGATGCCGGCCAGCACGAAGCTGAGGATGCCGGTGACCATGTACATGATCCCGATCAGCTTGTGATCCGTCGTCGTCAGCCAGATGCTGATCGGCTTGAAGAAGGAGTCGTCGTACGCCTTCGGACGGGGCAGTGTCTGTGTGGCCGCCATCTGTTCCCTATCCTACCGCCGGGCCGCTCAAGCGCTCGGTGAGGGGGATGGGGAGGCCTTGGCCGCGGCCTGCTGCTGCTTCACCCACTGTTCGTACTGGGGTTGATCCATCGCCTGGACGATGATCTGCATAGTGCTGTGGCCCGCGCCGCACAGCTCAGCGCATTCGCCCCTCCAGGTGCCGGCCTGGTCGATCTTGAGCCACGAGTAGTTGGTGTAGCCAGGCACGGCGTCGGTCTTTCCCGAAATCGCCGGCACCCACCACGAGTGGATGACGTCTGTGCCCTCGAACTGCAGGCGGACCAGCTTGTGGGTCGGCACCACGAATGGCGTCACGTCCCCGGCAAGTGTCCCTTCCTGGTGGATCGTGAACCCGTCGTAAACGTACTCCCAGCCGAACTGGTGGCCGCGGATCGTCACGTCCATGTCGGCTTGCGTCAACGGCTGGAAGTCCTTCTGAAGGGTGACGAAGCTGTAAGCAGCGATGGCCAGGACAACGATCAGTGGCACGACCGTCCAGGCGATCTCGAGGCCGTTGTGGCCGTGGATCTGCGGCGGCACGTAGCCGACCGGCTGCTTGGTGCGCCGGAATCGAAGCACCACCCAGAGGAGGGCGGCCTCGACGCCGACGAAGATGATGATCGCGGGGATCGAGATGCCGATGTAGGTGTTGTAGATGTCCTGCCCGTTGGGCGAGACGGGTGTCGGGAAGATGGGGGAGATGCCGCCCAACCCTTCGCACGAGCTGAGAAGGAATGCCGAGGCGACAAGGCCGAGGATCGTGAGCGGCAGTCGGCCGCAGTGTTTCACGGCCCAAAGTCTATCCGAGCACGGAGGGCCGGAAGAAGCACGGGCGCCGTCTCCCCGTCCAGGCAGAGGGATCATCGGAAGAAAGCCTGAAACCTATAGAATCCAAAAACGATAGTGGCGGCAGCGAAGAAGCCTCGATATGTCGATGTGTCCAACCCGAGCCTTGCCGTCGACTGCCCGCGCTGCGGGCTGAGAACGCCCCGCTTCCTCGACCTCTGCCGCAACTGCGGCTACAAGCTCTGGCCGTCGAGCCTGGTCGCCTCAGCCGCCTTCGAAGCGTGGCGCGACACCGACCCGGCCCGAGCCTCGGCCTCCCGTTTCGACCTCGAGATCCCGCAGCACGTCGACAACACTGTCGACTTCGTCGCCCGCGCCCACGAGCTGGGCATTCACCTGTTCCCGAACAGCAACTGGCCGTTCATGATCTGTGTGGGCCTGTTGTTCCTGGGCTTCGCCGCGATCCCCATCCCCTCGACGACGCGCATCGTGCTTGCTGTGATCGGCGGACTGATCTTCCTGTGGGGCGTTGGCGGATGGGTGCTGGTCGAGGACGTGAAGATGTACCCGGGCGACATCGTCGAGCCGGGCGCGGAGGTGCGTCACTGATGGCGGTCGCCACGATGCAGCACCAGCCGGTGCACGATCCGGAGTACCCCGCGATCCAACCCGGGATGATGGGCATGTACATCTTCCTCGCGTCCGAGGTGATGTTCTTCGGAAGCCTGTTCGCGATGTACTTCTACCTGTTCGGCTCGCATTTGACCTGGCCGCCCCCGGCCCCTTCAAGCGACTTTTACGTCAACTGGTACCCGATCCCGGTCATCAACACGGTCCTGCTGCTTTCCAGCGGTCTCACCTGTCATTTCGGGCTGGAGGCCCTGCGGCACAGCAACCGCAGCCGCTTCTTCATCCTGTGGATTGCGACGATAATCCTGGGCGTCGCCTTCGAATTCGGCCAGCTGTACGAGTTCATCAACGCGATCGGGAGAGGGCTGACCCTCCAGGCGAACTCTTTTGCGAGCGCGTTCTTCATCATGACCGGCTTCCACGGCGCCCACGTCCTGGGAGGACTCGTCCTTCTGATCCTCATCCTGTACCGTGCGTCAAGGGGCCAGTTTTCCGCCAAGCATCACGTGGGAGTTGCAGCGGTCACCCTGTACTGGCACTTCGTCGACGTTGTGTGGATTTTCCTCTTCATCATTCTCTATGTCGGGGTCACCTACCTCAGATGAGAGCCCTGACCGCATCGCTGCTGGCTGTGGTGGTGCTCGCTGGTTGCGGGGGCAGCTCGACTCCTCAGCCTGCCGGCTCGATCAAGGTCACCATGACCGAGTTCAACTTCGATCCCGCCTCCATCTCGGCTCCCGCCGGCAAGGTTGTCTTCTACCTGGTCAATGGCGGCAACGGCACATCGCACAACCTCATCATTCGCGACGGCTCGGGCAAGCGAGTAGCCGGGAGCGAGCTCGTTTCGGCGGGGGACAGCGTTGTCTTCACCGTCGATAGCATCGCGGCGGGCACCTACACGTTCTACTGCGACCAGGCCGGGCACGAAGCCTCGGGAATGAAGGGCAAACTCACCGTCAACTAAACCCCGACCATTTGTGCCCTTTTGGCCGTACCCACTGCCTGCACTTCGACCATTTGTGCCCTTTTGGCCGGCTTCCAGCTTGCGCTGCGCTAGGGCGTTTTGCTTGGCGTTGGGCTTGGGGTTGGCTTGGGTGACGGCGACGGTGTTGGCGCCTTCTCAACCTTCATGAGCTCCACCTCGAAAACGAGAGTGGCGTTGGGCGGGATCACGACAGCGCCGGTTTGCTGATCGGTCTGACCGTTGGCGCCGTATCCGAGGGCCGGCGGGAGTATCAGCTTGCGCTTGCCGCCCACCTTCATCCCCTGAATGCCCTCATCCCAACCAGAGATCACCTGCCCCGCGCCCAGCGTGAGGACGAATGGAGGGCGGCCCGGCTGACGGCTGGTGTCGAACGGAGGGGGGCCGCTGATCAGCCAGCCCGTGTACTGCATCGTCACCTGCTTGCCGCTCACAGCCACAGCTCCCGTGCCCACCTTCAGGTCGATGTACTTGAGCCCATCCGGGTACGTAATCACCGGCAGGCCCGCACCCGAGTTGAAGTCGTCGGCGCCCGGAGAGGGGCTGGGAGACGGGGGCGGTGCGGGGCTCTCGTTCGCCACCGGTCCGCTGGCCTGGTAGGGATCCGCGTATCCGCACGACGCCGCCGTCAGGGCGGTCAGGGCGAATGCCGCTGCTAGTAGCGCTCCCCTCACGAGACCGCGATGTCGATGGACGTCATCTTGTCGCCCTGCTGGATCTTGTCGAGAACCTCCATCCCTGAGGTGATCTGACCGAAGTGGTTGTAGACGCCGCCGGTCGCGAGGAATGGCGCGTCGCCGATGGTGATGAAGAACTGCGAGCCGCTCACTCCGGCCGAGCTGGAGGCCATACCGGCCGTGCCGCGCGGCCATTTCGACGGGTTCGTCTCGTCCGGAAGCTTGTACGCGGGGCCGCCGGTCCCGTCGCCGCGCGGATCGCCGCCCTGGACGACGAAGCCGGCCACGACCCTGTGAAAGGTCAGGCCGTCGTAGAAATGGTTCTGGGACAGGTAGACGAAGTTGTTGACTGTCTGAGGCGCGATGTTGGGGTCGACCAGGGCGATGACGAAGTCGCCACGGGTGGTATGCACAGTCGCCGAGTACTTCTTGGTGAGATCAATCACGGTTGGCGGGGGCGTTGTTCTGGTGTCCATGCAGGTCCTTATGTCATTGTCGCAGCCTGGGGCCGGCGAGATCAGCGGAGGGCCGACGTCAGCCGATCCGCAGGCGCAGATGGCGATCACCGAAAGCGCCACCCACAGCCGTTTCACTTACCCAAGATAGACAGGGCAGCCACTAGCGCGCCGGCTCGCGGGTTCCCATCGCAAGCAGCACCGCCAGGCCCAGCGCGACCACGGCCATGACGCCGATCGCGGCCGGCACGCCTTCGGTGGCCGCCACGCCCCCTGCGATGAGCGGTCCGAGGAAGAAACCAAAAGCCACCGAGCTCGCGTTGATCCCGAACACGGTGCTCTGCGCCTCGCTGGGAGTCTCGAGACCGATCATGCTCGCTGTGGCGGGGATGATCACGCCGCTCAGAAGACCGTTCAACGCCACCGCCCCGACCACCACCGCAATCCACGGCGCCACAGCGATCAACGCGATGGCCACGGCCATTAGCACCGCGGAAATCACTGTCGTGCGCACATAACCGATGCGTTTCGTCACCACCGTATAGAAGATCGCGGCGCCGCTGGTGGCGATGCCCGACAGGCCGAACGCGACGCCGGTGACGGCCGCCACAGCGTGGCTGCCCACCATCTCCAGCAGCCTGAGCACAAGCAGGATCTGGGTCGCGCTGTTGGCGACGCTGGTCAGTCCCTGCGCCGCGATCAACCCGGCGAGAGCTTGCCGCGCGCCGGGCCGCCGGCCGATCAGGGCAAGGGTGCCGACGCGAGCCGGATCGCGCCGGCGCAGAGGGCTCTCGCGCACGATCAGTAAGACGGGGACCGTCGAGAGCAACAGGAGGATGCCGCCGCCCAGGAAGACCAGGCGAAGCCCGAACACCGAAGCTGCCAAGCCACCAACCACAGGGCCGATGGCGCTGCCCAGGGCCACCGCCGAGGTAACGACTCCGAGCGCCCAACCGACGCGATTTCGCGGGGTTTCGACAGCGACCAGCGCAGTCGCCGCCGCCACGGTCCCGCTCGTGGCGCCCTGCAGGAAGCGAAGGACGACGAGCTGCTCAGGCGTCTGGACGAAATAGATCAGCCCGACCGTGATGGCGCCCCCGACCATCGAGCGGAGGAGCATCGGCTTGCGCCCGAATCGATCGCCGAGGATGCCCCAGATCGGGCTGGCCACGGCCATGGAGAGGCCCGAGACGCTGCCGGCGGCAGCGGTCCACAGGTCGAGGTCATGGCCAGGGTGCACCCCGAGGTCCTGCGAGATGAAGATCGAGAGGAATGGGAAGGCGAAGCTGAACCCGAATATGGCGGTGAACTCGGCGAACCAGAGGGCGCTGAGATTGCGCTTCCAGTCGACAGTCGAGGTCCATTCCCCCTTGGACGGAAGGTCTGGCCGGGAGGACGGCGTCCCGAGCGGCGGCTCAGTTCCCAGGGTTGAGCATCTCGACGATCCGATCCGGCGTGATCGGGAGCCGATCGACCACCACATCGGGGTTTCGCTTGCGTAGAGCGTCCTCCACAGCGTTGGCGATGGCGGCGGGAACCGGGATCGTCCCGCTCTCGCCCGCGCCCTTGAACCCCTCGGCATTGGTGTCGGTCGGCGTATCCACGTGGATGAGGTCGGGGAGCACAGTCACCTCGCCCGTGCTGACGATCGTGTAGTCGAGCAGGCTGGCGCTGCGGAAATTTCCGTCCGGCTCATACGTGGCGGCCTCGTAGAGCGCGTAACCAAGCCCATGGGCGTAGCCACCGTGCATCTGACCTTCGACCAGCCGGGTGTTGATCGCCTTGCCCGTGTCGTGGACGATGACGTAACGCAGCACCTCGACCTGGCCGGTCTCAGGGTCGACCGAGACGACAGCGGCGTGGCAGCCGCTCGAAAAAGTGAGCGGCCGGCCAGGATCGAAGCTCTCGAGCAGCTCCAGGCCGCCGTCGGGGACCATGTCGGTCGCCGGCACCCGCTTCGCGGGCGCGCCGCGAACTTCGATGAATCCGTCGGCCAGCAGGAGATCCTGTACGTCGGCCTCCAGCACCTCGCCGGCTCGTTCGAGCAATTTTTTACGCATTGCCGTCGCCGCCCGAGCCGTGGCGTTGCCGATCATCACAGCGCTTCTGCTGCCGGCGGTCAGCAGGGCGAACGGAACGTGCTGTGTGTCGCCGGCTGTCACCACGATCTTTTCGAGGGGCCAGCCAAGCCGGTCGGCCGCCACCTGCGCCGCGATCGTTTGGTGGCCCTGACCCTGCGGAGTCGAGCCGACGAACAGTCTTGCCGTCCCGTCCTTGTCGATGCGCAGCCTGGCCGGCTCGCCTCGTCCAAACGAGGTCGACTCGACGCAGCACGCAATGCCGTAGCCGACGAGTCTGCCATCCATGCCGCGATCGTGCTCCTCGTCGTACGCGAGCTTGTCCACCGCGAGCTCAAGCAGCCGCGGATAGTTGCCGCTGTCGTAGACGTAGCCGCTGCGGCCGGCGGGTATCCCGGTCGTGTAGGGGATCTGCTCAGGCTTGATCATGTTGCGCTGGCGGATGGTCGTGGGCTCGATGCCGAGCTTGCGAGCGAGGCGATCGATGACCCGCTCCATTCCGTAGTTGCCCAGCGGCCGCCCGCCGCCCCTGATGAACCCGGTGGGCACCGTGTTCGTGTAGACGAGCTCGGCTTCGATATCCATCGCGGGGAGCACGTAGGCCGAGACCATGTGCGGGATGATGATTCCGGGCTGGCCCGCGCCAGAGCCCGAATACGCGCCGATGTCGTGGATGACACGACCGCGCAGTCCGCGCAGCTTGCCATCAGGACCTGCAGCGATCTCCAGCTCGATCACCGAGCCATGGCCCTGCGCGGTGGTGGCGCCGTCCTCGCTGCGGGTGGCGACCCAGCGCGCAGGGCGCTTGAGGCGCAGCGCGGCGAGTGCGGTCAGGACCTCTTCGGGGAAGGGGGTGCCCTTGGCCCCGAAACCGCCGCCGACATCCTCCGCGAGCACGCGGACCTTTTCTTCGGCAAGGCCGAGCACTGAAGCGATCGCGCTTCGCACGCCGAAGATGTTCTGGGTCGACGTCCAGACCTTGAGCTCACCGTGCTCGTAGCTCGCCGTCGTCGTGCGTGGCTCCATCGCGATGCCTAACACACGCGACGTCGTGAGCGTGATCTTCGCCGTGACCGAGTCGGCGCCGAACGCGGCCTTGATGTCGCCAAACGTCGTGGTGCTCGACTGGGCCAGGTTGTTCTCCATGTCGGCATGGACCAATGGCGCACCTTTGGCGGTCGCAGTCATGACATCGCCCACACCGGGCAGCGGGTCGAGCTCGCCGGCGATCGCTTCGGCAGCGTCACGCGCCTGGTACTCGGTTTCCGCGACGACCATCGCGTAGGCCTCGCCGACGTAGTTGACCTCGTCGGTCGTGAGAATCGGCCGCCCGCGCTGCACGATGCCGGTGGGCCCGAAATCGCTGAGCCCGGGCGCCACCTCCGGCAGGTCGGACGCAGTCCAGATCGCGACGACTCCTGGCATGGTTTTCGCGGCGGATGTGTCGATCGCCTCGATGCGTGCGTGGGGCATCGGCGAGCGGACGAACGCGATGTGGAGGAGGCCCTCGAGCTTGATGTCTCCCGCGAATCGGCCGCGTCCCGTGATGAGCCGCTCATCCTCGATGCGGCGCAGTGGCTGACCGATATGAGTGGGCATCGGAACTAGAATAAGCGTCCACTCGGTGCCCATTCCGCCATGGGCGGCTAGCTCAGTTGGAAGAGCGCCAGCTTGACATGCTGGAGGTCGGGGGTTCGAAACCCTCGCCGCCCACCAACCTCACACAGGTCGCCGTGGCCTGCAGATTCCGTCACTTTGGCGACAGCGCGTCCATTGAGATCCCCCCGAGGGACAGCTTTGGTGACGGACGTGCGGATTCGGCGGATGGAGGTTTGGTAGCCCGGGCGGGATTCGAACCCGCGATATCAGCCTTGAAAGGGCTGCGTCCTAGTCCACTAGACGACCGGGCCGTGCTGGGAAGTCTAGGTACTCTAATTGCTGTCCCGGACGATTTCGGCCCCAAAGGGCCCGCAGCAAAGCGTCAAAGCGGGTGTAGCACAATGGTAGTGCGGCAGCCTTCCAAGCTGTTTACGTGGGTTCGATTCCCATCACCCGCTCCACATCCCACCACCCACCCGGACCCATTTGCGCCCCCATTTGTAGCTTTCTCGTCGAAGGCTGCGTTCTTACCTATGTGCACAAGGGAACCGCCGTGCCCAAGCGACTCGTGACCGTCTTGCTGGCCGCGCTGATCGTTTCGTGCGGCGGGCCGGGACCGATTGCGGGCACCACCCCGACGCCATCGCCCACGAGCAGGTCCTCGGCGTCACCCTCACCAACCTCATCGCCTTCACCGAGCCCAACCGCGCGGCTCGGACCGGGCGGACTCACGCTGGACGAGGAGATCGGGGCCGTGATCATGGTGGGCTATCGAGGGAGCCTCTCCGACGCAGTCCTCGCCGATTGGAAGCAGAAGCAATTCGGCGGGCTGCTGATCGTGAACTTGAATTACAACGCGACGACCGCCGCCTCGATGAAATCGGTGATTGCGACGATCCGTACCGCGGACCGTCATCGACTGATCGCCGCCACCGACCAGGAGGGCGGCCAGGTGTGCATCGCGATCAGCACCGTGCCGTGCGAGCCGATGCCGGTTGGCAAGGACGCCACCATCCGGATGGCCACGGCCATCAAGGCCCTCGGGTTCGATCTCGACCTCGGGCCTGTCGCCGATGTATGCAGCGGGCCGTCCTCGATCATGTGGGGCCGCTGCTACGGCACGAGTCCCGCCCCTGTCGCAACCGCGGTCGGCAACGTCGTCGACGGCATCCATGCCGCTCACATGCTGTCCGCAGCCAAGCACTTTCCCGGCCATGGCGACACCACGGTCAGCTCGGAAACGCAGCTGCCTCGGATCGACGAGAGCCTGGCAACGCTCCAGTCACGCGAGTGGCCTCCATTCAAGGCAGCGGTCGCGCACGGCGTCGACTTCGTCCTTCTCGGCCACCTCTATTACCCCGTGCTCGACACCGTCCACTCAGCCGACCTGTCGCCGGTCACGATTCAGAAGCTCAGATCGGACGTGGGCTTCAAGGGCGCGATCATCTCCGACGACATGGAGATGGGAGCGATCACTGCGACCACGCCTGCGCCTGAGGCGGCGGTCGAGTTCCTCGTCAACGGAGGCGACATGGTGATGATCGCCCACCACCTGTCGGTCGCCGACGCGACCTACAACGCGATCAAGGCCGCGGTCGCCAGCGGCCGCCTGCCTCGCGCACGGCTCGACCAGGCCGTCGCTGTGCTGCAGGCCTTGCCGAATCGCTGATCCCGCAGGTCCTGGGGAGCGAGTCCGGTTCTTCTCGATCTGGCCATTTACCGGCCGCCGTGGCGGGGGTATCCTGCCATGCATGGGGGACCCGAAAGTGGACGCGTTGGGCCGCGTACCCCTGTTTGCCAGGTGCACCCGCAAGGAGCTCGAGTTCCTTGCCAGCCGCACCGATGAGGTGGACCTGAAAGCGAACCACACCCTCATCAAGCAAGGTGATGCATCCGACTGTTTCTATGTCTTGCTCGAAGGAGAGGCAACGGTGGAGGTCGACGGCAAGGAGCGGCCGACCCTGCACCCGGGCAGCTTCTTCGGCGAGATCGGGATGTTGGACCGCGGGCCGGCCACCGCCACCGTGGTTACAACCACCCCGGCGCGCGCCATGGTGATGAGCCACTCCCAGTTCCGCGATGCCATCAAGACCAGCGACTCATTGCTCTCCACCGTCCTCGCCGCGGCGGCGGACCGGCTGCGCCGCGACTCGTTCGATCGCGCCAAGGGCCTCTGAGGTAAGCAGCGAACAAGAAGTCTCCTGACACGGTTCCGCCTGCTGTGGCGATGTCATGCGCGGTCTGCGGTCACCCCCTCCAACCGGGCGCGAGGTTCTGCTCAAACTGCGGCGCCGTAGTGGGCACGCTGCTCGGCACCCAGGAACGCAAGATGGTCACCGTCCTTTTCGCCGACCTGGTCGATTCGACAGGCCTCGCGCAGTCGCTGGACGCCGAACGGGCACGCGAGGTGATGGGCCGGTTCTTTGAGGCGGCGACGGAGGAACTACAGGCCCTGCGCGGGCGGCCGGAAAAATTCATCGGCGACGCTGTGATGGCGGTGTTCGGCCTGCCCCACGTGCATGAAGACGACGCTATCAGGGCAGTCCGTGCGGGCATGGCGATCCGCGAACGCGTGCGCCGGCTCGGCCGGTCCGAAGGCCTGGCCGCCCCCCTCGAGGTGAGGATAGGCATCGAGTCGGGTGAGGCGGCAACCGGAGTCGGGCCCGCCGGCCAGCTGCTGGTCACGGGGCCGGTTGTGAACATGGCCGCGCGCTTGCAGTCGGCGGCGAGGCCGGGTCAGATCCTGGCCGGGCAGACCACCCGCGCGCTCACGTCGGAAGCCGTCTCTTACGGCCACCGCCGCCTGGTCAGGGCGAAGGGCTTCGATGTGGAGCTGGGCTCGTTTCCGGTCCAGACTCTGACCGCCCGGTCCGCGCGCCGCACAATCGCATTCGTCGGACGCGCCAGCGAGCAGGCGATCCTTCGCCAGAGCTTGAGCCTGGCCACGACGACCGGCCGTCCGGTGCTCGTCACCATTGTCGGTGAGGCCGGCATCGGCAAGAGCCGGCTTGCAGCCGAGATGTTGGCGGGCCTGGATCCCGGCGTGGTGGTCGTCCGGGGCCGATCACGCTCGTACACCGACACCGCGACCTTCGGCCCCGCGGCAGCCATCGTCGGGGAGCTCGCAGGTATCCGAGACGGGGAACCAAATGAGACGACGGCGCAGCGGTTGCGCGTGCTGGCGGAGCGCACGGTCGACCCGGCGGAGGTCGAGGTGACCGCGGAACGGTTGGGGCTGCTGTTCGGAGTCGCGGGGCAGAGGGAGGAGTCAGCCTTCGTACATGACGTGACCACCGGGTTCATCGCGCTGGTGGACGGCGTCGCTCAAAAGAGCACAGTCGTGCTCGTGTTCGAGGACCTGCACACGCTGCGGCCAATGATGCTCGACCTCATCGAACGGCTGGGAGCAAAGGGCGCTCGAGGATCGCGGCGAGCGCTGGTGGTGGCACTGGCGCGGCCCGAGCTGCTCGAGAGCCGGCCCTCGTGGGGCACGAGCAGTGGAAACTCCGTTCTCGTCCACCTGGACCCGCTGTCGAGCGAGGAGTCGATCGAGCTGGTGCGTGCAGCGGGCGGGGACAAGATCAACGACCTGGAGTCGGCAGCGATAGCGGAGCGCGCGGGTGGAAATCCCTACTTCATCATCGAGACAACGGGCATGCTCATGAACCAGGCCGGCGCGGCGCCGGCTCGCGGCGCAGCCAACCTGCCGCCGACGGTCCAGGCGGTGGTGGCGGCCAGATTGGATGCCTTGCCCACACGGCTGCGCGAGCTGGCACGGCGAGCCTCTGTCTTTCTCTACTCGTTCGACCTGGCGGAGCTTGCCCTGGTCGACAAGGCCCCGAAGCTCGAGGAGATGCAGGCGCTCGAGGACTCCGAAATCATCGTGCGCGACGAGGGCAGGGTCGAGGCGCAATGGCGCATGCGGCATGCAACGCTGCGCGAGGTCGCTTACGCGAGCCTGCCGAAACGCGAGCGCCTGAGGCTGCACGAACTGGTCGCGACGAGCCTCCAAGAGACGGGCCATCCGTCGTGGGCGGCGGATCACCTCGAGCTCGCAGCGCTGGCTGCTCGCGACCTGAATCCCAACGACCACCTGCCCGCAGAGCGCGCGGCCGACGGCCTGCAGCTGGCGGGGGACCGCGCAAGGCGGCGCATGGAGAGCCGCTCCGCCATCGATTTCTATGAGCGCTCGCTGGCGATGTCCGGGCCGGACGGACGATGGGGAGTGAGAGAGGCGCGGGTCCTGGCGGGACTTGGCGAGGCCCATTACTGGCTGGGCGAATACCCTGCCGCGACCGGGGCGCTCGAACGCTCGGTCGCGCTCGCAGAGGTGCATGACGACGCTTTTGCGCTCGCGCATGCACTCCGCTTTCTTGGCGACATCGCAATCAACGTCGAGGCCGACGTCGACAAGGCGGAAGGGCTGCTCGACCGCTCGCTGCTGGCCGCCGAAAAGGTCGGCGATGACTTTGCGATCACTCGCACGCTGCTATTCGCAGGTTGGGTGCCCTGGACCCGCGACCGATTCGACCAGGCGGAGGTGATCTGGCGGCGAGCCCTGGCGCTCGCAGGCACGAAGGATCGGTGGGCGCGCGTGCGAGCCCTCACGTCCCTATCGATCAACCAGATGGAGACCAAAAGCTTCGACGAGGCCCTGCGGCTGATCGAGGAGGCGAGCGTGATCGCCGAAGAGACCGGCGATCAATTCAGCGTGGCGGTGACGGCAGTGCAGAAGGGTCGCGTGTTCGAAGACCTCGGCCGTTTTCACGAGTCTGTGCAATGGCTCGACAAGGGGATCGCAATCTTCACGCAGCTGGGCGCGCGCTGGGAGCTCGCCGACGCGAGGGCCGAGCGGGGCATCTCGAAGCGTGAGCTGGGCCGTTTCGACGAAGCCGAGGAGGACCTTCGCTACGCGATCCGTGCTTCCGAGGAGCTTGGCGAGCGGCAGCTCGCGGGGTGGACGTGGAGGGCCTATGGCCGGGTGGCCGAGCTGAAGGGCGACCTGCCGGAGGCCGAGAAGCGCTACCGGCGCTCACAGGAGGCCGAGGCGCACGGCCCGCGCAAAGCGCATGTTGCGGCGGCCTCTGGACCGAGAGACTATTCGGGCTGAATGGACGCGATCGACCGAGTCGTCATGAACACGCGGCTGCACTACCTGGGTAGCGCGGCGCGCAACGTGGAGCCGGTCCAGAGGCTCGCCGTGCTGACCTGCATGGATGCGCGCGTGGACGTCAGCGCGCTGCTGGGCCTGCGCCCGGGGGATGCCCACGTCATCCGAAACGCGGGAGGCCGCGCCACCGACGACGCGCGACATGCGCTGGCGCTTTCGCAGGCGGCCGCGGGGACGCGCGAGATTATGGTGATTCACCACACCGAATGTCTGCTCGGCCGCTTCAAACAGAAAGAGCTGGCGGATAAAATCGCGGCCGCCACCGGCCATCGGTTCGACGAGACGCTTGACGTTTTCGAGGATCCGGTCGCGGCAGTGGTGCAAGACGTGGAGCGCCTGCGCCTCGACATTCACCTTGCTCATCGGGACAAGATCCGCGGCTTCATCTACGACCTGGCCGCCAACACGATGATCGAGGTGCGGGCGTGACTCGCGTCTACCTGGAGGTCGGCAAGCGGCGCGTTTTCGCGTCGGCGGCCGACTGGCCGGGATGGACGCGTGCGGAGAAGGACGAGAAGTCGGCTCTGGAATCCCTCGCCGCCGCGGCGCCAAGGTACGCGGCTGCGGCCACGGCCGCTCGCATTCCGTTTGCTCCGACATCGAAATTCGACGTCGTCGAGCGCCTGCCGGGTGATGCGACCACCGAGTTCGGCGCTCCGGGAGCCATCGCCAAGGCCGAATTCAAGCGCCTCACCAAGAAGGAGGCGGGGAGGCTCTCAGCGCTGGTGGCGGCAACGTGGACGGTTCTGGACCGCGTTGTCGAAGGGGCGCCTGCCTCGCTGCGGAAAGGGCCGCGAGGGGGCGGCCGCGACCGCGACAAGATCGTCGAGCATGTGCTCGGAGCGGAGACCATGTACGCCCGAAAGCTCGGTCTGCGGCTGCAGCAGCCCGCCGGCGGGGACACAGCTGCGGTCCGGGAGTTCAGGAACGCGATCGTCGCCGGGTTGAGGGCGGGCACCAAGGGCGTCACGGAGCGCGGCTGGCCGGCCCGATATGCCGCCCGCCGCATGGCCTGGCATGTGCTCGACCACGCCTGGGAGATCGAGGACCGTTCCGACTAGCCAACCCTCGGTTGCCTGGCAACTTTCGAGTTTGTAACGGCAGCCGCGACCGTCCTGCAGTACCCTGAGGGTTCGGCTTCGGTGGCACCGAAGCCTCAATCCAAGCGGGGGTGATTCGAGGTCATGGACGTACAGGAGGCAGTGGCAGAAAGCACGCCAATCGAGGCTGCCCAGGACAAGAAAGATGGGCTTCGTCGGTTCACGATGGGGCCGAATGACAGCCTGGAGGGCAAGCTCACCTATGACGGCCATGTCAACGTGGACGGCCGCGCCGAAGGCGAGCTCCGCGTGAGCGGCAACATCGAGGTTGCCTCTGGAGCCAAGGTCAAGGCTTATCTCGAGGCCTCCAACGTCACCATCAAGGGCGACGTCGAAGGGAGCCTCAACGCCCGCGACAAGCTGGTGTTGGGGAAGAACGCAAAGCTGAGCGGCGACGTGACGGTGCGCCGGCTGCAGATCGAGGATGGCGCCAGCTTGAACGGCCACGTCAAGATGGGCGACTTTGAGCAGCAGGGCTCCGGAGGCTAGGGTTCCGAGGTCAACGGCGGACCAACCGCCGGAAGCACACACGACCAGCCAGCGTGGCGGGATCACGCTCGGCCCAAACGATCGCCTGATCGGCGAGCTTCACATCGACGGCGATGTGCGCCTGGCCGGAACGGTCCAGGGCGAGATCCACGCGACGGGCGACGTGGAGGTTGACGACGCGGCCAAGGTCAACGCATCGCTCGCGGGGAGTGACGTCAACATCCGAGGCCACGTGAGCGGGCCCGTGACCGCGCGCAAGCGGTTGGTGGTGGCCAAGTCCGGCTCGCTGACCGGGGACGTTCGGGTTGCTCGGCTGGTCATCCAGGACGGTGCGAGCTTCAGCGGCAACGTGTCGATGGGTCCGCAGCCTGACGCCTTCACCCCAGCCCCGGAACCGCCGGCGGCAGCCAAGTCGGTGCCTGAGACCGCCCCGCAAACCCAATCCGCCCCCGCCGACGGGAAAGCCAAAGGCAAGCCGAAGCGCTAGACCGGCCTATCGCTTCGCGGCTTTCTTGACCCCTGCCTTTCTCGGCGTCGGGACCTTGGCCGGCATGTGGCCTGTGACCTCGAGCGCAGTGGCGATCCAGACCCTCACGGCCGCCGGCTTCGTACGCCACGTGCCGGGCACTGTCACGTAGCCGTTCATCGGGCGACCCGCCATCGGCGCGAAGTCTTTCCCGCCCTCCTTTCGAACCTTGGCGCTCTCATCCACGGGCAGCCTGACGAAGAGGTCCTCTCCGAAGAGGCCGGCGAACATGTTGCCGTTCACGAAGGCCGCGAGGTTGCCGAACATGGGTCTAAGCATCACGGTCGGACCATCCGGAACGAGCTTGGTGAAAGCCGCTTTGGCTTCCTCGCTCGGCTTGGGCATCGCACCGCCTTCCATCGGGCTCACGAGGTCACCTCCCAGTTTTGGTGTTGTCACCACGAATGATGTGCCTTATCTTCGGAGTGCCGTGGACACAGCTCAGCAGGGATCGCGCCGGATCGCTCGCCGGGTCTATTCCACTGGCGTCTGGTTGGTCATCGCGTCGATCCTGATCCAGGTCATGCTCGCCGGGGCCGGCATATTTGGGAACGACGCCAGGCTATTCTTCTGGCACGCCAATATCAACTCCGTGGTGGTGTTCGTCCTCCCGCTGATTCTCGTTGGATTCGGGTGGTATGGCCGCATCCCACGGCGGACGCTGTGGCTGACCGTGGCCGTTTCGGGCCTGGTGATCGTGCAGTCAATTCTCCTGATCCCCTACCACCTTCCGGGAATGGGGGTATGGCGTGCGGTGGCCGGCCTCCACGTTGTCAATGCGCTCCTTATCTTCTGGGTCGCCGTGCAACTGTTGGAGCGCGTCAAGGAGATCGAGATCCCAGCGACTGCTTGACCGCTGCGCAGGAGTTCGTTAGGAGGGTCGACCCCCAGGTGCATCCCGCGCGTTGGAAGTGAGAGTGACGTGGTGACATCCGTCTTCAACCGCCTCGGAAACCTTGGCATCCTTCTGATCGCTTGCGCCCTGTTGCTGGGTGGGGTGGCCGGAGCGGCTGTAG
>JBDUAO010000082.1:0-11381 GCA_040004595.1 Candidatus Dormiibacterota bacterium | reverse complement strand
GTGCCAGGCGCGCCGGCACCCGCCAGGACTCGCAACGCCAGGTCGAGAACCCGACCGCGCATCTTTTCATCGCCGGGCAGACCAAAAGGATGGCCGTAGGGAAACTCGACACCGACCACGCGCGGCGCCAGCCGCTCCTCAGCGAGGGCCGGCATCATTGTCACGACCACCGTCGGGATTCCGGCCTTCTCGATCCATCGTGCCAGCACGGGCACGTTTGAGCAGCAGTCGGGTCAAACCGGAGCGAGGATCAGCCCGTCGACGCCCTGGCTCCTCAGGTGTGCAATGACCTCGTCCGCAGTCTTGTCTCGCCAGCCCTCGAGGCTCCGCTCCTGATAACCCATCACCGAGATGTGACTGCCCGCTGCGCTGCCGATGACGCCGTCAGCCGCGAATTGCTCGAGGAGGCGGGCCGGCAGAGCAATCCCGGGATCGGCGAGGACGTCCTCGTCATTAATGTGCAGGTGGGCGACCCCAAGGTTGGCCGCCGTCGCCGTCGACGGGATCGGGCGCCAACCCGGATCGCCCCATTCCGGCTGTGCACGTTCGCGCTCGAGGTCAAATGAAGGCTGCGTCTCCTTTACGTAGAGGCCGGCCGACGTGAGCAACGCAATGCGAGATGCCTGCAGGCGCTTTTCGAAATGCGCCCAGACCGTCTCCTCTTCTCCTGGAAACGGCCCGCGCCCTTCGTAAAAAGACCGAAAGCTTCGCGGCAGAAAGCGGTAGCTGTCGACCTTCAAGGCTTTCTACCAGCCGCCGGCCAGAACGCCCGAGAGGGTGGGCACGACCGACCCGCCAACCTGGATTGAGGTGGGCAGATCTCCGTCTTGCGAGTAAGCCAGGCGTATGTGGATGAAGCTCTGGCGACCCATCTTCGTCCCCTGCTCGCTGGTGATGGAGACCGCCGGTGCGCGAGGTATCAAGCGATACCTCACGGCGAAAGCGCCGAGAGGTCCGCTGCCCGATCCCGTCGCGGGATCCTCGTGGATGTCGAGGACGTGTGGCGAGAACATCCGGCTGTACAGCCGATCGTGACCCACAGCCGCGAACAGGAACACGCCCTCTTTGAAGACCTTTGCGAGCGGCTCCTTCTCTGAGACGGCGGAGTCGACAGACTTCGCGTTCTTAAGCGCGACATAGGCGAACGGCACCCCGGTGCTTGCGACCTGGATCGGAACGTCGGGGACGAGGTCGTCCTCAACAAGCCCGACGGCCGCCACCGCCGCCGCTCGGTCGCGTATGACCTCAGCGAATTTCACCTTAGGGTGGGTCATCCAGAAGACCGTGCCGCTTGGACCCGGCTCCCCGCGCACAGCCACCGGGCCGACCCCCTCCTCGAGCTTGAACTCGAGCGCGCCACCTGGAATCAATCCCTGGGTGAACAGAACCCAGGACGTCCCGATCGTCGGATGACCGGCGAATGGCAGCTCAGCCCCGGGCGTGAAGATTCGGATCCTGGCTGCATTGGCGGGATCCTCGGGAGCCATCACGAACACCGTCTCGGAGATGTTCATCTCCTTGGCGATGCGCTGCATCACGTCGCCGGGAATTCCTTCGGCGTCCAGGACCACGGCCAGCTGGTTGCCCGCCAAAGGCTTATCTGTGAAGACGTCCACGATGTGGATGGAGTACCGCCTGCCGGAGGTCTGTGCGGTGCTCATCTCCGCATGATCATGCAGGTGCTGGTGCCGTGGGCGAGGAGTTTGCCCGTCTTCTCGGCGAACAGCTTGCCCTCGGAGGTGGCCACCCTGCCGCCGCGATAGACGACGACCGCCTCACACCGCACCGGGCCGGTGTCGGCAGTGATCGGGCGGACGAAATTGACCTTGGTCTCCAGGCTTGTGTACTGCTCACCCACCGCGAGCGTCGTGTGGACGGCGCAGCCCAAAGCGGAGTCGAGGATGGTCATCGCGAAGCCGCCATGCACAACGCCGATCGGGTTGTAGAGATACTCGCCGGCCTCGCCTCGAAAGACGGCCTTGCCTGTTTCGACCTCCGCACCGGTGATGCCCATCGTCGACATGATCGGAGGCGACGGCAACTTGCCGGAAACGACCGCTTTCATGAACTCGAGACCCGACATGCCTGCTGCCGCCGGCAGCGCGGCCAACGGATCTGTCCAGGTCAACGTTCTCGTGCGCGTGTTCGAGTCGGTCACGTCACTCCTCAAAACTCCACTTAGCCGCCAAGACTTCCCTCGAGTTGCAACGTAGACAGAATCGCCACCACGCCGAGGGCGGCGATCGCCACGCCGCTGAAGGCGCTGATGCCGCGCAGGACTGGTGGCGTCACCCGCGTGCGCAGCCCCTCGCCCAGGCCGGCGACCACGCACCACCACGTCGCCGATCCTGCGAATACCCCGATGACGACGATTGCCGGGGAGGCGTACCCGTCACTGATTCCTATCCCGAGCGAGGCGACGAGGGCGGCAAACGAAATGATCGTGGCCGGGTTGGTGATCGTCAGGCCGAGCGTCGAAACGTAGGCCACGGCCAGATTTGCGCCGTCAGCCGCTGCGACGGGTTCGTCATTTTTGGGCCGCCTAACCACTGTTCGGATCCCAAGCAGAACCAGGGCGACACCGCCGATCAAGCTCAGCCAGAGCCGTTCGCCGACCAGCACAGAGGTGACGGCGCCGATGCCGAAGACGGCGAGTCCGGCATAGAGCCCGTCAGCGGTGGCAACGCCCAGTCCGGACACGAGGCCGGTCAGCCAGCCGCGAGAGAGGGTTCGCTTAAGACAGAGAAAAAAGATGGGACCCGGCGACGCCGCGACCACGAAGCCGAGGACGAAGCCCCGGATTAGCAGGCTGGACACCGCGGTCGCTCATCGGCGGCATTGTAAATCCAGAAGTAGCGATCTTTTGACGCAGGTTCGCAACAAGCGCGCGGCGGAGGCTTGGTATTCTCCGTACCTGATGGAAATCTTTCGCAACATCTCGCGGCGCAAGCTGCGGAGCTTTCTGACCATTTCCGGCATCGTCATCGGCGTTCTCGCGCTCACTACGATGGGCGCAATCGCCGAGAACTTCAACGCCCTGCTGGATGGTGGAGTCAAGTACTTCGGGTCCAACGTCCAGGTTGGAGCGCCCGATGGCCAATCCGCAGCGCTGCTGCCGATTTCAAAGGTCGAAGAGATAGAGAAGGTGGATGGCGTCGCCGCAGCCTTTCCAAGCTATGGCTTCGCAGCCAAGCCTGGCGCGGTGGCATCCGTCAGCTTTGGGGTACCGGACACGATCATTGCCTCCGACCCGGCCGAGAACGAGTGGGCAGGTATCAAGGTGACATTCGCCCAGGGTCATCAGATCGACGCCGGATCAACCGGCCAGGTGGTCCTCGGCTCGACCATCGACAAGGAGTTCAACAAGAAGATCGGCGACACGATCGACCTGCCGGTCAGACCGGCGGACGCCAAGCCTGACTTCATCAACCACCCCTTCCAGGTCGTCGGCATTCTGAACCGGACGTTGACCGCACCTGACTCATTCGCGTACATCAACATCGCCGACGGGCAGGCCCTGCTGAAGGACAGCTTGCCGATTGCCATTCGCGATCAGATCGACGTCAAACAGATCACCGAAGGCATCAACGTCTACGGCAAACCGGGCATCTCGCTGAGCGGCCTCGACCAGATCGCCGATCGCATCAACGCGCAGGTCACCGGCGTGAAGGCGACGAGGCCCAGCGTCATCGTCAGCAGCTTCAAATCGGGCGGCGCCATCTTCACAGGGATCACCACAGCCGCCGCGCTGCTGGCGCTGGTCATCGGCGGGTTGTCGGTCGTTAACACGATGTTCATGGCGGTCGCCGAGCGCGTACGCGAGATCGGCTTGAAAAAGGCTGTCGGCGCGACGACGCGCCACATCATGGGTGAGTTCCTGTTGGAGGCGACTGTCATCGGCGGCTTGGGCGGCATCATCGGCTACGGCATCGGTGCGGTGATCACGATCATCGCCAACGCCACCGCACCACCCGGTCAATCGACCCTGTTTCTCCTCACCCTGCGTTTGACGCTGTTCGCCCTCGGCTTCGCCATCGCGCTCGGCGCCGTGGCCGGCATCCTGCCTGCCTGGCGCGCCGCAAGGCTGGACCCCGTCACCGCGTTGCGGAATCAGTAGTGGCAAACCTTCAGCTCAAAGAGCTGACCAAGCACTACAAGCAGGGCAAGACGGTGATCAAGGCGCTGGATGGCGTGACGCTGGACATCGGCGATGGCGAGTTCGTCGCGGTCGTGGGCAGGTCGGGTAGCGGCAAGACAACGATGCTCGACATGCTCGGGCTGCTGTTGCGCCCGACCGCCGGCAAGTTGATCGTCGACGGCGTCGACACCGGCGCGCTCGGCGACCGAGACCTTGCCCACTTGCGTGGAAGCAAGATTGGCTTCGTCTTCCAGGAGTACAACCTCCTGCCTTCGCTCAACGTGCTCGAGAACGTGATGCTGCCGCTGCGGTACGTCAAAGACCGCACGGACGGGCGCAAGCGGGCTGAGGATCTGCTCGACCGCGTCGGCCTGTCGGACCGCGTTCGCCACCGTGCGACCGAGCTGTCGGGTGGCCAGCAGCAGCGCGTGGCGATCGCCCGGTCGATGGTCAATCAACCTTCGCTGATCCTCCTCGACGAGCCCACCGGCGCCGTCGACACCGAGACAGCCGAGCAGCTCATCTCACTGCTGAAGAGCCTCAATCAACAGGACAAAGTGACCATCGTCGTCGTCACCCACGACCTGGACGTCGCCAAAGAGGCCAAGCGCCAGATCCGCCTCAAGGACGGCAAGGTCGTTGCGGATGAGGCGGTCGCACCAGTCCCCATCGCTTAGGCCGCGGTCACTTGAACCGCGTTACACGACGGAGGCTGTTCGGTTATGGAGCGGCCGCCGCTGTACTCCTTCTGGTGTTGTTGATTGCGATCGCGGCGTTCCTCGCCATGCAGGTCACCTTCCGCAACCCTGCCCCCAAAGGCGCCGTTCCTACGCTGAACTGCTCCCCCGCCCCCTGCGCGGATGTGCAGGGCTACACGCTGTGGGTCTCCAATCTGAAGGTCGACGGCAATCTCGTCAGCATCCAGGTCACCTTCAAGAATTCGAGCAGCGCCACCCACGCATCTCCGGAAGACCTCCGCCTGATCGACTCGAGGGTGCATAGCTCCGCCCTGGTCACCGATGCGCCTGGGTGCCAGTCGTGGAGCCGCCACGAATTCGGCAACGGCGACGCCTTCGGGCCGACAACCGTGTGCTTCAGGGTGACCACCCCCGAGCCGCCTCTGGTGCTGCGGTGGTCGCCGGACCTCGGCTTGCTCTGCTGTCAGACCGACATCAAGCTGTCTTAGGTCTGCGGAGCTGAAGCGCGACGTCGGGTCGATTGGTGATCAACGTCGTGACCCTTGGATCGCCCATCAACCGGGCGATCTCGCTGGTCTCATCCACCGTCCAAACCCAGACCGGCAACCGCCGGCGCCGTCCGTAACGGAGGAGGCGAAGGCGCGCGAGCTGCAGGTGCGCGACGACGAAGTCCGCGTGAGAGCGTTCGAGACGGGGCCCGGGAAAGAGCTCCGCCAGGCGCTGGCTCATGGCCACCCACGCGTGAGCGTTTCTCAGATCGGCGCCGAGCGTGAGTCCCGCCTGCACGTCCGGAAACAGCTCCTTGACGGCGCGGATCGACTCGACCTCGCCGGTGGTGACGACGAACCGGGCGTGAGCGGGGTGAGAGAGAAGGACACGCACGATGTCGCCCTCGTCACCGGGCTCCTTCAAATCGACGTGCAGCCCGACGCGACCCGCCACCACATCCAGCACCTCATCCAACGTGAGCAGCTCGCTCCCCAGCTCAGCCTTGAGCTCAAGATAGGGCTGGCTGCTCGTCGGGCGTCCACTCGGCGTCACGTCGTCGTGGGAGTTGACGAAATTGCCGTCGGCGGTGCGCCGAACGTCGAGCTCGACGTAGTCCACGCCCAGCGCGATCGCGCGGTCGTAGCGCTCGGCGGCAGGCAGCCCGGGGACGCCACAGGATCCTCGGTGTGCGCTGATCAGCGGACCCACAAGGCCACACTAGACGTCATGGCCGGCCTGCACCCTGTTGTCGTCGTCACCGGCGCGACAGGAGCGATCGGAGCGGCGACCGCATCGGTTCTGGTGCGCCGAGATGCGCGGGTGCTGCTTCTCGCACGGCCCTCCGACCGGCTGTCCGCCCTCGTCAAACGGTTGGGCGGAGAGGACAAGCGGGTGAGCAGCATCGGCGTCGACCTTTCATCCCTGGCCTCGGTCCGCAGCGCAGCGAGAGAAATCGGCCGCACCGTCGGACACATCGATGCACTCTTGAACATCGCCGCCACCTACTCGAGCGAGTACCACAAGACAAAGGAGGGATTCGAGGTGATGCTGGCCACCAACCACCTCGGTCCCTTCCTGCTGACCAACCTCCTGCGCGATCAGCTGGCCGGCAGAGGCCGCGCGGTCACGGTGACGGCGCCGTCGTCGGCTCGCGTCGACATCGACCAGCTTATGGACAAGACGAAGTTCAAGCCCCTCGACACGTTTGGGGCGACCAAGGCCGCCAACCTGCTGTTCACGTTCGAGCTTGCGCGCCGTGCCAGGCGATGGGACGTAAGGGTCAACGCGTGCCATCCCGGCCTGGTTCGCTCGGAGCTGATGCGCGAGGCCTGGAGGCCAATCCGCGTCATCACGAGGATGGTCTCGAAATCTCCCGATCGGGCGGCCGAAGACCTTGCCGACCTGGCGATATCGCCCGCTCATGAGGGCACGACGGGCTGGTTCTTCAAGGGGATCAAAAGGATCGAGCCGCCCAGGCCGGCTCAGGACCAGCAGGCTCAAGCCAGGTTGTGGCAGCGCACTGCAGAGCTGGTCGGGCTGGAGAAAGCCGGCTTCTAGAGTTCCAGGGTTACGGCTCGCGGATCATCCAGTGCTCGTTCTTCTGGATGTGGCGAGCCGGGTCGGGGTCCATCGCCTTTCGCTCGGGCAGCTCGTAGTAGCGCGAGTCGGCGAGCTCGAAATTGCCGTCGTGCTCGAGGATCCAGACGAACTGGTTCGTCTCATCGATCACCCACGGACCCGCGACGCGAAAGCCGCTCTGCAGCCGCAGGGGAAGGATGTGCTCGCCCCATTCACGAGCGAACGCCTCCAGCTCTCCTGGCTTGATCGTGTACATGCGGAGCTGCTGTGCCATCGAGGGATCAATCGTAGCGGCGTGAAACTCCACACCGCGCACCTGCTTTCTTCACACCGCGCTCACAACCTCCCGGAACTATGAGGGCAACGCAGTCAACCTCTCAATTTCAAGGAGTGATCGACATGAGACGCGGTTTCAGTCTGTTATGGATGGTGCTGACCCTGGTCATCGCCGGCGTCGTCGGCGTGCTGTCGTATCAGGCAGGGGTCGCAACCCAGCTGCCTGCCGGCGCAGCGGTCCCCCCCTACTACTACGAGCCGCATTTCTACGGCTTCGGGTTGTTCGGGTTCCTGTTCCTGGTTTTCATCTTCTTCATGCTGCTCCGTGTCTTCAGCTTTGGACGCTGGGGCGGGAGTCACGGTGGATGGAAGCACCGTGGGTACGGCGGTGGCGGCGACGTTCCGCCCGCGATCGACGAACGCATGCAGGAATGGCACAAGCGGGCGCACGGCGAGGCGAGCGCGACGCCGCCCCCTCCCGACCAGCGTCAGGCGTAGGACGGTCGTGCAAGCGGACGCGCCGCTCCCCAACCCTCTCCCCCGTTGGGGAGAGGGTGCTACCGGGGGTTCGCGTCCTTAGCATGGCGACCGTGACCACCATCCTGGTCGTCGATGACGAGCCCCGGATCGTCCAGCTCGTCCGCGACTATCTCGAGCACGGTGGCTTCACCGTGCTCGTGGCGTCGGACGGTCAGAGCGCGCTACGGACCGCACGCACAGGCCGCCCAGACCTGGTTGTCCTGGACCTCGGCCTGCCGGGACTCGACGGTTTGGATGTCACCCGCGCACTCCGGCGCGAAGGCGAGATCCCGATCATCATGCTGACCGCGCGCACTGAGGAGACGGACAAACTGGTCGGGCTCGAGCTCGGCGCGGACGATTACCTGACCAAGCCGTTCAGCCCCAAGGAGCTGGTCGCGAGGGTGCGTGCGGTGCTCAGGCGGGCCGAGGGCCTGCGCTCCCGATCCGACGTTATGCGTGTCGGCGACGTCGAGCTCGATGTGCCCCGGATGGAGGCGCGTTTCGGCGCGCGCCGGGTCGAGCTGACCAAGACCGAGTTTCAGCTCCTGGCGACGATGGCCCGGCAACCCGGCCGTGTATTCACGCGCGCGCAGCTGCTGGATGCCGTGAAGGGCGTCGCATTCGAGTCGTACGAGCGGGCAATCGACGCTCACATAAAGAATATTCGGCGCAAGGTGGAAGCGAATCCGCGCGCTCCGCGCTACGTTCTCACCGTGTTTGGGGTGGGTTACCGCTTCGCCGAGCCGGACACCTGAGTGAGCCGGCAGTGGGGTCCGCCGCCACAGCATCGCCCGCCGTGGTGGCCTGAAGACCAATCATGGCCGCCCGCCGGCCGATGGGGCAGGCGCCGAGGACCGTTTCTCTGGCGAATCGGGTGCGTGCTCGCGTTTGTCGTCGCGATGGCTGCGATCGCGGGCGGGGTCATCACCTCTCTCGTGAGCCTGGCCTTCGGTTCAACGCTGAGCTCGACCGGCGCGGGCCAGTACGCGTGGATTGTCGCGCTGGTGCTGGTCCTTCTCGTGGCGGCCGTTGGTTTACGTGGAATCCGGCGCATGACAGGCCCGCTGGACAACCTGATCCATGCGGCTCGCCGCATCGAGAAGGGCGACTACTCCGCGAGCGTTCCCGAGTACGGGCCGCCCGAGATGCGATCGGTCGCACGTGCGTTCAATGCGATGTCAGCCCGGCTCAAGCTGACCGACGAGCAGCGGCGAAGCTTCCTTGCCGACGTCGCGCACGAGCTTCGAACGCCGTTGTCGGTCATTCGGGGCCAGGCGGAGGGCATCGCTGACGGCCTGTACCCCGGCGACGCCGAGCACATCGAGCCGATCCTCGACGCGACGCGGGGACTCGAGGTGCTGGTCGAAGACCTGCGGACGCTGGTGCTGACCGACGCCGGCAGCCTGGTGTTGAACCGCGAGTTAGTCGACCCGACCGCTCTCGTGCATGACGTGCTCGCTTCGTTCATGGCCCAGTCGGAGGCCTCCCAGGTCAACCTGGCGGGCGACCTGGATTACGGCATCCCGATGGTGGACGTCGACCCGGCGCGTATGCGCAGCGCAATCGCCAACGTGATCTCGAATGCGATCCGCCACACGCCGACCGGCGGTTCGGTGCGGGTCGGCGTCCAGTCCGCCGGTGACCAGGTGATCATCTTCGTCACCGATACCGGTGAAGGAATCCCCGCCAAGCTCCTGCCTCGGGTGTTCGAGCGCTTCGTCAAGACGCCAAGCTCGAGCGGATCGGGCCTGGGGCTGGCGATCGTCCACGACATCGTGACGGCCCACGGGGGCAAGATCGAAATTGAGAGCACGCAGGGCATTGGAACCGCAGTTCGTATTACTCTCCCGGCGGCCACCGCTCCCATCGACTGAAACCGCCGCCACAGCCAGAAATTGTTGGGCGCTGCAGGTTAAGCCCTATTAAACTGCCGCCAGCAGGGCTTTACAAACCGAGTACAGGAGCGAGGTGCTTTGGCCGGGGAGGTCGTCAACGACGTCGAGCTGATCGGCGTCACCAAGAGCTACGGCACCGCCCGCGGGGTGGAGGACATCCAACTCCGCGTCGTGCGGGGCGAGTTCTACTCGCTACTCGGACCGAGTGGCTGCGGCAAGACCACCACCCTTCGTTTGATTGCAGGCTTCGAACAGCCCGACCGAGGGCGTGTTCTCATCGGCGGCCGGGATGTTGCCTCACTGCCGCCTTACCGGCGTGAGGTCAACACGGTCTTCCAGCACTACGCCCTATTCCCGCATATGACCGTCGAGGAAAATGTCGCATTCGGCTTGCGGGAAAAGAAGGTGGCGCCTCCCGAATTGAAACGCCGGACCGCCGAGGCGCTCGAGATGGTGCGGCTGGGATCCCTGCGTGAGAGAAAACCTCGCCAACTGAGTGGCGGCCAGCAGCAGCGGGTCGCTTTGGCTCGCGCGCTCGTCAACCGCCCGACTGTCCTCTTGCTGGACGAGCCACTCGGGGCCCTCGATCTGAAGTTGCGCAAGGAGATGCAGCTCGAGCTCAAGGTGCTCCAGCAGCAGGTGGGCATCACGTTCGTCTACGTGACGCACGACCAGGAGGAGGCGCTCACGATGTCCGACCGGATCGCCGTCATGGCCGACGGCCGCATCCTGCAGGAGGGCTCGCCCCGCGAGATCTACGAGCACCCGGGGACGCGATTCGTTGCGGACTTCATCGGCATGTCCAACTTTTTTGTAGGGGAGGTGGTCGCTCGAGACAAGGACCGCGTGGCGGTCCAAACCACAGATGCGCTCAAGGTGTGGTGCCTGAGCGGAGGAGCGTCAACTGTAGGCACCGCAGTGACAGTCGCCGTCCGGCCCGAGAAGATCGAGATCTCCAACGCCCTTCCAGAAGCCGCAGTGAACGTTTGGAGCGGCCGCGTGGTGGCGGGGACGTTTCTTGGCGAGCAGACGGAATATCGGGTTCGCATCGATGGCCTCCGGGACGTTGTCATCCGGCGGCAGAACTTGGGCCTCAATGGCCTGAATCAGCAGTTTGCGCTTGGTGCGCTCGTGTTTCTCAGCTGGACACCCGACGTCAGCCTGGTGCTTCCACGCTCCGCCTGAAACTGAAGGAAGGATGGACGAATGACACAGATCTACGCGCGTGAGCTCAGCCGGAGAGACTTCTTGGCCCTATCGGCAGTCACAACCGGCGGCCTTCTTCTTGCCGCGTGCGGCGCTCCCAGCGCGGTCGCGCCGGCGGGTTTGACGGGGAAGCCCATCGAGGGCGCTCTGAACATTTACAACTGGAGCCAGTATCTGAATCCCGACACGCTGAAGCAGTTCCAGGCGGCGCATCCCAGCATGGCCGTCAAACAGGACACGTATGCCAGCAACGAGGACATGCTCGCGAAGATCGAGGCGGGCGCCAAGGGCTACGACATCGTCGTCCCGACCGGCTACATGGTCAAGATCATGATCGAGAAAAACCTTCTGTATCCCCTCGACCACAGCCTGCTGACCAACTACGGCCATGTCGATTCTCGGTTCACTCAATCTGGCTACGACTTCGGCAATAAGTACAGCGTCCCGAAGGATTGGGGCACCACCGGCTTCGGCTTCCGCAAGGACAAGATCAAGCAGGGCATGACGTCGTGGAAGGACTTCTTCGAGATGGCGCCGAGCTTCAGCGGCAAGATCTCGGTTCTTGATGGCGCCAACGAG
>JBDUAO010000081.1:0-11384 GCA_040004595.1 Candidatus Dormiibacterota bacterium | reverse complement strand
TCCGACTCACCTTTCCAACCTGGTTCTGCTCTGTTACTTCCACCACCGCCTGGTGCATGAGGGTGGGTGGCAGGTGGTGCAGGTCGGCCGTGAGTTTCGGTTCGTGCCGCCGGATCGGGTGGTCTTTCGACGAGCGCGCGCGCCGGGTTTGCGCTGGGCGGCTTAGGGCCGCACCTTCCCTTATTGTGTTCGCGATGGATGAGGGTCTCCAGCGCCTGACCCAACCGTTGGTGCGGGACGGTGGTCGCTTGCGGGCCGCGTCGTGGGATGAGGCCCTTGATCGGGCCGCCGCCGGTTTCGCGAAAGCTCGCGCGCTCGGTCCCAACGGTTTTGGGATGTTCAGCTGTTCCAAGACCACCAACGAGATGAACTTCATGGCGCAGAAGTTCACGCGCGCGGTGATGGGCAGCAACAACATCGACAGCTGCAATCGCACTTGACACGCACCAAGCGTCGCCGGTCTGGCGACAGTGTTCGGAGCCGGAGGGGGAACCTCGTCCTATCGGGAGGTTGTGCAGACCGACCTCGTGATCCTCTGGGGCTCCAACGCTCGCGAGACGCACCCGATCTTCTTTCACCACCTTCTTCGTGGCGTGCACAACGGCGCCAAGCTCATCGCAGTCGATCCTCGCCGCACCGGCTCTGCCGAGTGGGCTGACGTGTGGCTCGGCCTCGACGTCGGCAGCGACATCTCCCTTGCGAATGCGATGGCCCGCGTGATCATCCACGAAGGGCTGGCCGACACCCAGTTCATCTCGCGCGCCACGACCGGCTACGACGACTTCGCCCGCTGCGTCGAGGCCTACACGTTGGAGCGCGCCGAGCGTGACACGGGCGTGCCCGCGGCCGCGATCAAGGATGTCGCGCTCGCCTACGGTCGGGCGAAGACCGGCATGATCTGCTGGACCCTGGGAATCACCGAGCACCACAACGCGACCGATAACGTCCTCGCTCTAATCAACCTCGCCCTGCTCACCGGCAAGGTCGGCCGCTTCGCCTGCGGCTTGAATCCCCTCCGCGGGCAGAACAACGTGCAGGGCGGTGGGGACATGGGCGCCATCCCCGCGCGATTCCCTGGGTTCCAGGACCTCGAGGAGCCAGCCACCCACACCATTTTCACGACTGCTTGGGGCGGGGCCAAGTTTCCTTCGAAGAAGGGGTACCACCTCAGCGAGATGTTCGAGTCGATGGATCACGACGAGCTTAAGGCGCTCTACATAATCGGCGAGAACCCCGCCCGCAGCGAGGCCGACCAGACGCGTGCGGTCCGTTTGCTGAGCGGCCTCGACCACCTCGTCGTGCAGGACATCTTCCTGACCCAGACCGCAGAGCTCGCCCACGTCGTGCTGCCCGCGGCTGCAGGTTGGGCCGAGTCTGAGGGCACTGTCACCAACAGCGAGCGCCGCGTGCAGCGAGTGCGCCGGGCGCTCGATCCGCCCAGCGACGCCCGCGACGACGTCGAGCTCATCTGCGAGATCGCCAAGCGCCTGGGGTCCGATTGGGGGCACCCCACCGCCGAGCAGGTGTGGGACGAGGTCCGCTCCTTGTCGCCGATGCACGCCGGCATGTCCTACGCCCGCCTCGACGAGCTCGGTGGGATCCAGTGGCCCTGCCCCGACGAGTCGCATCCGGGCACCGAATTTCTTCACGCCCGTCTCTGGGCGGATCCCATCGATGGACCACCTGCCCCTTTCCACGCAGTCGAGAACGACCCTCCGGTCGACCTGCTCACCGACGAGTTTCCGATTCGCCTCACCACCGGCCGCCGGCTCGACTCGTTCAACACCGGAGTGCAGACCGGCGGCTACAGCTCGCCCCTGCGCACACGCGAGGCCATCCTCATCTCGCCCTCGGATGGCGCCCGTCTTGGGATCGTCGATGGCGAGAGGGTGCGCGTCAGCTCGCGACGCGGCTCCGTTGAGGCGCCGATCCGGTTTGACGCTTCACTACGCCCTGGCCTTGCCTTCATGACACTCCACTTCCCTGACCAGGTCGCCACCAACGTCCTCACCATCGACGCCACCGATCCCAAGTCCGGCACCGCCGAGTTCAAGGCAAGCGCAATCCGGATCGACAAGCTGGTCCCGGTCCCCGCCAAGTAAATTGGACATACGGACCACCGGGGGACCGCCGACAACCGAGGAGATCGCCGCGGTCGACGGATTCCTGGGTGCACCCGAATCCCTCTGGGAGGGCGGCGATCGTGTCGAGTTGGACGACCACCTTGCGTACGGCGGCCACGCCGCGCGCTCGCGACGCCACCTCCTGCTGCCTGTGCTCCACGCGGTTCAGGATCGTGTGGGGTGGGTCAGCCGCGGCGCCCTCGAGTATGTCTGCCGGCGGCTGTCGATCCCACCTGCCGACGCCTATGGCGTCGCCAGCTTCTACGCCCGCTTCGCGCTGGAGGCGCGGCCGCGGCTCGCCGTTAATGTCTGCGACGACATCGTCTGCAAGTGCGCCGGTGCCGATGAGTTGTGCGATGCCCTGGAGAAGGGCTTTGGTCCCGCGGGCGTGGCTTCGGGCTCCGCGGCCTGGTACCGCAGCCCCTGCCTCGGCCTTTGCGATCGGGCTCCCGCGGCGCTGGTCGAGCGGGCCGGCACGTCGCATTCCGAAGCTCGGGTCGCGCCCGCTGTTTACGAAACCCTTGGCGGGATCCTCAGCGGAGCATGGCCTTCCGGCGATGCGCCGATGCAGCCACGGACTGGGGCAAGGCTGTTGCGGCGAGTCGGCATTGTGGATCCGACGAGCCTCGACAGCTACGTCCAAGCCGGGGGATATGCGGCGTTGCGGCGCGCGCTCGAGCTCGGCGCTGAAGGCGTTATCCGCGAGGTGACCGACGCCAAGCTCCTCGGCCGCGGCGGCGCCGCGTTTCCGACGGGTCGCAAGTGGGATGCCGTGGCCAAGGCGCCGGCCCGTCCTCACTACATGGTCTGCAACGCCGATGAGTCAGAGCCCGGCACATTCAAGGATCGCGTGCTGATGGAGGCCGATCCATTTGCTGTCATCGAGGGCATGACCATCGCGGCCATCGCCACTGGGTGCGAACACGGCTACCTGTACGTCCGCACCGAGTATCCCCTGGCTCGGGAACGCATCGAGAACGCGATCGTGCAGGCGCGGGCGAAGGGCTTTCTCGGGGCAGATGTGGCAGGGTCGGGTATGGCGTTCGACATCGAGGTGCGGCGCGGTGCCGGCGCCTACATCTGCGGCGAGGAGACCGCGCTCTTCAACTCGATCGAGGGAAAGCGGGGCGAGCCGCGCAACAAGCCGCCCTTTCCCGTCGCCGTGGGGCTATTCGGCCGGCCGACTCTCGTCAACAACGTGGAGACGCTCGCTAACGTGCTCGAGATCCTCAACCATGGCAGCGCCGAGTACTCGAAGCTCGGCACGCCAGAATCGACAGGTATGAGGCTGTTTTGTGTCTCCGGCCATGTGCGCAAGCCGGGCCTGTACGAGGTGCCGATGGGCACGACGTTGCGCGAGCTCATGCAGCTTGCCGGCGGTCTCCGAGAGGATCGGTCGTTGCGTGCGGTGCTCCTGGGCGGTGCTGCCGGGTCCTTCGTCACCGAATCGCAGCTCGACGTGCCGTTGAGCTTCGAGGGCACTCGCGCAATTAACGCCACGCTTGGCTCGGGAGCCGTCATCGTCTTCGACGACACGGCCGACCTCGAACAGGTCCTGCTTCGCATCGCCCGCTTCTTTCGCGACGAGTCGTGTGGGCAGTGCGTGCCGTGTCGCGTAGGGACCGTGCGGCAGGAGGAAGCGTTGAAGAGAATCCTCGGCGAGCGCAATCAGCCTCTTCGCGAAACCGACATCGCACTCCTCAGCGACATCGCGCGGGCGATGCGCGATGCATCCATCTGCGGCCTCGGGCAGACCGCCGCCAACGCGATCGGTTCCGCGCTGAACCAGCTGAAGATCGCGGGCGTGAGCTAGATGGCGACGTTTGTCGGTCTGCCCCGGCACATGGTCACTGTCAACATCGACGGGGAGGACGTGCAGGTCACCGAGGGCACGACGATCCTCGAGGCGTGCCGCGGGCTCGACATCGATACGCCGACACTGTGCCAGCTGGAGAACCTCACGCCTGTCAACGTATGCCGCGCGTGCGTGGTCGAGGTCGAGGGATCTCGCGTGCTCGTGCCCGCGTGCTCGCGCAAGGTCGAGGCTGACATGCAGGTGCACACCGACTCGGAGCGCGTGCGCCACAGCCGCAGGATGGTGCTCGAGATGCTCGCGTCGTCTGTCGACATGTCTCTTTGCGGGCCGCAGGTGAGCGGGTGGATGGCGCAGTACGGCGCCGAGCCCCAGCGCTTCGGGGCAGATGCGGCCACGGTGGCGCAGCCTGTGAAGATCGACAACGATCTCTATGTGCGCGACTACTCGCGGTGCATCCTCTGCTACAAGTGCGTCGAGGCGTGTGGTGTCGATGCGCAGAACACCTTTGCCATCGGTGTTGCGGGGCGCGGGTTCGATGCGCACATCTCGACCGAGTTCGCCGTCGAGCTGCCTGAGTCGGCGTGCGTTTACTGCGGCAATTGCATCGGCGTGTGTCCGACCGGCGCTTTGATGTTCAAGAGCGAGTACGACATGCGTCAGGCTGGGACGTGGGACGAGGCGCAGCAAAAGGTGACCGAGACGGTGTGCCCCTACTGCGGGGTCGGCTGCATGCTCGAGCTGCACGTGCAGGACAACTCGATCGTGAAGGTGACGTCGCCGCTCGACCACAGCGTCACCGCCGGCCACCTGTGCGTGAAGGGAAGATTTGGCTTTCAGTTCGTGCAAAGACGAGGGCAGAAATAGGAAAAAGGGCCGGGCGCCGGCCCGACCCATTCCTTCGAACTTTTACCGCTTAATCGCCTGAGTTCGCGTCCGTCGTGTCAGCCGCGTCCTGCGTGTCGGGGCCGTCCTGCGTCTCGGTCTGGTCGGTGTCGGTGTCCACCTCGGTGGCGTCCGTCTCGGTCTCGTTGTCAGTGTCAGTCTCGGTGACCGTGTTCGAGTCCTCGTTGGCCTCGGCCGTCGCCGACTCGGCAGCCTCTTCCGCAACAGCCGCCGCCTCGCGCTGAAGCTTCGCGGCAGCCTTCGCCGCCTTTGCCTGCTCCTTGGCCAGCAGAGCGGCCGCCTCGGCGGCGTCCTGCTTGTCCTCGATGGTGTTCATGATGCTCGCGACCGTCGACTTGGTGGGCACGTGCAGCGCCGCAGCCTGCGACGTGTGTGCCATCACTGAGGTCAGCGCCAGAATCACGCCTGCCCCTGCCGCGCCAGCCGCAGCTCCAACCTTGACGATTCCGGTTCTACGCAATTCGAGTTCCTCCTCGGTATGCCGGTTTTGGGCCGGTCGATGCTAAGTAACAGTCTCGCCTGGGAAAGTCGGAAGCCTCTGCTCAGTTGCCGTCGCTGCTGGTCGAGGTCGGCTCGGATTCGCCAGACGAATCGTGCCCGCCTGAAGAATCCGAGGTGGGTGTGGGCTCAGGGCGCTCGCTCGGCTCGGGGCTATGCCTCGGCTCGGGCGACTCCTTCGGCTCGTGGCTGCTGGACGGCGTCGGGCGGCTCGTCTCCTTGCGCTCATCGGTCGGGCTCACCCGCGGCTTCGGGTTCGCACTGGGACTTGGGAAGCGGCCCACGTTAAGGAGTGCGGCCCCAGCCCTGTCCTTCCAGATCGCAGGGTTTGGGCTGCCGGTGGCCGCGGTGGCCGTCAAAGCTGCGCCCGCGGCCGCGATCGCCACGAGGGCGGGTGCGAAGCGCCAGGCTCTGCTCAGCCTCCGCGCGACGCCCATTCGGTAGCGCGCGCTCGCGAGAGTTGGGGAGGGCGGCTTAACCTCGTCGAGGGCGGCTTTGAGGCGCTTCTCGAGACCAGGACCCAGCATTTCGTCTTCAGGAATCGGCATATATCTCTTGCTCTGTGCGTGAAGACAACGCTGCCGGCGTCGCAAGTGAGAAGGTGGTGGACGCCACCTCCGGGCCCAACACCTCCCGAAGGCGGTCCGCGGCCTGCCGCAAGCGCGTGCCCACGGTGCGTTCGGAGACTCCGAGTGAGGCGGCGATCTCGCGGTTGTTATAACCGTGGTAGTGCCGCAGCACGATTGCTGCCGCGAGCTTGGGGGGCAGGGTGCGGAGCGCTCTCAGCAGGTCTGGCTGAACCGCGAGGTCGGACGGGTCCTTGCCTGGCGACGGGCGTCCCAGGCGCCTCACGACCTCGCCCACCGTCCTCAGGCGCGCTCGGCGTCTGTATGAGATCGCCGAGTTCACTGCGATGCGGTGGATCCAGGCTTCGGCGGGGGCGTCCGGGCGCCAGCGCTTCCAGGCTTTGAAGGCCTGGACGAAGGCGTCCTGGGCGCAGTCCTCGGCCTCGGCCGGGTCCGCGAGGATGGCCACGAGGGTTCTGAACACGCGAGGGTAGGCGTTGCGGTAGAGGCGGTCGAAATCCGCGGCCGAGCCCGGTTCGTACTGGCTCGGCGGGTCGGGAAACTTCAGCACGAATGTATATAACGGCGAGAGGTACTGGGGCTTGTGTGTGCCGGGCTTGGGATAATGCCTCCATGCCAATCGTGTGGACAGAGGATCCTGCAGCCAATCGCCTGCTCGAGACCGATCCTCTTGCCCTGCTCATCGGGTTGGTGCTCGACCAGCAGGTGAAGATGGAAAAGGCATTCAGCGGGCCATACGTTCTCAAGCAGAGGCTTGGGCACCTCGACGCTCGCAAGATCGCAGCGATGGATCCCGACAAGCTGGGCGCAGTGTTCCGCGAGCGGCCTGCGCTTCATCGCTTTCCCGGCTCCATGGCGCAGCGCGTACAGGCCCTGTGCCAGACGGTGGTGACGGAGTACGGGGGCGAGGCGGCAGCGGTCTGGACCGGGGCTCGGGATGGGGATGACCTCGCCGTGAGGATCAAGAGGCTGCCCGGGTTTGGGGACATGAAGGTCAAGATCCTGGTGGCCGTGCTGGCCAAGAAGTTTGGGGTCAAGCCAGCGGGCTGGGAGCGGCACGCCGCGAACTGGCACACCGTGGCCGATGTCGATTCGGAGGAGACGATGGCCGAGGCGCGGGTGGTTAAGCGCGAGATGAAATTGAAGGCAAAGCAGCCCTAGGGTCTGATAACGTTTGCGCTCCGGCCGGTCCAGCCGTAGTGAGCTGGACGACGAGATCAGATGAGATGAGGGAGTTCTAGATGAGAGAGTGCACGCCCACCCGTGACGATTCCCGGGCGCTGGCCAAGGACTACAAGCTCATCCCCGTCTATCGGGAGGTGCTCGCCGACATGCTCACCCCCGTTCGCGCCTACACCCTCCTATGCCCTCCCGGCTCGCCTGGCTTTCTGCTCGAGAGCGTGGAGGGGGGTGAGAGGCAGGCCCGCTACTCCTTCATCGGTTTCGAGCCCCGCGCCCTCGACCTCGGCGCTGGCGACCCTCTGCCCGCCCTGCGCGCCGTTGCCGCCGAGGCGACCGCACCGGTGCGCGGCTTGCCCCGCTTTCACGGCGGGGCTGTCGGCTACCTCGGCTACGAGACCGCGCGCCATTTCGAGCGGCTGCCTCTAGCTGAAGGCGCGCCGCCGCCGATGCCCGAGAGCGCCTTCCTGCGCGCCGAGGACCTCGCCGTATTCGACCACGTGACGCGGCGCCTCAAGCTGCTGACGATCTATCGGCCTGACCGCGAGGACTATGACGCCGCCGTTGCGCGCATCGACGCGATGGAGGAGAGGCTGGCCTCCGATCAGGTGGCTGTTTGGCCACGTGGCGCTGACGGGTCGCCCTGGAAATCGAATGTCACCCCTGGCCAGTTTCACGCGATGGTCGACGCAGCGCGCGAGCATATCCTCGCGGGCGACGCGTTTCAGATCGTGGTGTCGCAGCGGTTTCAGAAGCCGCTCGCTGCGAGCCCCTTCGACGTGTATCGCTGCCTGCGCGCGATCAACCCGTCGCCTTACATGTTCTTTCTCGCGTTGGGTGGGGATCGTCATGTGGTCGGCACCTCGCCCGAGAAGCTCGTGCAGGTCGAGGGCAAGCGCGTGGAGACGCGCCCGCTTGCGGGGACGCGCAGGCGTGGCGCGGACCCGGCTGAGGACGTCCGCCTCGAGAAGGAGCTGCTCAGCGACCTCAAGGAGAGGGCCGAGCACGTGATGCTCGTCGACCTTGGGCGCAATGATGTCGGTCGCGTCGCCCGTCCTGGCACCGTGCAGGTGGACCGCCTTATGGAGGTGGAGCGCTACTCGCACGTCATGCACATCTCGTCCACGGTCAGCGGCGAGCTTCGCGAAGGTTGCACCTCCCTCGATGCGCTGAGGGCCGCGTTCCCCGCCGGGACCGTGTCCGGCGCTCCCAAGATTCGCGCGATGGAGGTGATCGCCGGGCTCGAGCCCGACCAGCGTGGGGTTTATTCAGGGGCGCTCGGTTACGTGAGCTTTGGGGGCAACCTCGACATGGCGATCACGCTGCGCACGGTCGTCATCGCCGATGGCATCGCCTACGTCCAGGCGGGGGCCGGCGTGGTCGCCGACTCGCGGCCCGAGCGGGAGTTTGACGAGACGCTCGAGAAGGCGGGAGCGATGTTCAAGGCCATCGAGCTTGCGGAGGAGATGTGAGCGCCGAAACTCCGGCTCCAAAGCTCGCCGTCATCGACAACTACGACTCGTTCACATACAACCTCGTTCAGTACCTCGGTGAGCTCGGCGTCGAGCCCGTTGTGTATCGCAATGACGAGGTGAAGGTGGCGGACCTCGCGGGGTACGACGGCATCGTGATCTCGCCCGGGCCAGGGACCCCCGAGGAGGCAGGCATCTCGACGCAGGCGATACGCGAGCTCAGTGGGAAGGTTGCGATCCTTGGCGTCTGCCTTGGGCACCAGTGCCTGGGTCAGGCTTTTGGGGGCAAGGTGGTGCGCAACGAGCCCTCACATGGCAAGACGTCGTGGATCCGGCATGACAACTCGGGCGTGCTGGCCGGTGTGAGCGATCCATTCGAGGCGACCCGCTACCACTCGCTGATCGTGCAGCGCGGTTCCATCCCCGAGGAGCTCGTGGTGACGGCGTGGACCGCCGACGAGACGATTATGGGGTTGCGTCATTCCAGGCACCCGACCTATGGCGTGCAGTTTCACCCCGAATCGGTGCTGACCAAGGAAGGCAAGAAGATCCTGGCGAATTTCATTCGGCGCGCGGCGAGGAAGATTTTGTGATCGAATCGATCGCGAAGCTCGTGCGGGGTGAGTCTCTTTCTGAGGGCGAGGCGTCTGCAACTTTTGAGGAGATCATTCGTGGTGATGCCACCGTCGTTCAAATCGCCGGGTTTCTTGTTGCCCTTCGCATCAAGGGCGAGACGGTTGAGGAGCTCACCGGCTTTGCCCGCACCGCTCGCGCGATGGCGACGCCGATTGAGATCGGCGGCGCTCTTCTAGACACCTGCGGGACCGGCGGCGACGGCCTCTCGACCTTCAACATCTCGACCCTCTCCGCCATCGTCGCGGCGGCCTGCGGCGCGCGCGTGGCCAAGCACGGCAATCGCGCCGCCTCATCGCTGTGCGGATCGGCCGACGTGCTCGAGCAGCTCGGCGTGAAGATCGATCTCGCTCCCGAGGGTGTCGCGCGCTGCGTCGACGAGGCCGGCATCGGTTTTCTCTTCGCGCCGATCTTTCACCCTTCCTTCCGCTTCGCCGCGGTTCCGCGCAAAGAGCTGTCAATGCGGACGGTCTTCAACGTTCTCGGGCCACTGTGCAACCCGGCCGGCGCCAGGTATCAGGCCCTCGGGGTGGCCGACGGCAAGGTTGCGGGGAAGATGGCGGACGTGCTCATGCGCCTCGGCGTGGAGCACGCGATCGTCTTTCACGCAGGCGACGGCATGGACGAGCTGTCGGTGAGTGGCCCTTCGCATGTCATCGAGATCGACGGCCATCGAAAGGAGTACGAGCTCGACCCTTCTTCACTCGGCCTGCGCCGCGCCCCGCTCGACGCCATGCGTGGCGGCGGTCCGGAGGAGAACGCTCGCATCGCGCGCGAGGTCCTTGACGGAGCCCGCGGCCCTCGCCGTGACGTGGTGCTCCTCAACTCTGCGGCCGCTTTGCAGGCGGCAGGCCTCGCCAAAGACTGGAAGCAGGGCCTCGCCGCAGGTGCTGACGCCATTGACTCAGGTCGCGCCGGCAACGTGCTCCAGCGCTGGGCCACAATCTCCCAGGAGTGAGCCCCACCGAAGACCTGCTTGCGCGCCTGGTCACCGAGGCCCAGCAGGACATGCAGCGGCGGCGAGCATTGATCACCCAGGACGACCTCGAGCTCGCCATCCTCGCGCACACGCCGAAGGACTTCGTGGGCGCGCTGCGACGACCAGGTTTGGCAGTCATTGCCGAGATGAAGCAGCGCACCCCGAGCATGGGCGTGCTCGCCAACGACTACCGGCCCGGCGACATCGCGCGTGCATACACGCAGGGTGGCGCCGCGGCCATCTCGGTGCTGACGCACATGGCGAGCTTTGGCGGCAGGCCGGAGCACGTCGTCTCGGCTCGATTCGCCACCGACCTACCGATCCTGCGCAAAGACTTCGTGACCGACCCGTACGAGGTGGGGGAGGCGCGCGCGGCAGGCGCCGACGCCATCCTGTTCATCGTCGCCGCACTTGACCAGGACCGCCTTGGCGAGCTGTTGCGAGTGACGCGAGGCCGCGGCCTCGCCGCGGTGGTCGAGGTTCATAACGAGGGCGAGGTCGAGACGGCGCTGGCCGCCGGCGCGCGCGTCATCGGCGTCAACAACCGCGATCTGCGCACGTTCGATGTCGACCTCAGTCTCACGGAACGATTGCGCAAATCGATTCCGTCCGACGTGCTGGTTGTGGCCGAGAGCGGCATTCGCACAGCCGACGACGCGCGACGGATGCGCGAGGCGGGCGCCGACGCCATCCTGGTCGGCGAATCACTGATGCGCGCCGAAGATCCGGCAGCGCGGATTCGGGAGCTCTCGTCGGCATGACCGTCCAGGTAAAGGTCTGCGGCCTCTGCGATGCCGGCGGCGCGAAGGCTGCGATCGAGGCCGGTGCGGACCTGCTGGGGTTTCACTTCTGCTCCTCCAACCGACGCGTCACGCCGGAAGAGGCCAGGGCGATAGTCGACGGCCTGTCGAGTCGCCCGACCATCGTCGGGGTGTTCATCGACGAGGACCCCGCGGCCGTCCGGCAGATCGCCGACTTCGTTGGGCTCGACCTGCTGCAGCTTCATGGCTCCGAAGCGCCCGGGTTCGACGCGGGCCGGCCGGTGATGAAAGTGCTGAAGGTCAAGGACGGCGCGATACCCGACGCCGGCGCATGGCCCGACCCGATAATGCTGGACTCCTGGTCGGCGGACCAGCGTGGCGGCACCGGCCAGACGTGGGATTGGGAGCGCGCTCGTGAGCTTCTCGCCACGCG
>JBDUAO010000080.1:0-11484 GCA_040004595.1 Candidatus Dormiibacterota bacterium | reverse complement strand
TCGATCCGATGGTCGTACCTATCGGCGAGTACGACGCGTTCGTCGCCGGCCTCGATGCCCGATACGACTACTCGCAAGGCGAGTCGCTGCCTCCAGCGGGACGGACTGGGATCAGCCACTTCGTCCGCGTGATCGAAGGGTGCGACCACAACTGCACGTTCTGCATCGTGCCCAAGGTGCGTGGGCGCGAGCGGCACATCCCGTTTGACAGCGTGCTGGCCGAATGCCGCGATGCTGTCGTTGCAGGCGCGAAAGAAGTCGTGCTGCTGGGTCAGAACGTCGACGATTACCACGACCCCGATGGCAAGGGTGGCCTGGCTGCGCTCGTGGCGGCCGTCGAGAGGATCGAGGGTCTCAAGCGGCTGCGCTTTATGACCTCGCATCCACAGGACCTCGAGCCCGAGCTGCTCGAAGTGATGGCAGCGAGCAATATCATCTGCCGCGAGCTGCAGCTTCCAGTGCAGTCCGGCGATGACGGAATCCTGAAGCGGATGGCCCGCGGGTACCAGATGCGCCACTACCGCGCGATCGTTGAGCGCGCCCGAACCTTGATGCCGGATATCGGCCTCGTCACCGATGTGATCGTCGGGTTTCCGGGCGAGTCGGAAGAGGCTTTCCTGAACACTCGCAGGCTGCTCGAAGAGATCGAGTTCGACGTAGTCCATCTGGCGATGTACTCTCCGCGGCCAGGTACCTTCGCCGCGGACAAGATGCGTGACGACGTGCCGGCCGCCGAGAAGCTGCGGAGGCTGAACGACCTGCTCGCGCTCCAGAAGTCAATCGCCGCCACGAAGACGGCGCGGTGGGTGGGTCGCAACGTGCAGGTCCTCGTCGAAGGGAAGGATGAGCTTGGCCGGACCTTTGGACGCATTCGCCAGGGCAAGCGTGCGATCGTGCTCAAGGCCGGAGATATCGCGCCTGGAGAGCTGATCGACCTACGCGTCATTCAGGCGACAGCAGGGCAGCTTACGGGGTTGCCGGCGGCGTGAGTCAAGGCGGATGGAAGCCGTGAGCTCATCAGCGAATGCCTCCACGCCCGCGATGCGCCAATACCGCGATGTAAAAGAGCAGCACCCGGACGGAATTCTGCTGTTTCGGATGGGCGACTTCTACGAGATCTTCTTCGAGGACGCCGAGGTCGCCGCCCCGGTGATGGGCATCACCCTCACGTCCCGGCCCCTGGGCAAGAGTGGCCGCTCGCCGATGTGCGGCGTGCCACACCACGCGTGGCAGGTATACGTCGGCAAGCTGCTTCGCGCCGGTCACAAGGTTGTCATCTGCGACCAGATGGAAGCCGCTCCGAAAAAAGGGATTGTGCGACGCGATGTGACAAGAGTGCTGACGCCAGGCACCGTCGTCGAGGATGCATATCTCGATCCGTCGCGACCCAACTATCTCGTCGCAGCGTGGACTCATGGGGCCGACGCCGGGTTGGCAGCCTGCGATGTGTCCACCGGCGAGATGCTGCTGTGCCAGCTGCCAGGTGAGCGCCTCGCATCGGAGCTCGCGCGCCTGGCTCCTGCCGAGCTGCTCATGCCTCCCGCGGTCGAGGAGTACAAGTTCGATCCTGTCAGGGGCCAGCAGCGACTGCGCGACATGCTCGGCATCGCGTATGCCGCATCGGTGGGAGCCGCCGACGCACCTCTTGCCGTGGGGGCGGCGGGAGTCGTTCTCGACTACCTGAAACAGAACCAGAACGCGGTGGCGCAGGGAGCGTTCAGCGTGCGCACCTATTCGCCGGACGCGACTATGCCTCTGGACCAGGCGACCGTTCGCAACCTGGAGCTGCCTGCGGTGGTCAGCCTCATCGATCGGACGCGCACGCCGATTGGGGCTCGCAGGTTGCGCGCGTGGATCGGAGCACCTCTGCGCGATGTGGAGGCCATCGAGTTGCGTCTTGGCGCGGTCGACGAGCTTGCATCGTCGCCGACGCTGAGGACTGAACTGGCAGCCACCCTGAAAGAGGTAGGCGACCTGGAACGGCTGGTGTCGCGTGCCGCGCAAGGCCGGGCGAGCGCTCGCGAGCTCGTAGCCTTGCGCAGCTCTCTCGAAGCGATTCCGGCGCTCCAGGAGGCGCTGGCCGGTTGTGGCGCCCTTGCGATGCGCGCGCTCGCGGCCGAGATCAACGGAGCCCCCGCGCTGGCGGAAGAGTTGAGGCTCGGTCTGGTCGAGGATCCGCCGGCGCTGTCGCGTGCAGGCGGAGCGATTCGTCGCGGATACGACGGCGAGCTCGATGGCATCGTGGAGGCGTCGAGAAGCGCGCGGGACTGGATCGCGGGTCTCGAGGCTGCGGAGCGAGCACGAACCGGGATCCGCTCGCTCAAGGTCGGATTCAACAAAGTCTTCGGCTACTACATCGAGATCAGCAACGCGAACTCGGCGGCCCTGCCGGCTGATTACATCCGCAAACAGACGCTGACTGGCGCTGAGCGCTACCTGACGTCTGAGCTGAAGGAAATGGAGGCGGTGGTACTGACAGCGCAGGACAGAATCGTGGCGCGGGAGCTGGAGATCCTCGTGCAGCTTGGCGCCAGAGTGGCTGAGTCATCGGTGGTGCTCCGGGCCGGCGCGCAGGCCATCGGCGCTGCCGACGCTCTGCTTAGCCTGGCAATCGCCGCGGCCGACCTCGGCTGGCGGCGGCCTGAGGTGAACGCGGGGCTGCGACTCAGTATCAACGGCGGCAGGCATCCCCTGGTCGAGAACAGCCTGCCAGCTGGGGTCTTCGTCGCCAACGACCTCGAGCTCGACCCCACTTCGGAGCAGATCACGATCCTGACAGGTCCGAACATGGCCGGAAAGTCCACCTATCTACGTCAGGCTGCTGTCATCGTGCTGCTCGCCCAGTGCGGCAGCTTCGTGCCCGCGGACCGTGCAGTGGTGGGCCTCGCCGACCGCATCTTCACGCGCATCGGAGCCCACGACGACATCACCGCTGGCATGTCGACCTTCATGGTCGAGATGACGGAGACGGCGTACATCCTCAACCACGCCACGCGAGCGTCGCTTGTGATCCTGGACGAGGTGGGGAGGGGGACGTCGACATACGACGGTCTATCGATCGCACAATCGGTGGTCGAGCACTTGCACGAGTCGCCGCGGCTCGGCTGCCGGACACTTTTCGCCACCCACTATCACGAGCTGACGGCTCTGGCCGAGTCCCTGCCTCGAGTCCGCAACCAGCGCGTCGAGGTGCTCGAGGAGGGAGAGTCCGTGCGGTTCCTCCACAGGGTGGTGCCTGGCGGCGCGGACCGTTCGTATGGAATCCATGTGGCGGCCCTGGCTGGATTACCGTCCGGGGTGATCGCGCGTGCCCGCCAGGTCCTTGCCGAGCTGGAAAAACAGCGCCCGCTGGAGCCTCCCGACCAACAGCTTGGCCTGCCGATCGAGATGGCCCCGGACCTGCTCCGCAAAGAGCTTGAGGAGATCGAGCCGGATTCACTCAGCCCGCTCGAGGCCCTGCAGAAGCTCTACGAGCTGCGCTCGCGGCTGAGCCGGTGACGATTCATCTGCTGACGCCAGAGATCGCGGACGCCATCGCCGCCGGCGAGGTGATCGAGCGTCCCGCATCGGTCGTCAAGGAGCTGGTTGAGAACGCGCTGGACGCGAACGCTCGGCGCATAAGCATCGATGTTCGCGGAGCAGGCAAGATCTCAATCCGGGTCAGCGACGACGGCGAGGGAATCTCCGCTGAAGACCTTCAGATGGCATTCGTGCGGCACGCCACCAGCAAGGTCACGAATCTGTCGGACCTCGACTCCATCGCCACGCTGGGATTCCGCGGAGAAGCATTGGCCAGCATCGCATCGGTAGCGGATGTCGAATGCAGCAGCGCGGGCGCGCGCATTCGCGTCCGAGCGGGCAGCGTCGTCGAGCAGGGGGCGGGTCCTCTGCTGCCCGGAGTGACGTTCGAGGTCAAGGACCTGTTCGCCAACGTTCCGGCCCGCCTCAAATTTCTTAAGTCGGATAACACCGAGATCGCTGCGATCAAGGATTTCGTCAGCGCGTTTGCGCTGCTCCATCCTCATGTGAGATTTCAACTGACGATTGACGCTCGCACCGCGGTCACGAGCACTGGTGACGGCGATCGCAGGCGTGCGATCGGGTCGGTGCATGGGGCTGCGGTTGCGTCCGAGATGCTCGAGATGATCGGCATGCCCCTAGTCACAGGAATGGTTAGTCAGCCACGCATGAGCCGAGGCAGCAGAGATGGGATCGTGCTCGCCGTCAACGGCCGCCCAATCAGCTCGCGCCCTCTCGTCTATGCCCTGGAGGACTGCTATCTGGGAATGCTCGAGCGCGGCCGTCACCCGATCGCAGTGATCGACATCGGCATCGATCCGGAGCTGGTCGACGTCAATGTTCATCCCGCCAAGCGAGAGGTGCGGTTTCGCGAAGAGGGCGCCGTATTCTCAGCGTTGCAGCGCGCGGTTCGTGCCGCGCTTGGCGGCAGCCAGCCATATGAATATCACTTAGCCGGAGGTCATCCGGCGACCATCGCTCCCGACCCGACGCCCCAGCTCACCCTCCACGAGGCCACCGCGGCAGTGGCGGTCGCCGAGGACGGAGCACGTGCCCCTGAGACCGTGCTCAGGCCGATCGGGCAGGTCGGACCGGGATACCTGGTCGCCGAGGGTCCCGACGGTCTGGTCCTCGTCGACCAACACGCCGCTCACGAGCGGGTGCTCTACAACCGGCTGCTGGAGAGACTGCGCACCGGCCGCGGCATGACCCAGCCGCTGCTGATGCCCCAGGCGGTCGATCTTGAGCCGCGGCTCATCGCCGCCGCCGCCGACCATCGGTCAGACCTTGCCAACCTGGGTCTCGAGTACGAGGAGTTCGGGCCGCGCAGCGTGCGCATCACTGCGGTACCTGTCGAGATGCCGTCAGGGCGGGCCACAGCCGCTGTACAGGAGACTCTCGCCGCCCTCGCTGACAATCGCGGCGAAGGGGCGCTCGAGAAAGCCGCGGCGGCCCTTGCGTGCCACTCCGCTGTTCGCTTCGGAGACACCCTGGACCTGGCAGAGCAGCGGAGGCTGCTGGTCGATCTCGAAGCGGCGGAGGAGGCGGTCACGTGCCCGCACGGGCGCCCGACGAGGTTGCTGGTCGAGTGGCAGGACCTGCGGCGCCACTTCCGAAGAAACTACTGACCACGAGCATCGCGAGCCAGCCCGCGTCCCAGGCCAGCTGAGGCACCGGAAAACCCAGGGCCAATGCTTGCATTGTCATCACGCCGGCGAGCAGCCAGAGCCTGTGCCACAGCGGCGGCGAGGTGCGCAACACGAGCCACGCGGCCAGGACCAGAGTCGCGTAGTCGTAGAGGTGCAGGTGGACCGATACGGCGAGCGATCCCAACAAGCCGACCGCAAACACCATCTTCAGATCGTCTCTTCGCCTCCACGCGACGGCCAACGCGGCGATGCCAAGGATTGTCAGCAACGCGTAAGTCAAAGGGCCGAAGCCGAACAGGTAGGCAAGCGTGAAGTAAGCGTGCTCGCCGTTTGTCTCGACGAGCTGGAGTGTCTGCCACCAGCTTTGGAGACCCGCCTGACCGAGCGAAACGACGAAGGCGATCGCGAGCACCACGCTTGCTCCCACCCAGCCGAGGACCACTCGATAGCGCCCGCTCACCAGCAGTGCCAGGGGCAAGAGGTACACGACCTGCGGCTTCAGCGCAGTCGCGAATGCAAGCGTGACGCCGGCAGCCAGCTGCCGATCCCCCTTCGCGAGCCACCATGCCCCGGCGACCAGCGCCAGCAACACAGGGACCGGCTGGCCGCGATAGAAAGCGTCGAGGACCGGCCACAGGGCCAGTGCCAGCAAGAGTAGCGCTACCTTGGCCAGGCCCGAGTATGGGGCAGAAATCTGCCACATCCAGATCAGCGCGGCGAGGGACAGCGCCGCCCACAACGCGTATGCGGCCGGCTCCGAAAGCGCGCTGAGCGGAACGAACAGCCAGGCCAGGAGAGGCGGGCTGATATAGGTGGCCGATGAGTCGATGTTGGTCTGGCCGCCGGCGAAACCACTCGAGAGGGAACGCAGCGTCGGGATGTCGTAGATGGCCGCCCAGCCGTACCTGAGCCCGGCCTGGGCTGCAACGTAGTAGATGCGGACGTCCTCGTGCGCCGGAAAAGTCACGAAAGCGGCGATCCACCGGCCTATGTCGTAGATCGCACCCCACCCAGCAGCCACCGCCCCCGCGGCTAGCCAGAGCGGTGCCCGCGCAGGCCGCGACGCCGTCTGATTCACGTGAGTGCCTATTCTCGACCAGTGACCTCGCCCAGAGACGGCCTACACGTTCCCGTCATCGTCGGCCCGACCGGCATCGGAAAGTCCCTGCTGGCGTTCGAACTTGCGCTCAGGCTTGGTGGCGAGATCGTGGTGGCGGACTCGCGGCAGGTGTATCAGATGCTCGACATCGCGACGAACAAGCCCTCGGCCGAGGATCGGCGGCAGGTCAAGTACCACATGATCGATTTCGTCGATCCCACCGCGACGTTCAACGCCCGCGAGTACATATCGGGAGCTGAGGCTGCCATCGCCGATATCTCAGCGCGCGGCCGGGTCCCAATTATCGAAGGCGGAACGATGCTGTATGTCGATGCGCTCTGCGATGGCTTCAGCCTCACCGGCGTGCCACCGAATCCAGACCTGCGGGCAAGGCTTTATGAGATGGACGTGGCCGCGTTGCGCAAGATGTTGGTCGCGATCGACCCTGACCCTGGAGTCGACCTTCAAAACCCGGTCCGCATGGTTCGCGCCATCGAGGTGCTGCACTCCGCAGGACCCCCGCTGCGCCGCCTGCGCCAGCGCACAGCACCGGCGTGGATACCCCAGCGGATCGGTTTGACTGCAGACCTTCGGATCATCGACCAACGGCTCGAGCAGCGCAGCCGGCAGCAGGTCGAGCGAGGGCTGATCGCCGAGACGGAAGGCGCGCTCAGTGCCGGCGTACCGGCGACCGCGCCGGTGCTCACCGGCATCGGCTACGCCGAAGCACTCGCCTGTATCCGAGGCGACATCACAATCGATCAGCTGCCTCCGGCCATGGCGCAGTCGAACCGGCAGTACGCGCGCCGGCAGCTGCGATGGTGGCGGCGCGATTCACGCGTGCGGTGGTTCGACGTCGAGGCGGATGGCACAGTGCCTCTCACCGCTATCCTCAACTACTTGAAGGAGACGCGATTTGAGCGCAACCTCGCATAGAGCCGCCGGCGCCCAGCGACTGGGTCAAATCCCGCCATACCTGTTCGCCGAGATCGACCGCAAGGTGCAGCAGAAGAAGAAATCCGGGGTCGACGTGATCTCGCTCGGAATCGGCGATCCGGACCTGCCAACGCCGGCACGCATCGTCAGCGTTTTGCAGGAGGCCGCGGCCGATCCCGCCAACCACCGGTATCCGTCGTATTTCGGTCTGGCCGAGCTTCGTGAGGCGATTGCAGGCTGGTACAGCCAGCGCTTCGGGGTCAGCCTGGACCCCGGCACCGAGATCCTACCGACGCTGGGATCGAAGGACGGGATCAGCCACGCGCCGCTGGCGCTCGTCGACCCCGGCGATATCGTGCTGGCTCCGGATCCCGGCTACACCCCGTACGCGACGGGCGCGATCATGGCCGGCGGCGATCCATGCGTCATGCCGCTGACGATTGGCAATCACTGGCTCCCCGACCTGGAAGCGATTCCCGACGAGGTCGCATCGCGGGCGCGGCTGATGTGGCTCAACTATCCGAACAATCCAACCGCGGCGGTCGCGCCGCGCGAGTTCCTCGAGAACGCTGTCGAGTTTTGCGGGCGGCACGGCATCGTCCTGTGTCACGACGCCCCGTACTCGGAGATCTGCTTTGACGGCTACCGTCCGCTGAGCCTGTTCGAGATTCCAGGCGCCAAGGAGGTCGGACTCGAGTTCCACTCGCTTTCCAAGACCTTCAACATGACGGGCTGGAGAATCGGCTGGGTTTGTGGTCGCGCCGACCTTGTCGCTCTGATCGGGCAGCTGAAAACCAACATTGACTCCGGCATCTTTCAGGCGGTGCAGTGGGCGGGCATCGAAGCGTTGAATGGGGGAGAGCAAGAGACCCGTGCGGCCAATGAGATCTACGCGCGTCGGCACAGGCTCGTAGCCGACACGCTCAACTCTTTGGGCTGGTCGATCAAGCCGCCACGCGCGACCTTCTATGTCTGGGCTCCGGTACCAGATGGATATGACTCGATTGGTTTTGCCGGCCAGGTGCTGGACCAGGTCGGAGTGAATATCACGCCCGGCGTAGGGTTCGGAGCCCATGGCGAGGGGTACTTCAGGCTCTCGGTTACTGCTCCCGATGCACGCCTCGAAGAGGCGATGACACGCCTGAGGACGCTCAAGCTCTGATCACAACCCGCACCCCCCGCGAGAGGGCGTACCTCGTTGGGGTCCTGCTGCCAGGGACCACGGCCGAAGCGGTGGGTGACCAGATGATCGAGCTGGCCGATTTGACTCGAACCGCGGGCGCGGAGGTCGTCGGCTCAGAAATCCAGAGGCGGAGTGGGGTGGACCCGGCTCATTTCATTGGCATGGGCAAGGTCGATGAGCTTCGCGAGATGCGACAGGAAGGCGCGTTTGACGTCGTCATCTGTAACGACGACCTCAGCCCTCGCCAGCAGCGAAACCTCGAACGCGAGCTCAAAGTGCGGGTCCTCGACCGGACAGAGGTGATTCTCGACATCTTCGCCCAGCACGCGCGAACCCACGAGGGACGCCTGCAGGTCGAAGCGGCACGACTTCACCACATGCTGCCGCGGCTGATCGGATCGTATGCGTACGACCGGCAGGTCGGCGGCCGGCGCGGTGGGGTGGGGGCGCGAGGAGGTGCCGGAGAGCAGCAGATCGAGGTGGAGAGGCGGCGGATCCGAAAGCGGATGCGCGACCTCGAGCGAGAGATCGAGCAGGTGCGGTCGCAGCGGCACCAGCAGAGGACAGGCCGGCGGAGTGCCGAGCTGGAGACGGCGGCGATCGTCGGTTACACGAATGCCGGCAAATCGACGTTGCTCAACGCGCTGACGGGAGCGCACGTGCAGGCGGAGCAGCGCGTGTTTGCCACCCTGGATCCCACGACACGACGCCTGGCTCTGCCGACCGGACGCGAGGTGCTTCTGACCGACACCGTCGGTTTCATCCAGAAGTTGCCCACCGACCTGGTCGCCGCGTTCCGCGCCACCCTGGAGGAGGTGACCGAAGCGGACGTGATCATCCAGGTGCTGGACGTCAGCTCGTCGACCGTGCTCGACCAGGCGGCGACGGTGGAAAAGGTCCTGGGTGATCTCGGCGCGGCCGACAAGCCACGCGTGGTCGCGTTGAACAAGGTGGACCTGCTCGCGCCGTTGGCGCGGCGCCGAGCGATCGGAGCTGTCACCAGCCGCTACCCGGATGCGGTCCCCATCTCGGCGACCAAGCGAAGCGGTTTGAAGGAATTGCTCGGTGCAGTCGACAAGTCGAGCCGCGGCGACACGGTGGACTTCGAGATCCTTGTTCCTTACGGAGGGGAGTCGGTGCTGGCCGCACTGCGCAAGGTCGGTGGCGTCGAGAGGACCGAGTACGCCGAAGGAGGCACACGAGCATGGGGCTGGGTGCCCCGCCATGCTGCACAACGATTCGAGGCCTACGCAGCGCCTACCGGACGGTCCGCCGCTAGTGGAAGAGGCGGATCACCCCGCGCACGACGCCCACAAGGCTGACGTTGGTGGTCACGATCGGCTCGTAGGCAGGGTTCTCGGCGATGAGCTTGACGTGGCCGTTGCCTCGTTCGAACCGCTTCACCGTGGCGTCGCCATCCACCAGGGCCACGACGATTGAGCCGTTGGTGGCTTCCTGCTGTGGCTTGACGAGCACGAGGTCGCCGTCGAGGATGCCCGCGTTGATCATGCTCTCGCCTCGCACACGCAGCAGGAAGTTGCCTTCCTGGGCCATGTCGGAGGAGAGGAGCATGTGGTCCTCGACGTTCTGCTCGGCGAGGATCGGGGCGCCGGCGGCGACGTTGCCGATGACCGGGATCGAGACTGCGTTGCGGCGCTGGGCGTCTGCGTGGGCGTCGGTGACAAGCTGGACGGTGCGGGACTTGCTGGGGTCGCGCTTGATGAGGCCGCGGCGCTCCAGCTGGTTCAAGTGGTTGTGGACAGTGGAGCTCGAGCTGAGGCCGACGGCCTCGCCGATCTCACGGACGCTTGGGGGATAGCTCCGGACCTTGGTCACATAGCGGATGTAGTCGAGGATCTTGTTCTGTCGTTCGGTCAGTTGTTCGGTCAATTTGATGCCATCTCCAAGATCGTATTCAGGACGCTGCAGCCCACTCTAGCAAACTCCCCCCCGAAGTGCAAACCTTTGTTCGATACCCTTGACAACCGAACGGGCGTTCGCTACAGTCAGCCGAACACATGTACGCCGCAGGTTACTCGATCCGCCCGCTCCGATCCCGCCGCGAGGCGCCACTCCGGCACCTTGGGCGCTGGAGCCTGGTCCTGGTGGCGGTGGCCGCCCTCGCGCTCGGTCTTTCCAAGGTGGCGCTGGGGGACACGCATCCCGTAGTCACCACGGTTGTCGTCCAGCCAGGGGATACGCTGTGGGCGATCGCCGCCGCCCGCTTCCCGGGCGACGACGTCAGGGTGCGGATCGACCAGATCGAGCGCCTCAACGGGCTTCACAGCCCTCAGATCGATGTAGGGGAGGTCCTGCAGCTACCGGGCTAGCCGGCTGCGTTAGGCTCAGCCTGTGGAGCTGGTTCTGGTCACTCGCCAGGGCTGCCACCTCTGCGAGCGGGCCCTGGCCCTACTCCGTGAGCTCGGCCTCGAACCCCACCTCGCCGATGTCGACGCTGACGAAGAGCTGTTCCGCCTGTACGACTGGCGCGTCCCCGTCGTACTGGCAGACGGCGACGTGATCGCTGAAGGGAATATCACGCGAGGACCGCTGAAGGAGGCTCTAGACCGGTCGGGAAGGGAGACCTAGCGCACCTCCAAAGCGCACCCTGGGCTGTCGATAATGGCTGCTATGCGTACCATAAGCTGCGGATAACGCGCCGACTGTGCGAATTTGGTCGCATCTATGGCCTTAGAACGGGGCGTTCGGGCACCAACGGCCGCTTCAGGCGGAGCGCTGCAGGGCCGGCTCAGCATCCAGGCCTCGCAGGAAGACCTCGAGCGGCAGCACGGCTTTCTCGAAGTCCTGGCCCAGAAGCTCCAGGTCGGCTCCAGTCTGGGGCAGCGCCGCAATCGCGAACTCGGCCGTCCGGATCGCCTCCTTGACGTAGGCGTCCAGAGCTGCCGCCGGCATCGTTTGCTGGGTCTCGCGCCGCCAGGAGTCCCTGACGTCGGAGGCCAGCTCGAGGAGCTTGGCCGAGATCAAACCGACCATCTCACGCTCAGCCGGCTCGGACAGCAGGCGATCCAGCGCCTCGGAGAAAGCGCGGTCGAGCCGCCGCAGACGGACCTGGGTCGCGAGAGTACGCATGTTCGTGA
>JBDUAO010000195.1:0-3420 GCA_040004595.1 Candidatus Dormiibacterota bacterium | reverse complement strand
ATTTCTACGGCGCGATGACCGACGGACTGAACGCCGGCGAAGAATCAGACCGTCTCCTCATCACCTGGCAGCTCGACTCACCAAGCGCGAAGGCGGCAGCCGAAGGCCGTTTTTCCGAGCCCCTGGTCGGCGGCCTCCTCCGAGATGGCGCGATAGCGATTCTGTCGGTCGGTCCTGCGGGTGAGCCAGTCGTCGGCGAGTTTTCGGCCGCGCGCGTCCTTACATGCCAAGTACCAGAGGACATCGTGGCGTTGAGGCATACAAACCCTGCGCGGGCTCGCATTTGGCGTTTGGCATTGCGTCAAGCGATGATCGCGGCATTCGCCGCCGGCTATCGGGTGAGTGGAGCTACCCGCGCGGGCTGGTACGTGCTCGAGCGTTAGGAAAATTTACCAACATGGTCCGGCAACAGTGACCTGGGCGCCGCCGACGGCCGCCGCCGGTCTGAGCCACGTGCTCGTTTGCGAGTTACGAGCTCACGCCCCCGTCGTGACGGCATATCTGCTTGACGCAGATAGACTTGGTCAATGCTCGCCGTCGGAAACCGCGCCCCAGATTTCAAGCTGCCGACCACAGGGGGTCATGAGCTCACTCTCGCGGAGGCGCTCGACAAGCACAAGGCGCTCGTCTTCCTTTTTTATGTGCTCGACTTCACGGGTGGTTGAAGGACTGAGCTGACCGAGTTTCGGTCCAGGCACGAGCAGGCGGATGCCGACGGGATCGGCATCTATGCCATCAGCGTCGACTCTGTCTTCTCACACGAAGCTTTTGCCAAGGAGCTCGGCGGTCTCCCCTTCGAGCTGATAGCCGACTTCGAGCGCACGATGGTCACCGACTACGGCGTCCGTCGCGATGACGTCGCCGGTTACAAAGGCATGGCGAAACGGGCTGTCTTCGTGATCGACCAGTCCGCCGTCGTTCGCTGGGCTTGGGAGCGCTCTAAGGATCAGCCCCTACCGGACTACGACCTGGTGCTAGCCGAGGCGAAGAAAGCCGCGGACTCTTAGCTCCCCGCGCCTTGGAGAGTTTCGAGGGCGGCGGCAAGCGCCCTGCGCATCTTTTGCGCTTCCTGCGGTGTGATCGCAGTCAGCCGCAGCTCGTCACCTGGAAGGAGCTGGGCAGCGATCGGCAGCGAAGCGCTGATGACAGTTGCCACGACCGGGTAGCCGCCGGCGGTCTGGTGGTCGGCCATCAACACGATGGGCTGCCCGCTGCTCGGCACCTGAACGGCCCCGGCCACCAACCCGAATGACAGAATGTTGTCCCCGCTGATGGCGAGCTTCGGGCCGTCAAGTCGGTAGCCCATGCGGTCCGAATCACGGCTCACGGTATAGGTGGCCTGGAAGAGCAGGCTGCGGCTGTCTGGATGGAGAAGTTTCAGATGCGGGCCGGCGATTGCGCGCAGCGTGTGGTCGCCGTAATCAGGACGAAGCCCAGCCGGCATGCTCCGCACCGCGACCGCGAACGGTGCCTGTTTCGTAGCTACGGTCAACGTGTCGTCCGCCCTCACGGGCCGGCCGTGCAGCCCGCCGCGTCCGGCCATCAGGTTGGTGGAAAGAGATCCCAGCCAGCGCTCAGCTTCGAAGCCTCCGGCGATCGCGATGTAGATGCGCGCGCCCAGCCGCCTGGTTCCGAAGGTCAGCCTGTCGCCCGGACTGAGGGAAAGGCTGGCCCACTCTGGTACAGAGTCGCCATTGACACGGGGATCGAAGTCGCCCCCTGTGATCGCGATGAGACATGCCTGCTCGGCAACGAGGCCTGGTGCTCTGAGGGTGCACTCCAGCGTGGCGAGGCCAACATCGTTGCCCACCAGAAGATTCGCAGCCGAATGGGCGAATCGATCCATGGCCCCCCCGGGTTGCACGCCGGAGGCGATGGCATTGGGGCGTCCAAGATCCTGGATCGTCGTCAGGAGTCCGGGCTCCTCCACACGCAGAGTTGAGGTCACTGTGCCGCGGAAAAAAACTTGACCCGGTCGCCGGCCCGAAAGAGGCAAGGTGGATCCGAGTCAGGTAGGAAGAGCTTGACGTTGGTGCGCCCTATCAGGTGCCAACCGCCTGGAGTCGGCAGCGGGTAGATTCCCGATTGACGCCCGGCGATCGCCACCGAGCCGGCGGGAACCTGCGTTCTCGGCACCTCGCGACGAGGCAGCGCTAGCTCCTCGGGTAGAGGTCCAAGGTAAGCCCAGCCTGGGACGAATCCGACCAGGAAGACCCGGTATATCGGTCGCGTGTGGATCTCGATGATCTTCTCGCGCGAGAGTTGAAGCCTCTCGCCCACATCCTCGACATCCGGCCCGTCATAGCTGACCGGGATCCGATGGAGCCGCCCCGGCTCGTCCATCGGCGGACGCTTGGCGGCGAGCCTTTTGATCGCAGAGGCGAGCGACTCATGAGTCGCTTGATCGGGGTCGAATTGAACCGTCACGCTGGCGTAGCCGGCAATCGCTTGGCGCACGTCGCGACGTTTCTTGAGCGCTGTTGCCAGCGCGATCGCGCGCGTGTTGATCGCCGTGTCGAGACGCGTGCTCAGCTCGGCCAGCAATGCTGTGTCGCCCATTGGTTGGATTCGCATCGCTCAGTCCCGCGTGGACGGCGCGCCATGAAGCGCGGCGGTCGCATGCGCGCTAACGAGTATCGCGTAGAAGATGCCAGGCACGATGCCGATACACGCGAGGCCCACGCACGCGATGCCAAGAGCCCATGCGGTGACGATCGCTGCAGCAGCGAGATTCCAAGTGGCGAAATCGCGCCGGACACTATTGAGGGAAGCGCGGAAATCGAAAAGGTCGAGCGGGCGGCCGGTCAGGGCGAAACGGCTCGTCGCATGTGGCATCAACAGGAGCATGACGATCCCCCATGGCAGCGCGAGGATAAAAACGGCGGCGAGCTCGGCGTACAGCCGATACAAGCCTGGGTCGCTCACGCGCCACAGATGCGCACTTTCGATGAGTGACGAAAGCGGGCCGAGCGCAAGCCCAAACGGGGCGGCGATAACAGCAATGGCAAGGGCGACGAAAAAACCGTCGGAGAGAAGGCGCCGCCAGCGCGCCCAGGGCGGGAGACCGAGTCCCGGATCGATCGATGCCGAACGAGTGGCGGCCACGGCGTAGCCCAGGAGCGGAACGAACCCGATTGGCAGCAGGAGAACCATGGCAAGGCCGACCAGCCACTTCGCCCGCCACTCACCGCGAAACGGCCAAGCGAACGACGCCGCGACGAGGTTCACGTGGCAACCTTAAGGTCGGCGTGCCTTCCATACGTCCGAAGCAGGCCGAGCCTTCCGACGATGACCCATATTGGTGATGTGACATCGACTCCCCGCAATCAAGCCGCAGGGCCGCAGGGCCTCGGCCCGCGTGCGCTGAACCGCGCGTTGCTGGGGCGGCAGATGTTGCTGCACCGGTCGATCCTTTCAGCC
>JBDUAO010000008.1:0-35374 GCA_040004595.1 Candidatus Dormiibacterota bacterium | reverse complement strand
TGACACAAATGGCGGGAAGGGAGAGTGTCAAAACCGGGATGCGTAAGGCGGTGCGTCACGTTGACGCCCGCGGGCTAGAACTCAGGTCAGCCCGAGCGCTAAGGAGACCTCCGGAACAGTCCTGGCGAACCCAAGAACGACCGCAACCGCAAGGGTGGCTCGCCCGGCGATGATCAACCAGCGAGATCGCGGGCGGCCTTTGACACGCACGACCCATGTGCCCAGTGTCGCCATCCCAACGCCTACGAGCGCCACGCCCATGAGTGAAGCGGTGAGGAATGAAACGACCCCGAGCAGCAGCATCAAGGCCACCCAGATTGTCGCGACGAACGCGTAGACAATAGCGGCCGGTCCGCTGGCGACGGGCAGCCGACGGTCGAGCGCGTCATCGACAAGCGCGAACAGGAACCCGATGACCGCGACGAGCACGACCAGCAGCCCGACGATCGTAGGATCGTGCCGAAGGACAAAGAAGTCCTGGCTGTCGCCCTGGATCAGCCCGGTCGTCCCGAGCGCGACGGCGATCGGCATCGCGAGGACGGCTCGACGGATCCCGACACTGGGTATCCACGGCGACACAACGACCCAGATCGTTGACGCGATCACGCCGGCGATGAGCCCGATCAACGCGAGACTGAAGCTCCCGCCGAGCGAGATTTCGCCGATGGGGTTGCCGTTCTGGGTGATGGCCCCGGCCGACTCGGGAACGAGCAGGGCAGCCAGCCGCATCACGAGCCGGCCGCCGATGCCACCGCCGACGAGCCCGACGATGATGCCGGTCAAACCACCTCGAGTGATGTCGCGCAGGATGCCACCCAGCGGCGTGGCGGTCGCGTGGTCCGTGGCCAAGTTGGCGGCCGGCGCTGCGGTGGTCGTCATCGGTCCGCCAGCCGTGCGGTCGGGCAAATTCGTCAGCGTCTGGTACCCAGGATCAGCAGGTACTCGCGCTTATGGGCGATGTGGTCGCCGTCGCGATATTCATTTTCGAAGAAGTCCACCCACGCGCGATGAAACTCATCACGGCGTTCCTCAGTCAACGACTCCGCCAGCGTCTTCGTCGGTCCGTAGCTCGAGCTGAACAGCTGCCAGTATTCCTCGCCATCCGCGGTCTCGAGGACCGATACATGCTCCTCGAGCTCGAGCTCGAACGCATCACCGAGCAGCTCCCGCACTCTCGGTTCGCGTCCCCAGTCGAACGGACTGCTTGGCGGGGGAGCCGCTTGGAATGGCCTCATCATCCCGAACATTCGGCCGAGCCCCCCCTCAGGCGTCCAATTCGCAAGGCCGATCCGTCCCCCTGGTCGAACGACACGAGCAAGCTCCCGCGCGGTCGCCTCATGGTCTGGCGCGAACATGATCCCGCACGTCGAGGAGAGCCTGTCGAAGCTTGCGTCGTCGATGGCTTCGAGACGCTCGCAGTCCCCGACCTGGTAGTCGATGTCCAGGCGCTGTTCCATTGCTCGCTCGCGGGCGGTCTCGATCAGAGCGGGCGCCAGGTCAACACCAACGACCTGAGCCCCAGCGCGTGCCGCGCGCTCAGAGACCGCCCCCGTCCCGCAGGCGAGGTCCAGCCAGCGATCACCGGGCTTCGGGGCAAGGCGCGCTATGACCAGCTCCTGGACGTCAGCGATTGTCTCGGTGACCCGCTGATACGGCCCATTTCCCCACATGACGCTCTGCCGCTGCTTCAGCTCCTCGAATGCCACTTCGTCTCCTTCGCGCGGGCGCGTCTATTTACTGACGTGGTCAAAGGGCTTGAAGATCATGTTGAGTCCGTTGACCGTGCGGTAGCTGTCCAGGCGTGACACGCGGCCATCCTATACCCGTCCTACGCGCCCAAAACAGGCTCAGGCACCCCGAGCGAAACGAGCCCGACAACAGGGCTTCCGGCGTGGGAGCGGGAAGGCAGGGATTCGAACCCGATCCCAAAACCGTTCCCGAACGATCACGGTCTACACAAACAGCCTGATCTGACACTCACGTGTCCCGGTCTAAACTTCGAGTGAAATGCCGACTACAGAGCGTGGGCCGGGCGGTTGGCCAATCGACCCAACGGCGGCCTTTCATGAAGCGCAGGGCAAATTCCACGACGCTCGTAAGGATGCCGACCATTGGCGGGCAAACCATGCTGATCTCCTCCGGCGTTTCAAGGTGGCCCAGCACTATCGCGGTGAGCTTGTCGAGGGCGTGGCGCTTCTGAAGCGTGCGGTCGACGAGGGGGCGGACCACCTTCCCGCAGAACTCCATCGAGCGATCACCGGCTTTTTGGTTAAGGCAGAGAAGACTTTGGAGGCCCTTTCGGAGGATGGATCGAAATAGCCGCGCCAACCATGTGCCGGACCAGGGGTCCGCTGCGCTGAACAGTTTTGGGAGCGGGGAAGGAGGGATTCGAACCCTCGAGGGAGCTTTACACCCCCTACCCGCTTAGCAGGCGGGTGCTTTCGGCCACTCAGCCACCTCCCCGGGCAATCGGGATCGTCGCTCGATTCTATCGGCCGTGACCTCTCCGCATACTTAACGCCCGATGGAGGCACCAGGCGGCCCAGGCGCACCCCCGATGTGGGGACCCGGTCGCAAGATGGCCTTCGGGGCCGCGCCAGGCTCGAAGAGCAAGCTCTGGTACACGCTCGCGGACGGAGCCCTCAGCGAGGTTTTCTTTCCCTCCATCGATCGTGTCGCGCTGCACGAGCTGCGCTTCTTCGCCTCCGCGAGCGGCGCACCGCCCGTCGACGACGCAGGCGATGGACAGCATCGTATTTCGTGGTTCGCACCGGGCACGCCCGGCTTCACGGTGGACAGCACGCACCATGAGTACCGACTCACCAAGGAGTATTTCTCCGACCCCGAGGAGAACGCCATCCTGATCGCTGCGACCTTCACACCCGAGCTCCCAGACGTCCGGCTTTTCATGCAGGCCTCCGCCCACTGGCAGCCGGGCAGCGAGGGCAATTTCGGCCAGGTCATCGACACCCATCCTCCGGCACTCCTCATGCGCCAGCAGGACGTGTGGATGTGCATAGTCGGACCCTTCAGCCGCGCGACCATCGGCTACTTCCAGAGCTCAGACCTGCAGGTCGATCTCCACGACGGTGATGGTCACCTCACCAACCTCTACGACCGCGCTGGCCCCGGCAACGTGGCCGTCGGCGCGGAGCTCGGCATCAGGGCCGGCGCCTTCCAGATCGCCATCGGCTTCGCGCACACCCGCGCAGATGCCGAGGAGGTCGCCCGTCACGTCCTGCAAAAGGGCGCCCGCAACGTGCGCGCCTCATTCGAGCGGGCATGGAGAACGCAGACCGACCTGCCCCAAACGCTGAGCAAGGTCAGCGGCGACGAGGGCGCGCTCGCCAGCGCATCGCTGGCGGTGCTCCGCTGCCTCGAGGACAAGTCGCACGCCGGTGCCTTCATCGCCGCCCCCTGCTCTCCGTGGGGTGAGTCGAACCACAACGGCAACCATGTCTACCACCTCGTCTGGCCACGCGACCTTTGCCGCATCGCGACCGCTCTCCTCGACGCCGGCGACACCGCCGCCGCCCTCCGCGCGTTCCGCCACCTCCAATCGCGGCAGCGGCCTGACGGGGGTTGGTTCCAGAACTGGTTCGTCGACGGCACGCCCCACTGGACATCGACCGAGCTCGACCAGGTGGCGCTGCCCATCCTCCTGGCCTGGCGTCTCGGTGTGGCGGGGTTCCTCGACCACGACCCCTATCCGGTGATGGTCCGGCCTGCCGCGCAGTTCCTGCTTCGCGAAGGACCGCTCACTCAGCTCGATCGCTGGGAGGACCTCGGCGGGCTCTCACCCTCGACCATCGCAGCGTGCATCGCGGCCCTTATCGTCGCCGGCGAGTTCGCGCACGAGGCGGGCGAGCACATAGCGGCCAGCCACCTGCGCGCCGTCGCCGACTACTGGAACGATCGCGTCGAGACGTGGTGCTCGACCCCAGGCGGGCAGTACGTAAGGCTGGCCGGCGATCCAGACATGAGGCCGACCGTCGGCGCCGTCGCACCAGAGTTCCTGGAGCTGGTCCGTTATGGCCTGCGGCGCCCGAAGGACGAACGCATCCTGCGCAGCCTGCAGGGAGTGGACGCGACTCTGAAGGTGACCCTGCCCGCGGGGCCCAGCTGGCGCCGCTACGCAGGCGACCTCTACGGCGAGAAGGACGATGGCTCGCCCTGGGACGGTAGTGGTCGCGGGCGTGCCTGGCCCGTGCTAACGGGCGAGCGAGCCCGCCATTTCTTCTCCATGGGCCTGCCTGCGATGGAGATCGTTCGCTCGCTCGAAGGATTCGCCGGTCCTGGCCTCATGCTCCCTGAGCAGGTGTGGGATGCCGCGGACATTCCCGCCAAGGGGCTCTATTTCGGCCGCGCCACAGGATCAGCGAGCCCGCTTGGGTGGGCGCATGCGGAGTACGTGGAGCTGCTCGTGACGATTGCGCTGGGGGGTTTCCCGGACATCGTGCTGCCCGCACGGCGGCGGTACACAGAAGGACAGGCGCAGGAGCCGGCCTTTGTATGGACACATCGACACCAGATCACGCACATGACGCCCGGACGCCGCTTGCGGGTCCAGCTGCCGCGACCCGGCTCGATCCATTACTCGTTCGACGACTGGAAGACGTTCGGCGAGGTCGAGGCGATCGACACCACGCTTGGCGTCTGGGTGGCTGAGGTTCCTTCAAACAAGCTGGCGGCCGGCACGAGCTTCTCGTGGACGGCGCACTACATGACCGGCTGGGAAGGCAAGAACTACACGCTGACCGTCGGCTAGCCGCTACCGCTCGTCGGGCGGGTCCAGGTCGTCAAGCCGGAGCTCGTTCGCGCCATCCTCGTCGAACTGGCTGTGCAGCTCGCCGCAATCGGCGCACCGGTAGTACTCGCCGACGAAGCCCTTGTGCCACACGGCGTAGCTGACGATGCCCGGCTCCTCGACCAGGATCTCCTGCTCGAGCCGGTAGATCACCTGCTCCCAGCCGCCGGTCTCGAGATCGTCGTCGAGGATGACCAGGCAGTAAGGGTGAGGCTCGCCCCAGATCACGGTCACCTCGCCGCGGCGCTCGTCCTCGGCGTTGACAATCGACCACGCCTCCGCGCCCTGGCCGCGCGTGCTGCGGACGAGCCGGAGCTGCGCCCAGAACCGCTCGGCTGATTCGCGTTCCGCCTTGTCGTGCTCGGCCTGCGCCTCCTGGAAAGCGCTCCACATGCGCAGCAGGTGATTGCGGAACCGGTGATAGGTGGGGAGCAGCTTGGGCTGCTGCTTGGGCGAGCCGATGAGCTGTTCGAAGGCATGCTCGAACGCGGCCTCGACCCGCTCCTGCCGGTCGGCGACATCGGGCGCCCAGGATTCGTCTTCCGACAGCCGCATGCTCTCGTTCAGGACGACCTCGAAGTCGAGCCAGTCGTTGCCGAACTCGGGAACGAACACGCTCTCGACGAGGTCGGCCAGCCGGTGCTCCTCCAGGAGGGCAGGGGTAACCTTGCCCCGCGCGTCCGGCCAACCCTTCCAACCCATGACGTTGTGGATCCAGTAGTCGAAGATCGTCACCGCGTACTGAAGGGCGGCGGGTGAGGACCAGATTTCGGCCGGCCAGGTCTTCTTGCCAGTGCGCACTTTGTTGTACAGGGCTATGACCTGCTCTTCGTCCAGGTACTCGGTCTCCATGGCCTCTCACTATAGGAATAAGCGGTAATGGACCCTGGGTATAGTGAGTTGAGATGGCACAGGGTCGCACCTTCACCCCCGATCAGGTCTCCCGCTATGCGCGGCACCTCATCCTGCCCGAGGTGGGCGGGGCAGGCCAGCGCAAGCTGCTGTCCTCGAGCGTCCTTCTCCTCGGGGCGGGCGGCCTTGGCTCGCCGGCCGCCATGTATCTGGCAGCGGCAGGTGTTGGCAAGATCGGCATCGTCGACTTCGACACCGTGGACGCCTCGAACCTCCAGCGCCAGCTCCTGCACGGCACCAAAGACATCGGCCGCCTCAAGGTCGATTCCGCGGCAGAGACGTTGCGCAACCTGAACCCGGACGTCGAGGTGGTGCCGATCAGCGAGCACCTGAACTCGGAGACCGCGATGCGGATCTTCGCCCCGTATGACGTGATCGTGGACGGCACCGACAACTTCCCGACTCGATACCTGGCCAACGACGCTGCGCATTTCCTGGCCAAGCCCCTGGTGCACGGCAGCATCCTCCGATTCGAAGGGCGCCTCGCGCTATTCGATTCCGCCAAGGGCACCGGCTGCTACCGCTGCCTTTTCCCCGAGCCCCCTCCGCCCGGCGAGGTGCAGAGCTGCGCCGAGGCCGGCGTCTTCGGCGTGCTGCCCGGAATCATCGGCAGCATGATGGCGTTCGAGACGATCAAGTACCTGTTGAACATCGGCCGGCCGATGATCGGCCGCTACCTGCTGTTCGAGGGCGAGGACATGTCGTTCCGCGAGCTGAAGCTGCCCCACAACAAGGCCTGCCCGCTGTGCGGCGAGCACCCGACCGTGACAGGGCTCATCGACTACGAGGCCTGGTGCGGCATGCAGGCGATGGAGCCCTCGCAAGCCCAAGCCAGCTAACCTTCGACTGGACGGATGATCCAGCTCGACCGCCTCGATACGACCCGCCTCGACAAGGCCCGTGGGATCGTTCGCGACCTCGGCTCGGTGCTCGTCGCCTACTCGGGAGGAGTCGACTCCTCGCTGCTGCTCAAGCTCGCTCTGCAAGAGCTGGGCGAAGGCGGCGCCGTCGCGGTGCTGGCCAGCTCGCCCGCCTACCCAGAGTCCGAGCAGGAGGAAGCCCGCCTGCTGGCCGACTCGCTAGGCGCTCGCCTGGTCGAGGTGACCACGAGCGAGGTCGAGCTCGAGGCCTACGCGCGTAACAACCCCGATCGCTGCTTCCACTGCAAGGAGGAGCTATTCGACACGCTGGAGCCAATCCAGATCGACCTCGGCCTCGCTCACCTCGCGTATGGCGCAACGGCCGACGACGCAGGCGACCACCGGCCCGGGCACGGATCGGCGGTCCGTCGCGGGGTACGATTCCCGCTGCTCGAGGCGGGGATGGGCAAGTCGGAGATCAGGGCGGCGGCCCGCACGCTCGGCCTCCCGAACTGGAACAAGCCCTCCTTCGCCTGCCTATCGTCGCGAATACCGCACGGCACCCAGGTGACGGTGGCCGCCCTGCGCCAGATCGAAGCCGCGGAGAAAGCTTTGAAGGGCATCGGCTTCCGGCAGGTGCGCGTCCGACACCACGGTGACGTGGCGCGAATCGAAGTTGAGGCGCAGGAAATCCCGAAGTTGGTGGGCGAGCGCGATCGCGTGGTCGAGCTGGTGCGCGCGGCCGGCTACAAGTTCGTCTCGGTCGACCTCGAGGGCTACTCGACCGGCAGCCTCAACCGAGTCTGGAAAGCGGCTCAGTAGCAGCGGTCACGAGTGGCTGACCGCACAGTCGTCCTGAGCCTCGACGAAGGCACCACCGGCGCCACCGCAGTGGCCGTCGGCATGGATGGCCACATTCGCGGCAAGGGTTATTCGGAGATCACCCAGCACTACCCACAGCCTGGCTGGGTCGAGCACGACGCCGAGGAGATCTGGGCGGCGGTGCAGGCAAGCGCTCGCGGCGCGCTCGATGCTGCCGGTGCCAAACCTGCCGACGTCCGCGCGATCGGCATCACCAACCAGCGCGAGACGCTCGTCGCGTGGGACCGCAAGACGCTGAAGCCGCTGACCCGCGCCATCGTCTGGCAGGACCGAAGAACCGCCGACGACTGCACGCGATTGCGCGAAGCCGGGCACGAGAAGCGGGTGCGCGAGGTGACCGGGCTCGTCCTGGATCCGTATTTCACCGCGACCAAGCTCGCCTGGATGATGAAGAACGTCGATGGTGCGGCGAATGCCGCGCTGGGAACGGTGGACAGCTGGCTTGTCGCTCGCCTGTCCGCGGGGCGCGATCACTTGACCGATGCATCAAACGCTTCGCGCACATCGCTGTTCGACATCGGCCGCGGTGTGTGGAGCGAAGAGATGGCGGCGCTGTTTGGCGTTCCGCTCGCAAATCTCCCTGAGGTCCGCGACTCCAGTGGTGAGATCTCGCACAGCGACCCGGCAGCGTTCGGCGGCATCGATGCCCCGATCAGCGGCATCGCGGGTGATCAGCAAGCAGCCCTCTTCGGCCAGTCGTGTACCGCGGTGGGAATGGCGAAGAACACCTATGGGACAGGTTCGTTCGTGCTGATGCAGACAGGTCCACAGCGCGTGCCCTCGAGCACCGGAATGCTCACAACAGTGGCGTGGCGACGAGCCGGCCGGCTCAGCTACGCGCTCGAAGGCGCCATCTTCATCACCGGCGCCGCTCTGCAGTGGCTGCGCGACGGACTGAGGATCATCGAGAGTGCGTCGGAGGCGGGTCCGATGGCCGCATCGATCCCCGACAGCGGCGGGGTGTTCCTGGTCCCCGCGTTCGCCGGGCTCGGCGCACCACATTGGGACGCGTACGCGCGCGGGACCATCGTCGGGCTTACGCAGGGCAGCGGGCGCGCACAGATCGTGCGAGCCGCCGTCGAAGCGATGGCCTACCAGACACGCGACGTGATCGAGGCAATGGAGAGTGACTCGGGCGAGCCCCTTCGCGAGCTGCGCGTGGACGGCGGCGCCGTGGTCATGGACGTCCTTTGCCAGTTCCAGGCCGATCTGCTCGGCATTCCGGTCAGGCGCCCGCGCCAGGTGGAGACGACAGCGCTCGGGGCAGCGTTTCTGGCCGGTCTGGGCGCCGGCATCTGGACGGATGCCGATCTCGAGGCGCTCTGGAAGCTTGACCGCGAGTTCGAGCCGAAGATGTCTCGCGACCAGGCCGACAGCCTCCAGTCCGAGTGGCGACGGGCGGTCGAACGGAGCCGCAACTGGGCTAGGTGATTCGTCGGAGCCGCCCAGACGGAGCTAAGGCCCCCATGCGGCCCGATCCGTGCGTTAGGGGGCCCGGCCCGCCGTCGTCACGCACTTTCAGTGCGTTCCTAGCCTGTCCACCCCTGCCTTCGGCTCGGACCACCTGGAGTCCTGATCTCTCGCCTGGGCAGCTCCGCCGCGTCACACCCGATAATCAGAGGCCTTGAGCACCACCGAGACCTCCGACGAGGTCCAGCCGGCCACCCCGCGCCAGCCGATCCTCTACGCGGACCAGCTGTGGCGCCAGCAGCGCTTCTTCGCAGGATTCCTGGTCCTGGTGGGTGTCGGGATGAGCGCCCTGCTGCTGTACAAGGGCCAGCTCACGAGCACCTCGAACTTGATCTGGCTCCTGTACATCCCAAGCGGCCTGCTGTTGGGCGGCGCCTTCCTCTTCTACAAGTACCGCAGCTATGCGGAGCCCAGGGATGAGGGTTTCAAGGTTTCGTCGCTGAGGTCGAGCGTGCTGATCCCCTACGAGAGCATCCGCAGCGTGAAGGTGCAGCCGCTCAATCTCGCCTTCCTCGAGAAGAGGAAGCGGATGGTCGCGCCGATGATGAAGCCGCTGATGGACCGCCCAGCCCTGTTCGTCAGGCTGCGCGGCGACGAGACCGAGATGGCCGCGATCAAGAAGACGCTTGGCGGCCGCGTTGTCTACGACGACATGATCGCCCTCCCCTTGAAGGATGCGGATGCGTTGTCATGGGAGATCAGCTCACGGCTGCCATATCGCCTGGGCCAGAACCAGGGTGGCGGCAGGCGTCGCAAACGGCGGAGGTGATTGAACCGCCGGCCGCCGCGGTAGGTCGCCGGCACTTCGACCGCTGGGACGCCGTCGCGTTGCTGGCACTCACCGTGATCGCGTTCGTGCTGCGTTTCTATAGCCCGATCATGCCGGACTTCTTTCTCCACCCTTACCAGGGGTCATTCATCACCAACTGCGTGCAGAACACCCCAATCGATGCCAAGGGTGATCCCGGCACTCTCTGCGGCCTCGCTTATCCATTCAATCGTGGCTACCCCGACGCCAACGGTGACCTGTCGCCGCCCAACGGCCAGGTTTTCGATGAGGTCTACTTTCCGGTCGACGCGTACAACGACGTCAAGGGCATCGAGCTGTGCCGGCCGTCGACGACGGATTGCCGCTTCAATTACTTCGATCCGGAGCCTCCTCTCGCCAAGATGTTCATCGCGGCCGGGGAGTGGGGTTACGGGTGGTATCGCGCGCATTTCGAGGGCGCCAAGGGCGACTACATCGACCTTGGTTTCAACACGTTCGGGTGGCGGATCGCCGCCTGCATCTTCGGGGTCCTGTGCATACCGATGATGTATCTCTTTGCAAGGCGGCTATGGGCGAACCGACTGTTCGCGATCGCTGCCGCCACCCTCGTCTGCTTCGACGGCATGTTCTTCGTTCAGTCGCGCATCGGCATGATCGACATCTTTCCGATCTTCTTCGTCCTGCTGGCCTACTACCTGTTCCTGGTCCATATCCAGAGCCGGAAGGCTCGCGGGTCGATCCTTTCGCTTCTCGCCTTGGGAACTGTGCTCGGCATCGGCATCGCCTCCAAGTGGATAGTCCTCGCTGCTCTGGCCAGCATCGGGTTCTTCCTGGTCATGAGGTTGCTGAAACGCGCAATCGGAGTTCACATCCGCCCGATCCGAGAGTGGGCGAGAGGGGAGGGGCCGGCGATTCCGGGCGGCGTTCACTGGCCGAGCTACGTGGTGCTGGCTGTCGTCGCGCTGCTGCTGATCCCTCTCGCGATCTATCTCGCCTCGTGGTATCCGTTTTTCGCTCGCGGGCAGTTTCACGTGACTTCGTTCAACTGGTCCCCGTTCTTTGCGCGCGGGTTCCACCTCACGCTGCCCAATCCGCTCGGGGACCTCATCGACTACCAGAGGTCGTCCTTTGAGTACCACAAGAATTTGACCGCAACTCACCCATACGGGTCGCCGGCATGGTCCTGGCCGTTTCTCTCGCGGCCGGTCCTCTACTACGCCGAGTACACAGGGCTCGGGACGGACCATTGGACAGGGCAGCCGCTGGTCGCGTGGATGGCCGACCTGGGCAATCCATGGATCTGGTGGACGAGCCTGCCCTGCGTCATGTCGCTGCCCTACTTCATAGTCCGTTACAGGAGCTTTCCTGCCGCCGTGATCCTGCTGGGCTTCATCACCCAGTACCTGCCGTGGTTGGTGATCACCCGCGTGATTTTCATGTACCACATGTTCGGCGGGCTGATCTTCATGATCCTTGCCCTGGCTTTCGTGCTCGCGCAGATTGCTCATCGCATACCCCAGGTGGGGAAACAGATCCTGGTCGCACATCTCGTCATGGCCGTGTTGTTCTTCGGCTACTTCTATCCGGTGTGGACCGCCCTCCCGATCTCCAACTCGGCCCTGTACATCGCGCCGGGCACGCCGATCTGGGGCCCCAAGATCTGGTTCGAGCACTGCCCGGCCAATCCCGAGGCTCCGATAACTCCTGCTCTGTGGTGCTGGCAGTGATGGGCGCGGAGACCGTCGCCCGGCCCACATCGATCCCGGCCGAGCGCCCGATTGTCCCGCTGGCGGCCGGGGCCGCGCCATTTGCGTTGCTGGTGCTTCTCTATCTCCTTGTCGGCGCGCCCGCGATCGTGTTGGCCGGCTGCGTCGTGGCGGGCTTTGGGATCACCTATCTGTCCGGGGTGGATCTCAACCTCGAGGAGCGCCTTGCATTCGGCACGGTGCTGGGTGCGATGGCGGTGGCCGCCGCCAGCTTCATCGTGTCGATGGTCGTGCGCGATGTGACGCTGCTCACGGTTCTGGTGGGCCTGGCGGTTTCGCTGGCGGTTGGCGCCGGCGCTGCCATCGCCCAGCGCGACCGCATGAAGTCAGACCTCGCGGACGCGGCTGCGAGATGGTGGAGATCACCGCGCAGCCCTGGCCACCCGTGGCCGCTGGCGGCCGTCCTCCTGGTTTGCGGAGCCTGGACCCTCCACTTCTTGAGCCAGGCCTATGTGTATAAGTCGGACGGGTTGTGGGCGGGGTACGTGAACATCTGGGGCGACTGGGCCGCCCATCTCTCATTCGCGGGCGCCTTCGCGTACGGACACAACTTTCCGCCCCAGTTCCCGATCGACCCGGGCAACCATCTCGGCTATCCGTTCATGATCGACTTCCTCGCGGCCAACCTGGTTCCGCTCGGGAGCCATCTCACATCGACGCTGGTCCTGACGAGCGGCCTGCTCGGCCTGGCGTTTCCTGCGGTCCTCTACCTGGCGGCGCAGCGCTTCGCCGGCGGCCGCGCCGCGGCGGCGATCGCGGTGTTCGTCTTCCTGTTGAGCGGCGGCCTTGGATTCATCTACCTGGTCAGCGACCTCCAGCACGGCGGCCTCAGCGCTCTCCTGCACTTGCCGCGTGAGTACACCCTGAACCGCGACATCAACTACCAGTGGCTGAACCCGGTCCTCGCCTACATCGTCCCCCAGCGCTCGACATTGTTCGGCTTCGGCCTGGCGCTGGTCGTGCTCGTGCTGCTGTGGATTGCCGCGCGCGAGCGATTGGGATGGCGGCCGCTTCTATTCGCCGGCGCGGTTGCGGGGGCGATGCCCGTCTTCCACGTCCACGCTTACGGCACCGTCGTCGCGCTTGCGATCTTCTGGGCGCTCTTCAATCGCCGGCGGGAGTGGCTGGCGTTTTTCATTCCAGCGTTGGCGATCGGCGTGCCGCTGGTGGTCTGGATGCTGCCGCCCGCCAACAACAGCGAGTGCGGGGTTGGACCAAGCCTCTTCGGTTACTGCATCGAGGTGGGGTGGCTGACCGACGGCGACAACTGGGCCTGGTTCTGGGTCAAGAACACCTCGGTGTTGATTCCGCTGTTGATCGCAGCACAGTTTGCGCGGCGCTGGATTCCCACCGGCTTTGGGAAATGGTTCACGCCGATGTGGTTGTGGTTCCTGGTTCCGAACGTGATCGTCCTTCAGCCATGGAATTGGGACAACACCAAGTTCTTTATCTTCTGGGCGCTGCTGGGCAGCGTGATGGTCGGAGGGTTGCTGGCCGGCCTGTTCAAACGCGGGCCGGGGGCGGCGTTGCTCGCAACCGTGCTGCTGGGGTTGCTGGTGCTGTCGGGCGCCCTTGACCTGGCGCGAGCCGCTGATCCGACGGTCAGCTCCTACCTGTTCGCGGATACGAAGGGGCTGCAGGTGGCGGAGTGGGCGCGGCTGAACACGAGCCGGGACGCGGTGTTTGTGGTGGCGGACGAACACAACAACCCGATCGCCACGCTCTCTGGCCGCAGGATCGTGGTCGGGTACCCGGGCTGGCTGTGGACGTATGGGCTTGCGGACTTCGTGCAGAAGGGGGCGGACCAGAGGTTGATACTCCAGGGCGCCGCGAACACCGCAGACCTCGTCGACAAGTACGGGGTCGGCTACGTGCTCATCGGTCCGCAGGAGCTGGCGGAGCCACGCAACGCGAGCAGCGCCTATTGGGACCAGAACGGGACGCGCGTGTACAGCAACGGCGAGTACTCGGTCTACAGGGTCTCCGCGGGCTAGGGGGCGGGCACACTCATCGGGCGCTCGGGGCCGCCCGACCTCGGCGTGTCGGGCTTTGGCTCGTTGCGAGCGTCCTGCGCGGTTTCGAGCAGGCGGGCGAGGCGCTTCATCTCACGGTCGCCTCGGTCGAGGCGGTTGACGATCTGGAGGAGGATCTCGTCCTGGTGCATCAGGTGGTTCATCAGGGCCTTCAGCTCCTCCTCGGCTTTCACGTTGAGCTCGTAGTCGTGCTGCGAGCGCAGACGGTCGCGATCAGCCTGCCGGTTGAACGCCATCAGCGCTAATGAGAGCCAGGCCGCGACCTCGAGGGTGAGGATGAAGTTGAGGAACTGGAAGGGGTAGGGATCCCAGCCCCTGATCAGTTTCAGGGCATTGAGCAGGATCCATACCGCCATCAGCCCGAGCTGCGCGAGCACGAAGATCCAGCTGCCGACGAGGCGCGTGAAGTCCATCGCCATGCGGTCGGCCAGCGTGAGCCGCCTCTCGGTCTCGCGGTTGAGGTCGCGGACCGGTGGGTGGTCGTGCTGATGCTTGATCAGGTCGCGCGCGATGTCTTCGATTTCTCGGCCGATTGACATGGGTGGTACCTCTGGGGATTGCCGCATTGACGACGCGGGTCCGACATAGCTTGGCCTAAAAGGACCCGCGCTGGCTACAGAAAGTAGGCAGTGGGGGCTTTTCAGCGGTAGTCGTGAGAGCGCTGGCTCGGCCTGGGCACCCCCTCGAGGGCCTGGATGTGGGTCGCCAAAACCGACCAGACGCCGTCCTGCCTCTGCATCACGCCGTCGATGACAAGGATTGGTTTGTGGTTGGCCACCTGGCGGTAGCGGTCGAAGATGTCGGGCTTGATCGTCACGTTCACCTGCCCGAACTCGTCCTCCAGGGTGAAGAAGCGGATCTTCTTCGCCGTCGAGGGCGCCTGACGGGTGATGACCAGACCGGCGACCCGGACGGTTCGGCCGCTCGGGATGGCGGGGAGGTGGTTGCTTTCGAGGGCGCCGAGGTCGGTCAGGCGGTCGCGACAGAAGTGGATCAGGTGATGGCCGGTCGACAGGTCGGAGATGCGGTATTCGAGCTGGTTGAGGTCGAAGTCGTCGAGGGCGGGCAGGTCGGGGGCCGTGCCGTTCAGGCGCAGCTCGGATTGGGACTGGATGCCACGCCTGAGGCCGCGGCCGTGCCATCGCTCCTGCCAGCCCCAGAGGAGGTCCCGCCTGGATTGGCCGAGCGCGTCGAAGGCGCCGACCATGACGAGGTTGCGCACCGCTCGCGGGCCGATGGGTCGGGAACGAAGGCGGTCGACGAAGTCGTCGAAGGATTTGTAGGGGCCGCGCTCGCGCTCCGCGACGATTGCCTTGCGGCCGTCCTCGCCGAGGTCGCGGACGTAGTTGAAGCCGACGCGCATCGCATGCTCGGCCTTAACAGGCAGGGTTCCAACGGTTGCGAAATCGCCATACGGTTCGCCTTGGTGTGCCGGCTGGGGGAGGGAGCCGGACGGGAGGCGGGAGGGCCCCGCGAGGGGCATTAGCATTGGGCGAGCCGGCGTTTCGATTGGCTCCGGTAAGCAGCGAATGTCGGAGAGGTTGATGTCAACTGGCAGCACCTTGACGCCATGGCGCTTCAGATCCTCGACCAGCACGCTCGGGTGGTAGAAGCCCATCGGCTGGTTGTTGAGTAGGCCGCAGCCAAACTCGACGGGGTGATTGAGCTTGAGCCATGCCGTCTCGTAGGCCGTGCGGGCAAAGGCGGCAGCGTGCGAGCGGCAGAAGCCGTAAACGGCAAAGCCCTGCACCGAGGCAAACAGCTGGTCCGCGACCTCGCGAGAAACCCCGTTGGCGAGGCACCCCTCGATGAAGACCCCCTCGAGCGAAGACATCTCGACATGGTTGAGATGGCGGGTCATCGCTCGCCGGAAGCCATCCGCCCCGCTCGGCGTCATGCCTCCGACCGTCATCGCGATCTCGATGATCTGCTCCTGGTAAAGGATCACCCCAAGCGTGTCCTTGAGGATCCGCTCCAACAGCGGATGCGGATAGGTGACGGGCTCCCGGCCCTGCTTCCTGTTGATGTAGGGATGAACGGCTTTGCCCTGGATCGGGCCGGGCCGGATGATGGCGACCTCGACCACCAGGTCGTTGAAGCTGTTGGGCCGGGTGCGGGGAAGGGTCTGCATCTGTGCCCGCGACTCGATCTGGAACACGCCGATGGTGTCGGCGGCGCTGCACATCTCGAACACCTTCGGGTCGTTGAGAGGCAGCTGGTCGAGGTCGGGCCGCACGCCCTCTCTGTCCTTGATCAGCTCCAGCGCCTCGGCGATGACCGACAGCGTGCGCAGGCCGAGCATGTCCATCTTGATCAGGCCAAGGTCCTCGACGTCGTCCTTGTTGAACTGGATGACCCGCCGCCCCTCCATCGTCGCCGGCTCGACCGGCACGATGTCGACGAGCGGCTCCCCGGTGACCAGCATCCCGCCGTTGTGAATGGACAGGTGGCGTGGAAAATCGATCACCTCCCGGCACAGCTCCAGGAACTGGTGCCAGCTCTTCGGCCGCAGCTCAGGCGGGGGAACGGCGCCGGTCATTGCATCCTCGACGTCCTCGGTGAACCACCTGTCGACGCCCTTTGCGAGCCGATCGAGCAGCTCGTTTGAGAAGCCCAGCGCCTTGCCGACCTGACGGATCGCCATCCGCGGCTGGAAGGTGACGACGTTGCACACCATCCCGGTCCGCTCCCATCCGTACTTCTCATAGATGTACTGGATCACCTGCTCGCGGTGCTCGGTCGAGAAATCGATATCGATGTCCGGCATGCTCGTCATCTCTTCGTGCAGGAAGCGTTCGAACAGCAGGTTGTGCTCGATGGGATCGACGCGGGTGATGCCGAGCACATAGGCGACGATCGAGTCGGCGGCAGAGCCACGGCCCTGGCCGGGAACGCCATGCTCGCGCGCGAAGCGCATGAGGTCCCAGTTGATGAGGAAGAACTCGGCCAGCCCCGTCTTCTCGATCACCTCGAGCTCGCGCTGGAGGCGTTTGGCTGCGTCGGGAGTGATCGGGCGGTAGCGGTCCCGCATGCCCTCGAAGCAGAGCTTGTAGAGGAAGGAGAAAGGCGTCTCCCCCGCAGGCACGGGGTAGCCAGGAAAGCGAACCTTGCGGAAGTCGAGATCGACCTCGCATTGCTGTGCGATCTCCCAGGGGGTGGCGAGTGCTTCCTCATGGCCCTTGAACAGCGGGCGCATCGCCTCGCCGCTCTTCAGGTGATGCTCGGCATTGGGAAACAGGTGAGGCCGCGCCTCATCGAGGGTCGCGCGATGGCGGATCGCGACCATCACATCGTGCAGCCGCCGGCGCTCCGGCACGTGATAGTGGACCTGGTTGGTCGCCACGACCGGAGCTCCGCAGCGCCTCGCCATCTCCGCCCTGCCTTCCAGCAGCCATGGGTCCTCGGGGTGAAGGTGATGGTGCAGCTCGCTGAAAACGCTTTCACGGCCCAGCCCCTCCTGCAGTCCACGTAAGCGAGCCTCGTCGTCGGTCGCGCTGAGATAGAAGAGGTCGCCGCGGTGCTCTGAGACGGTAGCCAGAGTCGCGCGCGCTTCGCCCTTGGGCTGATCGGTGTGGGCGAGGGTGAGCAGGCGGCAGAGGTTGGAGTAGCCGCGCAGGCTGCGAGCGATCATCACCACGTCCTGGCCGTCGACCTCGAGCGTGGCGCCGATGAGCGGCTTCACCCCGACCTTGCGACACGCCTGGAGAAACCGAACCGCGCCGTAAACGCCGCCGCGGTCGGTGATCGCGAGCGCGGGCATGCCGAGCTCGGCTGCCTGGAACGCCAGCTCGGCGGGATGGGAGCCGCCGTCGAGGAAGGAAAAGTTGGAATGACAGTGCAGCTCGACGTACGGGTTCATGCTCGGGCTACCCGAGGTAGCCTGGCGACGAATTTTGGGGATTGCCATCCATTCACGGGGGGCCTACGTTGTCCACGGCCCCGAAGGAAACGTGCGAGGGATCTGGCACCAGTCGCAAGACAGGGGCCGGAGCCAGCGAAGCGAACCGGCGGGGTCAATTCTTTTCTTGAGGATTTCCTTCTTGCTCCCCGACGATGACTTCCTGCACGCCTTCTTTGGCCTGACCCTGGCCAACTCCGAGTTCCGTCACCGCGACCACCTGCCGCTGCGTCACTGGAGCCGCGAGGCGTGTACGCGGGCACTGTCCTGATGAAGGTTTCCAATCAGCCTGGATATCCGGCTAATGGCTGCTTCTGACTCAGTCATAGACCCGCTCCACGAACCACTGGTCGCAGCTGAGGTCGTGGTAAAGCTCGCATAGAAGAGTGTTGTTGAGCAGCACCTTCCAGTACTCGCGGATTACCGGCCGGTCCCACCACTCGGTCTCGACCTTCCACCTCGCGATCGGGTCGATCGAGCCGCTGAATTCGCCGCTGATGAAGCCAGGCGTGCCATCGGCACTCAGCGTCATCGCGACCACGGCGGGCGGCGACAGCAGGCGGGTCATGCGAATCGACGCGTGGGGAGGGGGGAGGAGAGGAGAGCCGGCCGCGGCTGGTGGACCACCTCGTCGCCATGGCGTTCCTGCAGCCGCTCGAGCGCGGCGATCACCTCATCGCTGGTCCCGTCGCCGCCCGCCCACAGACGCAGCTGCCTGCGGCCCGCGCCCTCGAGGACCGGCAGCTCGATCCACAGCTCAGTGATGGGAGCGCGTGGCCGCCACTCCTTGATCCACGAGCCGATGAGTCCGAAAAGCTCCGCTGCGCCGCCCAGCGGGTGGCGCACCAGCGAGTCGCGTTCCTCGGGGGTGCCTGATTCGAAGACGAGTCGTACTCGCACCTGCTTGGCGCCGGCGCCGCGCAAGCCGAGCTCTTCAGCGAGGTCGCCGCACAGCGCGCGGGCGACGAAGAGCAGAGCCTCGCGATCCTCGACCGGCGGATCGAACTGACGGTGCGTGCTGGTGAACAGAGGTGGGCTCCAGGGCGTGAGCAGATCTGGCTCGAGGCCGCGCGCGAGCAGGACAGCGTGTCTTCCGGCGCGCCCGAGCTGGCTCTCCAGCTCACGCTGGCCGATGGCGGCCACGGCCCCCAGGGTGCGCAGGCCCAAAAGGTCCAGGCGCTCGAGCTGCTCCTCATCGAGAGGCAGCTCGCGCGATGACAGCGGGCCGAGGAACTTGCGGGCATCCTCGATGCGCATGAGGCGGCCCGGCCGCGCGCGTTCAGCCGCGAGGCGTGATGAGAAAGGGCCCGGCGCGAGCCCAAGTCGCGGCTCGCGTCCGAGCGCGGCGCGCAACCTGCGCCGCGTCTCGCGAATCGATTCGCCAGGCTTCGGCACGCCGCTCACGTCCAACCAAATGACGCCTTCGATCCGGACCTCGATGACAGGGGCGAGGTCGTATAGGGCGGAAGCGATCAGCTCGCGCAGGCGCATGGCGGCCGGGGGGTTGGGTGGAACGAAAGTCGCTTGGGGGCACAGGTGCTCGGCCTGGCGCAACGGCATTCCCGGCGCCACGCCAAACGTCAACGCCTCGTCCGAGGCGGCGACTACGCATTCTTCTTTTTCCCAAGCGCCGACGATCACAGGGCGGCCGTAGAGGTCCTGTCGTTGGGCGAGCTCGAGGCTGCCGGTCAGACCACAGCAGATGCGCATTCGAGCTCCACCAGTTGAAGCGGCGTTTCGGAAACTTGGTGCTGGAGGAAGAGCTGGGCACCTTGGGGATAGCGGATCTCCATCGTGGATTTGCCGAGTGGAGGCGCCACCCGATTCTTGAGGCAGCGCACAACTGTGCGCAGCCCCACCAGCTGGTCGCGCTCGATGATCCATTCCGCGCGCGAGAAGCCGAGGCTCAAGCTCGAGGCATGCGCGAATGCCCTGCCTGGAGATTCGACCACGCCGACCAGCACAGTCCCCGAGCGATTCGCTCCCGCCTCCATCGGCCCGAGCCATGGCTCAGGGATCTCTCCCATTAGAAGGATGAAGCCGGCGCCCGCCTTGGCCAGCGCCGTCGCCGCTTCACCCGCGTGGTCCGATCGCAGGCGCACCACGGTGAGCGAGCGCAGATCGGGATCGAACGCGAGCAGGGGCCACGGGTCGAATGAGAAGTTGTTGTCGATCACGACTGTGTGGGCGAACTCATGAGTGGCGCTTGCCAGCAGCGCCAGGGCGAGCGTGAGCTTGCCGCTGGTTCCGCTGCCGGTCAGGAGCGTGAGCCGGCCGCGAGGCAATCCTCCAATCCCGGCCAGGCGATCGAGGGGGGTGCCGCTCGACCACGGCTGCGGGGGCGGCAGCTCGGCCGCCCTCGTCAGCGCCTGGCTGCCAAAGCGCGCCCGGATCGCGCTGATGGCATTGTCGAGTTGGGATTCCTGCATCTTTTTTGCCTCCGGGTGAAGACGCAGGGGAGAAGGAGGTAGGTGAAGGCTAGCGAACAGATGTTCGTAAGTCAAGCCTCCTTCTTATATGGGGGAAGAAAGAGAAAAGAAAAGGCCGGAGCTTTCGCCCCGGCCCTGATGACTACTACTTCTTCTTCTTCTTCGCGGCCTTCTTGACTTTCTTCACGGCCTTCTTGACAGCTTTCTTGACTTTCTTCTTGGCAGCCATTTTCTCACCTCCTTGTTTTGATACGAGTCGCTAACCAGCTCATCGGCTTCATCAAGGACCCACATCAAAGAGGAGAGCCGGGGCTCCACAGAACCCCGGCTCGCACTAACTAACGGATAAAGAAAAAGAAGTTGTTACTACTTCTTCTTCTTTGCAGCCGGCTTCTTCTTGGCAGCAGTCTTCTTTGCAGCCTTCTTCTTAGCAGCCATAATTCAATACCTCCTTCGCGAATTTTGTCGACCCGATGGATTCCATCTCTGTGATCCATCGGGGTTCGCCGCAGAGCCTCAACGACGAGGTCTCCGTGACCGTGGCGGTTTTACGAAATGGGTCGCGCACAGTCGTCTCTGTGGTGACAACCAAGTAACGCAACGCCATACAACTTGTTTAGATACCGGAATGTCACGCCCACGTCAAGGGGTTGATAAGATTTTTTTTCGTGAGGTGTCCGGTGAAATGCTTCGAGTGCGGGACCTTCACCATGCACATGGACCTTTCGAAGGACCATCAACACATCGCATGCGAGCGTTGCGAAATTGTCTGGTGTGCCCTGTGCATAAGTCGCATCGAGTTCACCATTTCGCGCGAATGGTTGGCACAACAACGCGTCGCGCACCTCAATTGAAAGCATTTCCATCATGAGAGTCGTCCTCGGCCACGGCGCATCAGGCACTGCCGCCGCGATGAAGCCTTACGTGATCGGTTTCAAGCAGCGCGGCATCGACGCGGTCGCCGTCGACCTCCCTCGCGGCGGCGCAGAACGCGCCGTACCCGTCTTCATCAAGACATCAGGCGGCGGTCACGACGTGATCGGCGGCGGACAGTCGTTCGGAGGGCGGGTCGCGAGCATGGCGGCGGTCGAAGCCGACTTCGGCGGGCTCATCCTCTTCTCGTATCCACTGCATCGACCAGGGTTCACCGACCAGCTGAGGACAGAGCACTTCCCTTTGATCCGCTGCCCGACCCTTTTCCTCAGCGGAGACCGCGATCCGTTCGCTCGAATCGACCTGCTGAAGAAGTGGGTGAAGACAATTCCCGACGCGAGGCTGGAGGTATTCGAGGGCCAGGGCCACGGCCTGCTCAAGGTCCTCGACCACGCCCTCGACGTCGCCGCCGATTTCCTCAGAGAGATCAAGTGACAGCGAGCCAGCACATGGTCAAGGCCAACGGCCTGCGGTTTCGCGCGATGGTCGACGGGCCGGCTGATGGAGAGATGGTCATCCTTCTTCACGGCTTTCCGGAGGGCGCCGAATCGTGGTCGAAGCAGGTCGATGCGCTCGCCCACGCCGGCATCCTCGCGGTCGCGCCCGACATGCGCGGCTACGGGCTGAGCGACGCGCCCGAGGGTGTGGAGAACTATTCGATCGATCACCTCGCCGAGGACGTTCGTTCTCTCATCAACGCGTTTGGACGAAGCGCCGCCCACGTGGCCGGCCACGACTGGGGGGCGATGGTCGCGTGGTATTTCGCAGGCAGGTATCCGGAGATGACGAAAACGCTCACAGCTCTGTCCGTCCCTCATCCAGCAGCGCTCGCCGCCGCCAGCAGCGGTGACGAGGACCAGCAGGCCCGCTCGCGCTACGTCGGCCTCTTTCTGATGGAGGGCAAGGCAGAGCAGGTCCTCGCGGACGATGAGCACCGCAGGCTCCGAGGAATGTTTTCGCTCGGCCCCAACCCGGATGCGGTCCCCCGCAGCGTGATCGACCATTTCACGCGCTCGGTGAGCCGACCCGGACGCCTGACCGCCGCTCTCAACTATTACCGCGCCAACCTGGCGGCAGGCGGCGGCGCCTGGGAGGCCCCGATCCACGTCGGGCCCATCAAGATGCCAACCACCCTTCTATGGGGCGATCAGGATCCCGCTCTTGGGCGGCGCGCCGCAGAGGCAACCGCACAGCACGTCGACGGCGAATACCGACTCGAGGTGCTGGAGGGCGCCGGCCACTGGCTGCAGTTCGAACGCCCAGCCGAGGTGAGCCTCGCGCTCACCACCGCCGCCAGCAAGTAAGCTTTCTCGATGCTCCAGGGGGACGATCAGGAGCGGCGGCAGGTACTGCGCCGTCTCGACGACATCTTGGAAACCCTTGAGCAGCTGAACCTGCACGACAAGACGGAGCTGACCGACACAGCGGCTGAGCGCCTCGTGATGCTCGGCATCAAGGCACCGCACAGCATCCCCATCCCTCAGCTGATCGAGAAGGTGTGGGCGATGCAGCAGCCGTTCCTGACCACGATCGTGGTGGAGCGCCGCCGGCGCCGCCGCCGGAAGATGGACCCGCAATTTTCGGGCGGCCCCGGCCTTGCCTGAGATTTCGAGGATCCCCGCCGGCTTTCTTCGATCGCGCTGAGCCCAGCCGACTGGCTCGCACTGTTTGGGCGAATCGGCGCGTCTGTGCGTGAAACCGTCCTACCGCTCGCGGGCACTGAAGCCGGGCGCGCAGAGCTCACGGTCGGGGCAGGCGGCGACCGAACGATGGAGCTGGATCGCGCGGCCGAGGCTGTCGCCTTCGGCCGGCTGGAAGGAGTCGCCGGCGACGGCGAGCGCTTCTCTGTCATCTCGGAGGAGGTCGGCAGGCGCAGCTTCGGCGCCGACTTTCCCCTGGTGCTCGTCGACCCGGTCGATGGCAGCTTGAACGCCAAGCAAGGCATTCCATTCTTCGGGCTCATGCTAACGGTGCTCGATGGGCCGACTGTGGCGGACACGCTCGCCGGCTATGTCCTGAATCTCGTCAACGGAGAGGAATGGAGAGCCGTCAGGAAGCAGGGAGCGTGGCGAGACGGCAGGCCCCTGATGGTGCAACCTCCCGATGATCCCGGCCGCGTCGGGCTCGTCGCGCTGGAGAGCAACCCGCGATCTCTCGCGGCGGCGCAAGGGCTGGTCGCTAGCTCGAGCAAGGTTCGCATTCTGGGTTCGATGGCCCTGTCCATCGCGCACACGGCAGCCGGCGCATTCGATGCTTTCTGCGCGCCGATCCCAATGCGACTCTTCGACATGAGCGCGAGCCTGCTGATCCTGTCCGAGGCCGGCGGCACCGCCACGGATCTGAAGGGCGGGCCACTGGGCGGCCTCACATGCAACCTCGAGACCAGGACGACATTGCTGTGTTCGCCCACCGCCGAGCTGCACGCGGCGGCCCTCAAGGCGGTCGCATCGAGCAGGTGAACTTCACCCCGCAGACAACCGTCTTCGTGATCCTGAGCTTCGAAGGTCCTGATGAGTACAGCCAGGTCGGAGGGCTCGGGGTTCGGGTGAAGGGTCTCTCGCGAACTCTGGCGCACCTCGGCTATGAGACCCATCTCTTCTTCTGTGGTGACCCCAACCTTCCCGGCGAAGAGACTCGTGAAGGTGGACGTCTTCATTACTGGCGGTGGTGCCAGTGGATATCGGCTCGCCACCCGGGCGGTGTGTACGACGGCGAGGACGAGAAGGTCCGCGACTGGAACGCGAGCCTGCCGCTGAGCCTCGTCAACCACGTCATCGCTCCCGCGATTGCGTCGGGTCGCAATGTCGTCCTGTTGGGGGAGGAGTGGCACACCGCGGCATCGATGAATCTCATCTCCGACTCGCTTTATTTCCGGAGCCTCCGCGACCGGGTCGTCATGTTGTGGAACGCGAACAACACATTTGGATTCGATCGCATCAACTGGGGCGCGTTGGCCTTCGCCACCTCGATGACCACGGTGAGCCGCTACATGAAATTCAGGATGTGGGAATCGGGCCAGAACCCCATGGTCGTCTCCAACGGCATCCTTCGCTCCTCCATCCACGATGCGGACCCGGTGGCGGTCGCCGAGGTCAGGGCGGCCGCTGCCGCCGACCACCTCTGCTTCAAGATCGGCCGCTTCGACCCCGACAAGCGATGGCTGATGGCGATTTCCGCAGCCGGCTATCTGAAGCGTCATGGTGCGCGCGTGAAGCTTGTGATTCGCGGCGGGCACGAGCCGCATGGAGGCCAGGTCATCTCGCACGCGGAGCACCAGGGATTGACCGTGGTCGGCGTGAAGTCTCCGGGGAATGCAGCGGGCCTCGCCACCATCCTTCGGGACAATCCCGACGCCGACGTGATCAACCTCCTGAGCTTCCTGTCCGACGAGATGCTCGGCGTCATCTACACCGCCAGCGACGCGGTCCTCGCCAACTCGGGCCACGAACCGTTCGGCCTGGTCGGTCTCGAGGTTATGGCGGCCGGCGGGGTGGCCGTTACTGGCTCGACCGGCGAGGACTACGCGCACGCGTTTCAGAATGCCCTGGTGATGGAGACCGACGACCCGATCGAGCTGGTGACGGAGCTCAACCTGCTGAAGCGGAGGCCGCAGCTCGCCGCGTCGATCCGCAGGCGCGGCCGGGTCACCGCGCGGCAGTACACGTGGGAGAAGGTCATCGACCAGCTGCTGCCGCGAGTCGAGTTTGCGGCCGCGCAGCAGGCGGTGAGGCTGCCCGCCGCGGAGCCGCCGGCGGTCCAGACCACGAGGCGGCCGTCGCCAAGGACCGCCGCACCTCGTGGCTGAAAACCTTGTCGTCTACACGGTCGTGCACCAGCCGCGGCGGCTGAAGCTGCCCGCACAGGTCATCCCGCCGAACACGTCCGCGGAAGCGATGCCCGATCACATATTCGATGAGCCGATGAACCGGCGCTACTTCGAGAAGGTGGCCAAGTTCTCCTACATCCCGGCCAGCAAGATGTTTCGCGACCTGACCAAGCGTGGCTGGAAGATGTCGATCGGCTTCAGCAACTCCTTTCTGCTCCAGGCGGAGGCGTGGGCGCCGAAGGTTCTCGATTCGTTCAAACAGCTGTGCGCCAGCCCGAATGTCGAGGTGGTCTGCGTCGAGCCATGCCACTCGTGGCTGTTCTATTTCGACATCCTCGCCTTCAAGGAGGCGATGGTCTCCGCGCGCGAGCGGCTCGAGGCGCTGTTCCAGAAGCCGGTGGCGGTGACCGATACCACCGAGATGTTCATGTCGAACGACGTGTACTTCGCGCTCCAGCAGTGCGGTTTCACCGGTGCGTTCATGGAGGGGCGCGAGTGGCAGATGGGATGGCGTGAGCCGACGCACGTCTACCGCTACCCGCTGCAGCGCATGGCGTTGCTGCCACGTCATCGCGACCTCTCGGACGACGTCGGTTACCGATTCTCGAATCGCGGCTGGTCCGAGTTCCCGCTGACCCCGGAGCGCTACGCGGGCTGGATCCGCGACACGTGGGGCGATCTCGTCACGCTGGGCTGGGACTTCGAGACCTTCGGCGAGCATCACCACGCGAACACCGGAATCTTCACATTCGTACCGGCGCTCGCCGCGGCGTTGAAGAGTCGCAAGGTGAAGATGATGCTGCCGTCGGAGGCGATCGCCGAGCTCGGAGATCGCGGCTTCGAGGTTCCGACCAACGAGTACGGGACGACGTGGGCCGGCGAGGGCGGCATGGAGTTCTTCCTCGGCAACCACGCGCAACAGGGCATCTTCCGCCTCATGCATCACGCGTACTCAAAGGCCAGGCTCACCGGCGACCCGCGCTACGTCGAGATGGCGAAGTGGCTGTTGCAATCCGACAATCTCCACCTCATCCAGTGGTTCAGCAAGTCGGGTCCGGAGGCCGAGGTGAGCGCCTATTTCACTCCTGACGAATGGTGGGAGCTCGGCGCGCTCGGCATCCTGCGAGAGCAGCAGCGCGTATTCGTGAACTTCATCCGCGCGCTTGATGGCGCGGCCAAGTAGAAACAGCCGGACCCGCCACGCTGGGATGATTGACAGGTGAAGCCTCTCCACGTCGCCTTTGTCTGGCACATGCACCAGCCGTACTACAAAGACGACCTCACCAACACGTACCTGCTGCCCTGGGTGCGGCTCCGCTCCGCCAAGGACTACTTCAAGATGCCGGCGCTGCTCGACGCCTACCCAAAGGTGCGCACCACCTTCAACCTGGTGCCCTCGCTGCTGGCGCAGATCGAGGACTACGGGAAGGAGGAGTCGGTCGACCTCTTTCTCAACCTGAGCCGCCGCAACGCGGAGGACCTGTCCGGCGAGGAGCGCGAATTCGTTCTCCGGTGGATGCGCGAATCACCGCGGGCGTTGCGCGTCCAGCAGTCGCCTCGCTACCTCGAGCTGGCGGCGCGTCCGGTCGATGCGCAGTTCACGATCGGCGACCTGCGCGACCTGCAGGTGTGGTTCAACCTGGCGTGGTGTGACCCGGCATGGGCGGAGTCCGACCCGCGCCTCGCTGAGCTGAAGCGCAAGGACCACGACTTCACGGAGGCCGACAAGGACCCACTGTTCGAGGCCCAGATGGAGATCATGAAACTGGTCATCCCCAAATACCGCGAGCTCGCGGACCGCGGCCAGGCCGAGCTGACCTTCTCTCCTTACTACCACCCGATCCTGCCGCTGCTTTGCCACGTCGACTCGGCGCGAACCGCCAATCCGCAACTGCCCCTGCCCGAGCGGCATTTCTCGCACCGCGAGGATGCTGAGCGGCAGATCGAGCTCGGCCAGGGGTTGTTCGAGCGCCTGGTGGGCCGCAAGCCGGTGGGCATGTGGCCGTCCGAGATGGCGGTCGGCGAAAGCGTGGTCGGCCTCGCGGTGAAGGCCGGCATCAACTGGATGATCAGCGATGCCGAGGTCCTGGCCCGTTCGGTCGAGGGCAACCTGTCCGCGGAGCGGCTCTACCAGCCTCACCACGTCGATCGCGAGGGCCGCTCGGTGGCGATGGTGTTCCGCGACTCCAACCTGTCCAACGTGATCGGCTTCGACTACCAGCGCATGTCGTCGATCGACGCCGCGAGGGACCTCATCGGCCGCCTCGGGCGGATCCGCGAGCAGCAGGAGGACCGTGACTTTCTCGCTGTCATCGCGCTCGACGGTGAGAACGCGTGGGAGTTCTACCCGCGAGACGGCCACGATTTCCTGAACGCCCTCTACACCGAGCTCGAGGCGTCGCAGGACATCGTCACCACCACCGTCAGCGACTTCCTCCAGGAGCATCCCGCTCGCCAGCAGCTGCACCGCCTCCACACCGGGAGCTGGATCGGCGCGAGCCTCGATACATGGATCGGCGACCCGGAGCACAACATCGCGTGGGACCTGCTGGCTGAGACTCGCGATTGGCTCGAGGACCAGCTGCGCCAGCGACCCAAGGAATCGGAGCAGGCGGCTCTGGCCTGGCGGGAGATCCTGATCACAGAGGGCAGCGACTGGTTCTGGTGGTTCAGCCGCAAGCACGACTCGGGTATGGATCCCATCTGGGACAACCAGTTCCGCCTGCACCTGCGCAACGTGTACAAGCTGATGGGGCAGCGCCCCCCGGCGCGCCTTTTCCAGCCGATCATCGAGCGCGCCAGCACACCGGAGCGCGGCGTGCCCTCGATCAGCATCAGCCCGACATCCATCAATGACCTCTCGTGGAGCCACGCGGGCTACTACCTGGTGGGGTCAGGCTTCGGCGCGCTGCACCGGCCCGCGGGCGTGGTCGAGCGCGTCTTCTACGGCTGCGACCACGAGCGCCTGTATTTCAGGATCGACACGCCGCGGACCCCGGCCGAGCTGGAGGACCAGCACATCGAGTTCTGGATCTACTGCTCGGGCGCGCCTGCGGCGGACGGCAGTGGGAACCTTGATCTGCCGCTCCCGGTCGCAGCGGCGGCGGAGCTCGGCTTCGAGCCGGCGCACGTGATCCGCGTCGTCCCCAAGGGGTCGGGCGGTGCCTCGGTGACTGTGGCGCTCGTGGTCGAGCCGCAGACCAGGGCCGAGGCCGAGACCGACTGGGAGGCCCCTGATCCGTTCTTTCTCTCGGTGCCGTTCACGCACCTCACCAAGCGAGAGGGGGACACGCTCGAGCTGGCCCTGGTGGTGAGCCGGGAAGGCCGCGACATCGAGCAGATTCCACCCAACGGATCGCTCGGCTTGCGCATCCCGGGGGATCCGCAGCCGGTTGAGGTCTCAGAGTCCCGCCGCCTCAAGCTGCTGATCGCGACCGCGGAGCTCTTGCCGTTCGCGAAGTCAGGCAGCGTGGCCGACGTCACCGCGGCGCTCTCGAAGGAGCTGCACCGGCTGGGTCACGACGTACGGCTCGTGATGCCGCGTTACAAGCAGATCGACATCGCGCGCTTCGGGCTCAAGCCGGTGCTCACCGACCTGCAGGTGCCGCTTGGCGCCCAGACCCTGGCGGCCACCATCTTCGAGGGTCGCCTCGGCGAGATCGTCGTCTACTTCATCGACTGCCCATCGCTGTACGACCGCGACGGGATCTACGGATTTGGCGACGACGACGCCAGGTCGGTCTTTTTCAGCCGTGCGTTGCTCGAGATGCTGCAGCCGCTGAACTTCATGCCGGACGTGATCCACGTCCATGACGCGTTCGCGGCGCTCGTGCCGAACCTGATCGAGCGCGTCTACGCGGAAGGGCCGATCGGCGAGATCTCGACTGCGCTCACCATCCACAACCTGGCCGAGCAGGGCAAGTTTGGCTTTGGCGCTCTGCAGCTCGCGGGGCTGGAGCGGTGGGGCCTGCTCCGAGCCGGGATTCCCGGCCTGGATGACGTGGTCGACTTTCTGGCGCGCGGCATCCATTTCGCCGATGTCGTCAACACCGTCAGCGAAACGTATGCGAAGGAGATCCAGACCCCGGAGTACGGCGAGGGCCTCGACGAGCTGCTGCGCGTGCACGCGCACAAGCTGCACGGGATCATCGATGGCATCGATTACGAGCTCTTCGATCCCGAGCACGATCCCAACCTCCCGCATCACTACTCGGCGCTGGCGCCGGAGGCGAAGGCGCTCGACCGCGCGGAGCTTCGCAGCGAGCTCAAGCTGGGGCACTCGGACAAGCCGCTGTGCGCGATGGTGTCGAGGTTCTACGACGTCAAGGGGCTCGACCTCGTCGAGCAGGCGATGCCCGCGCTCCTCGACCTTGGCCTGCAGGTGGTGGTGGTCGGCGCGGGTGACCGGCGATATGAGGACATGTTCAGCCGGTGGGCGGGGGAGAGGCCCAAGCAGGTGGCCGCGACGATCGGGTTCGATTCGGCGCTCGCGCAGCGGGTGTACGCCGGCGCCGACATGCTGTGGATGCCATCGCGCTTCGAGCCTTGTGGCCTGGCGCAGCTGATCGCTCTGCGCTACGGCACCATCCCGGTGGTGCGCGCGACCGGTGGCCTTGCGGACACGATCAAGGACTACGACCCTGTGGCGGCGACGGGCAACGGCTTCCGGTTCGGCGAGTACGACGCGTGGCAGTTCTTCGGGGCGGTGGTCAGGGCTGCTGAGACGTACCGGCACCCCTCGCTGTGGGCGTGGCTGGTTCGGCGGGCGATGACGGAGGACGTGTCGTGGTCGCGCTCGGCGCAGAAGTACGTGCAGCTCTACTTTGCCGGCATCAGCGCGAGGCGAGAGCGGCGCGGCAGCCCGTCCCTCGTTGACTGACCGCTCTAGCCGCCCCAGTCTGGAAGTAAGCGCAGCTGCTCCACCCGTCGTGCTCCCGGCGCGTACGCCGTGTTGAAGTAGTCGATCACCATTCGCCTCGCGGCGAACTCCGTGGCGATGTGCCGGATCGACGCTCGCATCATCTCGACCCAGCGTTGCGGGATCCCGTTCTCGTCTCGCTCGAAGTACGCAGGCACGACGTCGCGCTCCAACAGGCGGTACAGGTTCTCCGCCTCTGCCTGGTCGTCAACCCCCGGGCGATCGAGCGTGGCGCCTGAGGGGATCGCCCACCCGAGCTCGGGCCGGTAGCCCTCGTCCCACCATCCGTCGAGGATGCTGACGTTGAGCACGCCGTTGGCGCCGGCCTTCATGCCGCTGGTGCCGCTGGCCTCGAGGAAACGGCGGGGGTTGTTGAGCCACACGTCCGCGCCGCGCACCAGGTGGCCGGCCAGCTCGATGTCGTAATCCTTCAAGAACGCCACACGTGGTTGCTGGCGCGCGAAGGCGACGACGTCGGCGGCGATGTCCTTGCCCTGCTGATCGGCGGGATGCGCTTTGCCGGCAAAGAGAAACTGCACGGGATGCTTCGAGCTCCGCAGCATCTTGGTCAGCCGCGGCGAGTCCTGCAGCAGGAGGCTGGCTCGTTTGTAAGGCGCGAACCGCCGACCGAATCCGATCGTCAATGCATTGGCATCGAGGTCTGCGGCGTGCTCCGAGCGCTTGTTTGCGATTTCGAGCAGCCGGCGCTTGAGCTTCGTGTGAATCGACCACAGTTCTTGCGCCGGGATCTCGAACACAGCCTCCCAACGACCATCGGTGCCGTCGAGGTCCCACCAGTCGGGGCCAACGTATCGCTTGAGCACGCCCCTGATCTCGGGCGCCACCCACGTCGGCATATGGACCCCGTTGGTGACCGAGCCGATAGGCACCTGCACCTCCGGCAGCCCACGCCACGCGTCCTTCCACAATCTCTTCGACACGGTGCCGTGGAGCCGGCTCACGCCCACTGCCTGGTCCGCCAGGCGCAGGGCCGCGTACGTGGTGCACAGGCGCTCGCGTGGATCGCCCGGCCTCTGGCGGCCGAGGTCCATGAACCGGTCGAAGGAGATGCCCACCTCGTCGAGGTAGGGGCCCAGCAGGTCCCACACCAGGCCCGGCTCGAAGTAGTCGCTGCCCGCCGCGATTGGCGTGTGCGTGGTGAAAACGATCCCGGCGCGGGCGACCAGCCGCGCTTCCTCGAGCGTCATGCGGCGCGAGGCGCGCAGCTCGCGGATCCGCTCGATCGCGCACAGGAAGCTGTGTCCCTCGTTGAGGTGGAAGACGCCGGCCACCATGCCCAGCGCATGCAGCGCCCGCACGCCGCCGATGCCGAGCACGATCTCCTGGCGGAGCCGCCGGTCAGGCTCGGGGACATAGAGGCGGTCGGTGATCGCGCGAAGGTCTGGGGGGTTGGACTCCAGGTCGGTGTCCAGCAGGAACAGGGGCACCCGGCCGACCTGGGCGCGCCAGACTGCGATCTTGACCATGCGGTCGCCGATGGGCGCCTCGACCTCGACGCCCTCGACCTTCCTTACCGGCAGATCGATGCCGCGATGCTCCATGTACACCTCGATCTGGCGGCCGCCGGCGTCGATCTCCTGCCGGCCGAAACCCTGCCTGTACAGCAGGCCGACCGCGACGAGCGGCAGGCCCAGGTCGCTGGTGGCCTTCAGGTGGTCGCCCGCCAGGACGCCAAGTCCGCCTGAATAGATGGGCAGGCATTCGGCCAGGCCAAACTCGAGCGAGAAGTAGCCGATCACCAGGGGGGCCTTCGCGTTCATGAAGGCTGGATTCCGGTCGTAGTACTCGCGGTAGGCGGCGCGGGCGTCGTCCAGCGCGGTCCGGGATTCGGGCTTCTCCATGGCCCTCCGAACGCCGTCCTCGCCGAGCTGGGAGAGGAGCACGATCGGGTTCTGCCTGGTCGTCTCCCAGCGCTCGGGATCCAGGACACGGAAGGCGGCCTCGATCCGAGGCTCCCACGTCCACAGGAGGTCGTAGGCGAGGTGATTCAGCTCCTCCAACATCGAAACGCCGTGGTCGAGTTCTTCCAACATCGACTTACGATGGTATCGACTGCGATGACTGGGGCATGAAGGCGGTAGTCATGGCGGGGGGCGAAGGCTCGCGCCTCCGACCGCTCACCAGCCGCCAGCCAAAACCGCTGGTGCCCGTCGCCGGGCGCCCGATCATGGAGCACATCCTGCTGCACCTACGGCGCAACCAGATGCGCGACGTGGTGGCCACCGTGCAGTACCTCGGCGCCTCCATCCGAAACTACTTTGGCGATGGGTCGGAGCAGGGCGTGGCGCTGACCTACTCGGTCGAGGACTCGCCTCTCGGTACTGCGGGCTCAGTGATGCTCGCGCGTCAGCAGCTCACGGAAACGTTCGTCGTCATCTCTGGCGATTCGCTCACCGACATCGACCTGATCGCGGCGGCGCGTTTTCATCGTGAGCGCCGGGCGCTGGCGACCATCGTGCTCAAGCCGGTGCCGAACCCGCTCGAGTACGGCGTGGTCGTCGTCGACGAGGGCGGAGCGGTGCAGCGGTTCATCGAGAAGCCCAGCTGGGGCGAGGTGATCTCCGACCTGGCCAACACCGGCATCTACATCCTCGACCCGGCAGTCTTCGATTTCTTCCGCCCGGGCGAGAGCACCGACTGGTCGGGCGATGTGTTCCCCAAGCTGCTGAAGCAGGGCGAGCCCGTGTTCGGCTGGGTGGCTCCTGGCTATTGGGAGGACGTCGGCAGCCACAGCGCCTACATCAAGGCGAACTTCGACTGCCTCGAGGGGCGCGTCAAGGTCGACATCCCTGGGGACATGGTGGGGGAGTCGATCTGGATCCACCCCGAGGCCGAGGTGTCGCCGCACGCACGCATCGACGGGCCCGCGCTCATCAGCGCCGGCGCCAAGGTGCGGGCGGGCGCGTGGGTGAACGGGCCGTGCGTGGTCGGGGGCTACACGACCATCGACTCGGGCGCGAAGGTCTCGAACTCCATCCTGTGGGACCACAGCTACATCGGGGAGAACTCGCGCCTGCGGGGCGCCGTTGTGTGCCGCTCGGTCACTGTAAAGAATGGCTGTCTGCTCGAAGAGGGCAGCGTCATCGGCAGCGAGGTCGTGATCGGAGTTGGGTCCACCGTCAACCCGAACGTGCGGATCTGGCCGAACAAGGAGGTCGAGCCGGGTGCCGTCGTGCACGAGTCGATCATCTGGGCAGGTTCGTGGAAACGCGGGCTGTTCAGCTCCTATGGGCTCACCGGGCTTACCAACGTCGAGTTCACGCCCGAATTCGGGGCTCGCCTCGGCGCGGCGGTGGGCGCGCTTAGCCCGAAAGGCACCGAGATCGCGATCTCGCGGGACTACACGCGGTCCGCGCGCATGATCCTTCGTGCGGTCACCTCGGGGCTCATCTCGTCAGGCGCCAACGTCACCGACCTGTCGGTTCTGCCTGCGCCCGTCGCTCGCTACTGGGCTCGCCACACGCACGTGTCGGCCATCCATGTACAGACGTCGCCGGTCGATCCACGGTCCGTGGACATTCGCATCTTCGACGACCACGGGCTCGACCTCGACAAGCGCGTGGAGCGAAAGCTGGAGAGCCTGTACTTCAGGGAGGACATCAGGCGCGTCTCGCATTACGAGATGGGGAGGATCATCCGGCGCGACGGTCAGACGGACCGCTACGTCGAGGAGATCCTGAGCAAGGTCGACCTCGAGGCGGTGCGCGGTGGCGGCTTCAAGGTGCTGGTCGACTACAACAACGGTGCCGCGGCGCTGGCGTTGCCTCGCATGCTCCAGGAGATGAACGCAACCGTCATCCCTTTGAGCGCCGCGCCTGCGGAGATCGTGGTCGAGCAGGATGCCAGCACCTTCTCCGCCCACCTGCAGGAGATGGGAGTGATCGTGTCCGCCGTGAAGGCAAGGCTCGGGATCTTCATCGACACCCCGGGTGAGCGGTGCTTCCTGATCGACGAGACGGGCGAGGTGCTCACTCACGACGAGGCCTTCGCAATTGTTGTGCAGCTGGCACTGAGCAACAAATCGGGGATGGTCCTTGGGCCGGCGTCCGCGTCGCTTGCCTTCTCGATGATCGCCGAGCAGATGAACAGTCGCTTCGTGCCGACGAAGATCACGCCTGGGGCGGTGCTGCGCGCCGCGCAGCACGCTGACACAGTGGTCGCCTCGGACGGGGCCGGGGGTTATTGCTGGCCGGACTTCGGCGTGTCGTTTGACGCGATCTTCACCACCGTGCGGCTCCTCGAGCTGCTGGCGCACACGGGCGCCTCGCTGCGCGCTCTGCGAGGCAAGATCCCTTCCGTTGCGCATAGGGCGGCGGTTGAGTTTTGTCCGTGGGAGGTCAAGGGACGCGTGATGCGGACGATGATGGAGAAGCACATCAAGGACAGGGTCGACCTGACCGACGGGGTCAAGGTGTTCGTCGAGGGTGGCTGGGTGCTCGTGGTGCCGGACGCGGACCGTCCCGAGTACCACATCATCGCCTCGACGCTCGACCCTGTGAAGTCGGCCCAGCTGGTGGAGGAGTACTCGGCCCTCGTGCGCTCCGTCGTCACCGAGATGGCGCCGCAGGCCGAGGGCGTGGTCGAAACCTAGTCAGGGCAACTAGTCAAATAAGATGGAGGCCTCGCGGGAGTAGCTCATCTGGCAGAGCGCGACCTTCCCAAGGTTGAGGTAGCGGGTTCGATCCCCGTCTCCCGCTCCAAATCGCCTGAAAGGCGATTTGGCGGGAGACGTCTCCTGGATGTCCGGGCCAATCAATTCCGGACAATTGCGTGGTTCGGAATTCTTCTCTGCATGGGATTCGCGTCGGTAATTCCTTTATAAGTGCGCACCTACCGGAGGCGCTGGAAACCCGGGTTCCCGTCCAGTGACTAGAACGCCTGTGCCACCCGGTTAGGCGACTCAACGTTGGTCATTGGTAGGCTTGGGGTCACCCTTCTTTCATTCCACTTTGCAGAGGAGGCGGCCTTTGGACGCTCGGCAAGGATTTCCCCGTCTGGTGCAGACGGTGTTGGATTGCACCGACGCCCGCGAGGTCGCGGAGTTCTACCGCCACCTGCTCGGATTCCAGTATCGGCCGGGAGATGAGCCCCCCGTCAACGGCCAACCGGACGAGTCCGATTTTCTCGTGCTGCGCGACTCCAACGGCGCCAATCACCTGGCGTTCCAGTTGGTGGATAAGCTCGCGCCGGCGACATGGCCCGAGGGTCCCATCCCACAGCAGCTACATCTCGATATGACTGTGCAGACGAAGCGGGACCTCGATGCACAACATGAGCGGGCCCTAAACCTGGGTGCGAGGCTGCTGCAGGACCGGTCCGACGATCCGCAGGAGCCGATACGCATCTATGCGGACCCGGCAGGGCATCCGTTTTGCATTTTCGTTTCAGCCCATTAGCGTGGAGGTGACGCATTGAAGAAGATCGCGAAGGGTGGCTTTGAGATCATGGATTGGAAAGAGAAGCCGGCCGGTGCGCGAACCGGCCCGAAGGTGACGAGAGCGACCGTCAAGCAAAAGTTCACCGGGGACATCAAGGGCATAGGCACAACCGAGTACCTGATGGTCTACCGGCCCGACAAGACCGCAGAGTACTCGGGCGTCCAGGTGATCAACGGCAGCATCGGCGCTCGCAAGGGTTCGTTTGCGCTTTTGCTGCGCGGCGACTTTGACGGCAAAGACGCGACCACCAAATGGGAGGTTGTCCCAGACACCGCCAAAGGTGCATTGAAAGGCTTGAGCGGCAGAGGCGGTTTTGGTGCGCCGATGGGGAGCCAGGGCAAGTACACGCTGACCTACGAGCTGGCTGACTGAGGCGATGGTGCCGGCGCTCAGACCGGTCTGAGCGCCGGCC
>JBDUAO010000194.1:0-3456 GCA_040004595.1 Candidatus Dormiibacterota bacterium | reverse complement strand
CGGCGGGCGGCCAAGATGGTCATCCTCAACGCCGACCACCCTGACGTACTCGACTTCATTCGCTGCAAGGCGGAAGAGGAGAAGAAGGCATGGGCGCTTATCGAGGCCGGCTACAACGTTGGATTCAACGTTCCAGGCGGCGCATACGACTCGGTGCAGTTCCAGAACGCAAACCACTCGGTGCGCGTCAGCGACGACTTCATGCAGGCCGTCGACAAGGACAAGGAGTGGGAGACCAAGGCCATCGTCGGCGGCCGCACTGTCGACACCTATAAGGCTCGCAAGCTGTGGCGAGAGATCGCCGACGCAGCGTGGATCTGCGGCGACCCGGGACTGCAGTTCGACACGACCATCCAGGACTGGAACGTGGTCCCGAACACAGGCCGCATCAATGCCACGAATCCATGCAGCGAGTTCGTGTTCCTCGACGACACCGCCTGCAACCTGCTCTCGCTCAACCTGATGAAGTTCCAGTCGGAGGACGGCACGTTCAACGTCGACCGCTTCAAGCGCGCCGTCGACATCTGCTTCACCGGCCAGGAGATCCTCGTGTCGAACGCCTCCTACCCCACTCCGGCGATCGCCAAGAACTCAGAGGCGCTTCGACCGCTGGGACTCGGGTACGCCAACCTCGGGGCTCTGCTGATGTCGATGGGCCTGGCCTACGACTCTCCCGAAGGCTCGCGCTTCGCCGGCGCGGTCACGGCGATCATGACGGGTGAGGCTTTCGCTCAGTCAGCCCGCATGGCGCAGGTGAAGGGACCGTTCACCGAGTTCGCCAAGAACCGCGAACCGATGCTGCGGGTCATGGAAAAGCACCGCCAGGCGGCGCACCAGCTCAACACGTCAGCACAGTTGGCGGACGTGGTCGATTCAGCCCGCAACACATGGGACGAGGCGGTCAAGCTTGGGCGAGCCCACGGCTACCGAAACGCGCAGGCAACAGTCCTCGCGCCAACCGGGACCATCGGCCTGATGATGGACTGCGACACGACCGGGATCGAGCCCGACCTCGCCCTGGTCAAGTACAAGAAGCTGGTCGGCGGTGGACTGCTGAAGATCGTCAACGGCACCGTGCCGGCTGCGCTGCGCAAGCTCGGCTACGACGAGCACCAGGTGAAGGAGATCGTCATCTTCATCGACGAGAACGACACGATCGAGGGCGCGCCGCACCTGGCTGAGGACCACCTTAAGGTCTTCGACTGCGCGTTCAAGCCTGTCAACGGCACGCGATCGATCGCACCGATGGGACACGTACGGATGATGGCCGGCGTCCAGCCGTTCATCTCCGGCTCCATGTCCAAGACGGTCAACCTCCCCACCGATGCCACTGTGGAAGACATCGAGCAGACCTATTTCGAGTCGTGGAAGCTCGGCCTCAAGTGCATCGCCATCTACCGCGACGGCTGCAAGCGCTCACAGCCGCTCTCGACGTCACGCGACAAGGAGAAGGCGGCGCCGGTCGAGGTCGAGTACCGCGCGATGCGGCGCAAGCTGCCCGACGAGCGCAAGGCGGTCACCCACAAGTTCGACATCCAGGGCCACGAGGGCTACCTGACAGTCGGCCTGTTCGAGGACGGCACCCCGGGCGAGCTGTTCGTGACGATGGCAAAGGAGGGCTCGACGATCTCGGGCCTGATGGACGCGTTCGCCACCCAGACCTCGTACGCCCTGCAGTTCGGCGTACCCGTCAAGTTCATGGTCGACAAGTTCAGCCACATGCGATTCGAGCCCTCCGGCTTCACCAAGAACAAGGAGATCCCGATCGCCAAGTCGATCGTGGACTACATCTTCCGATGGATGGCCAGCCACTTCATGCCGATAGAGGCGCAGGACGAGGTGGGCATCATCCGGCGCGAGCCAACGCCGTCTGAACCAACCGCACCGTCGGCGCCAACAGGATCGAGCAAGGAGACGCAGACGGCCACCGAGTTGAAAGTAATGGCATCGCCAGTGACCAATGGCAATGGCGGCGGCACAGTTCAGAGAATCGCGTTCGTCAACACCGACGCCCCTGCGTGCCCGGACTGCGGCGCGATCACCGTGCGCTCAGGCTCGTGCTACAAGTGCCTGAACTGCGGAGCGACGACCGGCTGCAGCTAGGGCTGAACAACCTTCACACAAGGGCCGGCATCGCGCCGGCCCTTCTCTGTTGGGCGCGCTAGGACTTCGCCTCCAGCGATGCCCTGATCTCGGCGAGTCCCCGGCGCTGATGTCCTTCTGGGTCGAAGTTCTCGGGCGACAGCCATGCCTCGAAGGCGGCCTTCCTCAGCGGCCACTCGCCGTCGGTCATCGAAAACCAGGCCGTGTCCCGGTTGCGTCCCTTGACGATCATGTGCTGCCGAAAGGTGCCCTCGTAGGTGAAACCGAACCGATCGGCTGCCCGCCTCGAAGGAAGGTTGAGCGAGTCGCACTTCCACTCGAGCCGGCGGTAGCCGAGGTCGTCGAAAGCGGTCTTGGCCAGGAGGTAGATCGCCTCGGTGGCCTGGCGAGTGCGCTGGAGCTCCGGAGCGAACCAGATGTGGCCGATCTCGATCGCACCGTTGTCCGGCTTGATCCGCATGAACGTCGCCATCCCCAGCGCGCGCATCGATTTCCAATCGACCACCGCGTAGAAGAGCGGATCGGCTGAGGCGGAACGCTGGTCGAGCCACGCCGTGAACTCCTCCTGGCCGGCAAACGGGCCGTACGCCAGGTGCTGCCAGAGGTCTTCCGCGCCGGGCACGTGCGAGGACGTGAACAGCGAGACGGCGTGGCGTTCAGGGTCCAGCACCTCCAGCCTGACCAGGTTGCCATCGATGGCGGTGCGAGGGGGCAGCTGTGCCGGTGACCAGTTGAGCCCTGTATGAAACTCGTCAGCCATGGCAGCAAGCATGCCCGAACGACCCCTCAATCAGCCAAAAGGGCACAAACGGCCGGTTTTCGTGCACGTGGGACAGCCAAAAGGGCACTAACGGCCCGTGCTGTTCCGGTTCTGGTTTCGAGTGCCTCGAGCGGAGGTAATGAGTAGAGGAGCATGAAGAACCAGACCATCCAGGGAGTCACACCCAGGGAGCGCAGCGCCAGGCCAATCGACCCTGGCGTTGACATCGGCCACGTCCACCTCAAGACTGCCGACATCGATCGGATTTACAAGTTCTATGTCGACATCCTCGGCTTCGACGTCGTCTTCAAGAGGCCCGACGCCCTCTTCCTGTCGGCTGGCGGTTACCACCACCACCTCGGCTTCAACACATGGGAGTCAAAGGGCGGCACACCGCCACCGCCGGGCACCACCGGTCTCTACCACGTGGCCATTCGCTACCCAACCCGGGCGGCACTGGGCGACGCGTTTCGGAGGTTGGTGGCGGCCGACTGGCCGTTGGACGGCTTTAACGACCATGGCACTCATGAGGCCCTGTACCTGCGCGACCCGGATGAGAACGGACTCGAGCTGGCCTGGGACCGCAGCGAGGA
>JBDUAO010000193.1:0-3463 GCA_040004595.1 Candidatus Dormiibacterota bacterium | reverse complement strand
GGCGCCGGATTCGGAGGCAGCATTCTTGCGCTCATCCAGCGGGGCGCTGAGAAAGAGCTGTCAGACGCCGTGGAGAGGCCGATCACGGTCTGTTCTACAGCCGACGGTGCATTCATTGCGCCACGCGCCGGAGGCAGTGGCGCGTGAGCGACTGCCTGTTCCTGCCGCTGCCGCAAAGGGCCGCCGGCGTTCGTGAGCTGAGCGGCTGGGAGGCTTTGTGGACGCCCTTGGGCGAGGGCGAAGCCGAGCGCCTGACCGTGGGCAAGGGAGTGGGGTGGAGGCCGATTGAGGTCCCACGCCAACTATCGGCTCGCGAGGGTCACCAGTCCGTCTGGTACCGAACAGAGTTCGCGCGTCCGGATCATGCGGGCCGAGTCCTGCTGCGTTTCGGCGGCGCTTTTCTTGCGACCAACGCGTGGCTTAACGGCAAGCTTTTGGGCTCCCATTACGGTTACTTCGCGCCATTCGGTTTCGATCTGACCCCGTACCTCAAGGCCGAGAACCTGCTGGTCATCTGTTGCGAGTCGCCTGTCGAACCGCAGCCGGACAAGAAGCATCACGTGATGGGCCTGTTCAATGACGGCGAGCTGCGACCATATCCGGCGTCCGCCTATTCGAGCCTGCCTGAACCATATCGATGGGAGGTGCCTGTCGGCCTGTGGCGCTCAGTCGAGCTGGAGTACGTGGGCCCGATCACCATCGACTGGATGCGCTTGAAACCACACATCGAGGCGAACGACGGCCGGCTCGAGGTTGAGGCGCGACTTCGCAATCTCGACGGCCGCAACATGGATGGGGAGATCGAGCTCGTCGTCTCGATGCCCGGTCGCGATCCGTTGCGGTTGCGACGCGATGTGAACCTCGGGGGAGGCACCGAGCAGACGGTGTCGATGCGCCTGGCCCTTCCTGGCGCCAAGCGGTGGGAGCCCTGGCGATTTGGAGGCCAGCCGTTGTACGGCGCGGAGCTGGTCGCTTATGCAGGCGGCACCGAATCTGCGCGCGTCGCGGACACATTCGCGTTCAGGGAGCTCAAATGGGACATCGGCCACCGCCGGTGGAACTTCTCGGTCAACGGACGCCAGATGTTCCTGAGAGGCGCGGCCTACGCGCCGTCGTATCGGCTCGATGAGCTGACTCCAAAGCGAATGGAAGACGACCTGCAGATTGCAAAGCAGGCCAATCTCGACGCGTTGCGCGTAATCGCCAACGTTCTCCCCGACGAGTTCTATCGCCGTGCGGATGCGGCGGGCATTCTGCTGTTTCAGGAGCTGCCCTTGACCGGCACGTACGCGTATCACGCGCGTGGCGACGACTCGCGCTTTTTTGAATCAGCTGCGCGGCAGCAACAGGCCGAGATGGTCGAGATGCTTCGCAACCGGCCGTCGGTAGCACTCTGGATTGCGCACGACGAGCCGCCTTGGCTTGCGAGCAACGCCGACCTTGGCGACGTCCATGCGGTGCGGCAGAACCATCCGATCGACCAGGAGCTCAAGGCGTCGTTCGAGAAGCTGGATCCGACGCGGCCGGCGCTGGCGGCATCAGGCGAGATCGACCAGCACCTGATGTCGGGCTGGACCATTGGCTCGTGGCGCGAGCTGACCGAGGCCGAACCGGTTATGGTCTCCGCCTTCGGGGCGCAATCGCTCCCCTCAGTCGACTCGCCCGTTTGGAAGGAGATCGCCGCGCCCTGGCCGGTGGCGGACGATGAAGCGTCCTGGCGATTCGCCGGATTTCAGCCGGTCAACTGGGCTGAGCGCGGAGTCGGGCTGCCGTCCGGCCAGCAGAGTCTGCAGAAATATGTCGCGGAGTCTCAGGCGTATCAAGCGGATGTCGTCAGGATGGCTGCCGAGCACTTACGCATACGCAAGTTCGAGTCGTGCTGGGGCGCATTTGCCTATCACCTGGTCGATCCCTTTCCCGCCATCGGCTTTGGCTTGATGGATGGGGCGCGTCGGCCGAAGCCTGCCCTTGCTGCATTGACCCAGGCCTTCAAGCCCACGCGCGTCATCGTCGATCCGCTGACCTTCGAGCCGGACCGACCATTCGGGATACTTCAGCGTCCTGACGTTTCGTTCAGCGCCCGTCTCGTCGTGGTCAACGACGACCCGGACGTTTCCGGACGCGGTCTGATCCGCTGGTCGGTGACTCGGGAACGCGCGGGCAAGCGGCGCGGCGCCCGTCTCATTCGCGATGCGATACAGCGAAAGTCGTACTCGGGCGTGGTGGATGTCGAGGTTCCCACCGTGTTCGAGCCCGCAGTCAGCGCGACGACGGTGACGCTGCCTCTGCCGGCCGAGGGCGACTACCGGTTGGAGGCGACGCTGACAATCGCGGGGCGGGTCATCGACCGCGCCGACCTTCGATTCACAGTGACATCGACCCTGCCTGGACCACGACCGCGGCCCGAGCTTGCCAGGTACCTGGCTGAGCGGCTGGCCGATCTATCCAGCCTGCGGTCCGAGCCCGACGGCCTGAGCTTCACGCTGGAGAACAAGACCCGCCCGGCCGTGCTGGTCGGGCTCACGGGCCTTCGCCTCGATGGCGTGGTCCTCGCCCGTCCGGATCTTCAGGTCGAGACCCACGCGGGGCGAGCCCCGCTGCCAAAGCGACTCGACCTGCCCCTGGGCCGGCCGCTGCGAGTGCATGTCGTGACCGGACAAGCTCTCGGTGGTGGCAGTCACTCTCTCGAGGCCGATATCACAGTCCCCGGCGTGGCATCGGGCCGGCTGGTGGTCGAAGGCACAGTGGCCAGCGTCCAGACAGCGCCCCCTTCGTAACCTTGCTTGACTCGAATTGGTCGGCTGCCATACTTCTGACCTGCGGGACAGCGGCGAATCGAAAGCGCGGCGCGTAGAGTTTTTGTAGTCAATACATAGCCGGATTCGGCACAAGGGAGGCGCTCCACCGGATGGACCCTGTTTACGGAATACTCGTGCTGGCGCCCCTCGCCGTAATCGTCGCCATCGCCTACCTGTTCACGCGCCGGCGCCGCAAGCGCGGGAAGCTCGCGCCACCTGTGCGCCCGCCAGCTCAGCCACATTCAGCGACAGCGTCTCACCCTGCCGGTATTGCAACCACCTGGGCGCCGCCTGCCGGTGCGCACGCCCCAAGCCCGGTCGCTCCCACCGTCGTGGCGCCGCCCGGAGCGGCGCCGAGCTGGGACCAGCCGGCATCGTCACCGGCCAGGGCCGGCCAGGCGACCTGGGGCGCGCCGGCATCGCCGCCGCCGCCACCGCCGCCCGGACCGCCGCAGCCGGCCGCCCCCACCTGGGGAGCGCCGACTCCGGGACCGACCCAGCCGGCCGCGCAGACCTGGGGCTCTCCGCCTCCGCCGCCTCCTGCCATGGCTCCGCCTCCACCGCCAGGACCCGCCGGCGCTCCGCCCGCACCGCCGCCCGGAGCGGCCAGCTGGGGTGCGACCGCCGCGCCGCCCGCTCCCGCGCGGGGGGCGCCTCCTCCGGCT
>JBDUAO010000079.1:0-11732 GCA_040004595.1 Candidatus Dormiibacterota bacterium | reverse complement strand
AGTGGCGAGGCGTGATCTCATCCAGGCGGTCGAGAATCGTGTCGCCGATGTTGCCTCCCACGATCACGGGCCGGTCAGCCCCGGCCAGGACCCTCCCCGTCAGCGCAGTCGTCGTTGTCTTGCCATTGGTGCCGGTGATGCCGACGACAGTGCCAGGGCACAAGCGCAGGAAGAGGTCGATCTCGCTCGAGATGCGGATGCCGCGCTCGCGAGCGAGATTCAAGAGGTCTGAGTCCCATGGCACGCCCGGGCTCGCGTAAACGGCCTCGACACCCTCGAGAACGCTGTTGTCGTGGCCGCCCACGCGAAGCTCAACGCCCGGCGGAAGCTGGGCGATGGTTTCCGCGAGCTCCGACTCCTGCCTGCGGTCGGTCAGCCTGACGCGCTCGCCCTTGCCGGAGAGGTGGTTGGCAAGCGCGATCCCGCTGCGCGCCGCCCCGACCACCAGGGCCGTCACGAGGTCAGCCGCACCACCCCGGCCGCGGCCAGCGCCGAGACCAGCCCCACGCCCCAGAAGGAGAGCGCGATGCGATTCTCAGACCAACCCTGGTGGTGGAACGTGTAGTGAATCGGGGTCATCTTGAAAACTCGGCGGCCGCCGCTGGCTTTGAAGTAAGCCACCTGAATGATGACAGACAGTGTCTCCAGCACAAACACCAGGCCGACCAATGGGAGCAAAAAAAGGAGGCCCTGCTGCACGGCCATCGCCGCCAGAGCGAAGCCGATCGCGAGCGATCCCGTGTCGCCCATGAAAACTCGTGCTGGGTAGCGGTTGAAAATCAGGAACCCGACCAGCGCGCCGCACAGCGTCATCGCAACGGCCTTCTCGCCGGCGAGTGCGCCCGGCAGCAGCAGAACGATCGCTGCGAGCGCGATAGCCGACAGGCCCCCCGCGAGCCCGTCCATCCCGTCGGTGATGTTGACCGCGTTGGCGGTGCCGACGATCGCCAGGACGGTGAGCGGAAAGATCAGCCAGGGGATGTCGGGGAGAAATAGCTGATGCGATGCGCCCTGCAGGGTGGCCAGCCAAGCGATCGGGATCGCCAGCAGGATCTGGATTGGAAACTTGAGCCGGGCAGGAATGCCGCGCGCGCCGACCAGCAGCTTGCTGCGATCGTCGGCGAACCCGATGAGGCCGCCGGCGACGAGGCCCGCCACCGCGGGCAGCGCGCCCGTGTGGCCCGCGATCGTCGCGAGCACGCCGGCGACGGTCCCCAGCGCGACAAACAGGATTCCACCGCCGGTCGGCGTTCCAGCTTTCTTCTGATGGCTTTCGGGCAGCTCGGTCTGGATGACCTGGCCGGATTTCCATCGCCGCAGCGCGCGTATGAGCACTGGATAGAGGACTGCCGAAAGGACCAGTGCGACGACGAATGTGATCGCCGAGAACACGGTCATCGGGTCAGCTCCTTCACCACTTCGTCGAGGCGGATGCCATGCGAGCCTTTGATAAGAACTCGATCGCCTACCTGCGCGTTACGCCTGACCCAAAGGACCGCCTCGGCCAGGTTGGGCACGATCTCGGCTCCGGCAGCCTCGGCGAGAATGCGCGCCCGCTCGCCATCGATGACGCAGAGGGCATCGAACACCTTGGCAGCGTGCAGGCCGACGACACGATGGGATTCGTCAGCCAGCCCGCCCAGCTCGCGCATCTCGCCGAGCACGCCGAGCAGCCGCCCTGTCTTCGGCCGATCGCCGATGGCGGCGAAGGCCGCGAGCATCGACTCAGGGCTGGCGTTGTACGCGTCGTCGACCACGATGAAGCCCGCCGGCGCCTTGATCTCCTGGAGCCGGTGATCGACAGCCACCTCGGACAGCGCTTCGGCGCCGACCTCCAGCGGCACACCGGCAAAGTGGGCGGCGCCGAGGGCGGCCACAGCGTTCAGGGCCTGATGACGGCCCTCGAGCCCCAGGCTCACATCGGTGCCCCGAACTGTGAACGCCGATCCCCCCTCGGGCCTGGCCCGGTAGCTCTCGGCCCGGTAATCGCCTTTGGCAAAACCAAAGCTGGCGATGCCGGCCGGCGTCATGCCCGACAGGTAGTCGAAGTACTTGTCGTCGGCGTTGAGCACGGCCAGACCGGATTCAGGCAATCCTTTGACGAGCTCGCCCTTACTTGCGGCCAGCTCATCCTGCGAAGCGAAGAACTCGATGTGAACGATGCCGATGTTCGTGATGATGCCGATCGAGGGCTGCGCCAGCTCGACCAGGCGCCCGATGTCGCCCGGGCGCTGCATCCCCATCTCGAGCACCATCGCGGTGTGCTCGGGCTCGAGGCGGAGCATGGTAAGGGGGACGCCGGTCTCGGTGTTGAGGTTCCCGGTCGTGTGAAGGACATTGAAGCGGCGGCCGAGTGCCGCGGACACCAGCTCCTTCGTCGAGGTCTTGCCGTTGCTGCCGGTGATCGCCACCACCAGCGGCTTCACACGATCGACTCCAAATCGCGCCAGCGAATAGAGCGCGTCCCACGAGTTCGCAACCAGCACCTGGCCGACACCAGGCACCGACTCCATGCGCCGCTCGACGATCAGGAGCCCGGCGCCACGAGCGATCGCGTCGGGCACGAAATCGTGGCCATCCATCTCGGCTCCCTTGAGCGCGAAGAACACGCCACCCTCCATCACCTCCCGCGAATCGGTGTGAAAGCTGGAGAAGGCGTTGCCGACAAATGTCCCGCCGATCTGGCCGCCGCTTGTCGCCCCGAGGATCTCGAGGAGGGTGAACCGCATCTATCTAGTGTTAACGATCGGACCCGCCCGCAGGCCCGCCTCATACAACGGAGGCTATGACTTGCTGGGGGCGATATGCCAGTTGGTGACCAAGGCCTGGGCGATCTTCTGCCAGATAGGCCCCGCGGTGATGTAGCCATCGTTGAGGGTCCAGTCCAGGTTGCTGCCGGGGGCGTGCGGCTTGCGCACGACCACGATCATCGTGAACCGCGGGTGGTTCGCGGGCAGAAAGCCCACAAATGACGCCCACACGTTCTGCGTGTACTTGCCGTTGACCGGAATCTGCGAGGTACCCGTCTTGCCCGCCTGGTTGAGCTCGAAGCCGGGCACGCGTGTTGTAAAGCCCGAGCCGTTTTGCACTACCCCCTTCATCATCGCCATCATCTGCTGGGCGGTGGCGGGGCTAACGACCTGGCGCTGAGGTTGGAGCATTACCGGATTGATCTTGTTTCCGATGCGCTCGACGACGTGAGGCGGAGCGTACTTGCCGCCGTTGGCGATCACGTTGATCGCGGACAGCATCTGCACCATGTTGACGTCGACGCCCTGGCCGAAGGCTGTGGTCGCGTACTGCGAGTCCGCCATCTTCTTCGCGCTTGGCAGCGGTACGAAGTTCTCGCCTGCCACGTCAATGCCGCTCGGCTGCGTGAGGCCGAAGCTCTGCAGGTAGCGATAGAAAGACGCGTGGCCTTCGGCCAGCATCGCCTTCATCGCGCCCACGTTGAGTGAGTGCGCGAGGACGTACGAGTAGTTGACCTTTCCGTGGTTGGCGCCGTCCCAGTCGGAGATCCGGTAGCCGCCGATGTACAGCGCACCCGGGTCGTCGATGATGGTGCTCGGCTTGATCTTGCCCGCGTCGATGGCGCCCGCGAGCGTCACCACCTTCATGACCGACCCCGGCTCGTATACGTAGCTCAGGACGTTGTCCTTGAACAGCGCGGTCGACGTCCGGTTGAAGTTGTTGGCGTTGTAGCTGGGGTAGTCGGCCCACGCGACGATGCCACCGGTCTTCGGATCCATGACCAGGACGCTCCCACTCTCGGCTCGCGCCCTCTTGACGCCGGCGGCCAGAGCCTCCTCGGCGAGGTACTGGACGTTGGCGTCGAGCGAGGTGACGAGCGCTGCGCCGGGAATCGGATCCTTGTGGGTGTGAGTGCCCAGAACGATCTCCCGGTTGGCCAGGTCTCGGTAGCTCGAGATGTAGCCGGGTGTCCCGGCGAGCAGGCGCTGGTAGTTGGCCTCGAGGCCGTACTGGCCCTGGCCATCGAAAGTGACGAAGCCGAGCAGGTTCGCCGCCAGGGATGAGCTCACCGATGAACCGGGCAGGTAGGACCTCTGCTGCTCCTGCTCCAGCCCGACACCCGGCAGCTTCATCGCCGTCAGGCGGTCCGCCTTGGCCTTGGAGAACCGGCGCTGGATGTATGCGAACTTTTTGTTGGAGCCCAGCGTGGCAGTCACCAGGGCCCGATTGACGCCGAGCACGGTGGAAAGGGCGCTCGCCACGTGGTCGCGCTGGGCCGCGGGCACCTGGTCTGGTGAGACGAACGCCGAGTAGACGGTCGTATTGACGACCAGCTGCACCATGTGGCGGTCGAAGATCGCTCCGCGGGTGGCGGGCAGCTCGACCAGCTCACGGTACTGAGCCGCCGCCTGCGCAGAAAGCTGGCCGTGGCGCATGACCTGCCAGTAGGCGAGACGCGACCAGACCACGCCCGAGAGCACGAGGGCGACGCCAAGCATGCAAAGAACTCGCAGCCGGGTCGACGTGGCGCGCTCGAGACGTCGTGGGGGTCTGAAACCGAAGACCCCTGCCGCCATCAGCGGCCGGCGGCCATTACGTCGTGGGCGCCCACGACCTTGTCGACAATTGCCGCCATCATGCGCTGCCACAACGGACTCGAGTCCGTCGGCGCCGCGCCGATCGGGGCGGACAGGTTGATGGCAACCGCCTGGCTGTTGACGAACCGGGTGGGCGTCGTGCGGACCATCCCGCTGTGTGCCGCTGATTGTTGGACGGAGGCCGGCGCGTGCTGTGTGACCTCCTGGTAGCGCAGCTGGTCCTGCTCCGCCATCAGCTGACGCTGCTGGTCCTGAAGCTTTGCAATGTCATATGACGACGCGGTGATCTGCGCGGCAAGCGCCAGATAGAAGAGGACACAGATGAGCACAGCGCCAAGGCCGAGATACGCGTGGCCGAATGCGTTGAGGTGCAAGCGCTCGACAGTCGCGCTGCTCGCCACCTGAACGAAGCCACGTGTACGCCGGCGACGCCTGGCGGGCACGTGCTGCACGCCGGCGGTGCCGAGGCGGCGCCGCGTCAGTATTCGGGTTGATATCAAAACGTGTGCCTCATTTCTTGCTTGGACGTTGACTGGGACGTTGTGTTGTGAAGGTGGTGCCTGGTAACCGGAGGGGTACGCCGGCCACCAGGACTTTGGGAAGGGGGATACGCTGCTTCAGAGCCTTTCTGCCACCCTCAGCCGCGCCGATCTAGCGCGGGGGTTCGCCGTCACCTCCTCTTCGGAAGGGCGGACTGGGCGGCGGGTGATGATGCGAAGGGTTGCCCGGTGGCCGCAGGTACAGACTGGCTGCTGGGGTGGGCAGATACAGTCCTTGGACTCGACGTTGAAGAATGACTTCACCAAACGGTCTTCCAGTGAGTGGAAGCTAATCGTCGCCATACGACCACCGGGTTTAAGTGTCATAAGAGCTGCTTTCAGTCCTGCCTCGATCTCGTCGAGCTCGTTGTTGACGGCGATCCTCAGTCCCTGAAATGTCCTGGTCGCAACGTTGATGTCGCGGGGCCATGCCTTCCGTGGGATCGCGGCTTCCACCGCCTGAGCCAGGTCGCGCGTGGTGCCGAGCGGGCGGCGCCGCACAATGAATTGCGCGATCCTGCGCGCCCATCGCTCTTCGCCGTAGGTCTGAAGAATGCGCTCGATCTCAGAGGGCTCGAACTCGTTGACGATCTGTTCGGCCGTGAGGTCCGACGTTACATCCATGCGCATGTCCAGTGGTCCTTCGCCACGAAAGCTGAAACCGCGTTCCGGAGCGTCGAGCTGGGTGCTGGAGATTCCGAAGTCGAAGAGGATCAGGTCGGAGTCGCGAAAGCCGGCCGTTGTCGCTATCGCGCCAAGGTCGCTGAAGCTTCCCTGGACGACCACGACCGAAGGCCCGAACTGGGCCAGCGCCACCAGGCCGGCTGTGACCGCTTCGGCATCGCGGTCGATGCCCAGCAGGCGGCCGCCTGGTGTGATCCTCTCCAGGATCTGGCGGGCGTGGCCCGCCTGCCCGAGTGTGCAGTCGATCGCGACCGCGCCCTCTCGGGGCTGTAGCAGCTCTATTACCTCTTGTGAAAGTGCGGGTCGGTGCGGGCTCAGCGAGCTGAGATCACCCTGTCAGCGGATTCGGTGAAGCGCCCTTGCGCGTCGGCGCTGTAGTTGTCCCATCGGGCCTCTTGCCAGATTTCCACTCGAGATCCGCTCCCGATCACCACCACTGACGATGGGGAGCCGATCTCCGCCAGCTTCCGCTGCTCCGGGCGCAGGATGATCCGACCCTGGCCGTCCGGCTCGAAAGCCTCCGAGAGCGAGTACAGGGTCCGCGCCAGCGCCCGATGGTCGGCGCTCGGCAGCGGGCTGAGCAGGCTCTCGGCCAGCGACGCCCATAGCTCCGGCGGATAGATCGCGAGCACGGCGTCCAGGCCCAACGACACGAAGCTGCCTTCCGCCAGCTGTTTGCGAAAGGCCGCCGGGATGGCCAGCCTCCCCTTCTCGTCCACTCGAACTCGGTAGGCCCCTGTGAACACTCATCAGGCCTCCCAAAACTGCCGGAGCGCCCGTTGCTGTCGTGCGCAAAGCCCGCAGCCACAGCCGTGCAGCTCGAGCGGCATCTCGTTGCCGAGCTTGTCGAAACGGTGGTTCATCGCCGTGGCGCGCTGCCATAGGTTTCTAGCGAAGATCGCCGTGAGCCCCAGGCGACGCTTGTCCTGGGCCATTGAGCGGTGCGTGCCGATGACCATTCAGACCCCCACCAGGTGTGTGAGAATCCCGGTCGTGTTCGGCACCATCGCGGCTGCGGGGAGAAGTGGCGTAGAGGAGATGTATTGCGTGCAGTACTTGGACGTAGGGTGCGACGTATGCTGCCATGTTGCTAAGTTCACCACTTCTCCCCACTGATCACCGCGATTCGCCGCGAACCGTATCAAGTGGGCCTGAGACTGTCAATAGGGTTACCACTACATGTTGGGTCGCTCGCCTGACCTGAACCACTCTGACCACAACCTGTAGTGCCGTGACGGCGTGGAGACTCAAGATCCGGGGCTAAAATGTGATAGTCCCGAACATTAGTTTGGACTTAAATTAACGCATTCCTAATGCTTCTTCACCCACTTCTCTTGAGCAGGCCCAGCCTTTTGGCCCGGTTTTCGGCCCACGAAAACACCCACAGGCTGGCCGGGATCATCACCCCTCCCATCACCAGCAGGATGCCGATGGTGGGCAGCTCGCCCAGCAGGTTCTTGCCGTCCAGGAGGCTGTCGCGAATGCCCTGGAGCGCATATGTGAGCGGGGACGCGGCTCCGGCCAGCTGCATCGGCCACGGCAGAACGGTCAGCGGGTAGTAAACGCCTGACACCAGCAGGAGGAAGCCCTGGACCGCCACGGACATCTGCTCACCCTTTTGCGGTGAGAGCAGCGGCAGGACGGAAGTGAAGATGGCAAGGCCGATCAGCGGCACCGTCGAAGCGGCGAGCACCGCGAGGGCGGCCGGGATGTCCGCGCGCGAGAAGTCGAGGTTGAACAACGCCACGGCGACGAACAGGACGACAAGGGTTCGCGCCAGTCCGTAGCCGATGGCGAACAGGCAGATGCCGAACAGGTGCGTGATGCGCCGGATGGGGGCCATGAAGGTGTACTCGATGGTCCCCTCCCACCGCTCCCACGCGATCGCGTAGGCGGCTTCCATGAACACCAGCGACAGGTAGCCCCACAGGAGTGCTCCCACCAGCAGATAGAGCTGCGCCTTGTGCAGGTTGAAGGACCCGCCCTCAACCCCAAGCGCCCCGAGGCCGGACGCGAGGTAGCCGATCGACAGCACGCTCACCAGGCTGTAGAAGAGCCAAACGACCTCCCACATCCAGTAGCGCTTGACGACATGAAGCTGCCTCTCGGCGAATCCGAAAAGGGCGTTCATCTCGACGTGGCGCGCGCCCAGGCTCATGCCCGCTCTCCCTCCTCTTCCTTCGCGAACTCCTTGCCGCTCAGGTGCATGAAGACGTCCTCCAGGCTGGCCGGACCGTTCCCGTTCGCGTACTTGCGGCCGAGCTCTTCGGGGCTGCCGTCCGCGAGCACTCGACCCTCATCCATCATCAGGACCCGATCGCAAAGGGCTGCGGCTTCGTCCATGTCATGAGTGCAGAGCAATACCGTGACCTCGCTCTCGGCTCTGAGCATGTGGAGAAGGCCCTGCACCTCTTTCTTCGAGCGGGGGTCGAGGCCGGTGGTCGGCTCGTCCATCAGAAGGAGCGACGGCGCCGTCAGGAAGCTGCGCGCGATCGCGACCTTCTGCTGCTGTCCGCGCGAGAGGGCCTTCATGGGCTGGTCGACGGTGTCGATTGGGAGCCCGAGCCTTTCGAGAAGCTCAATCACCTGCCGGCGCGTGCCGCCGGCACCCCCGCCGTAGAGGCGGGCGGCGTACAGCATGTTCTCCCAGGGGCTCAGCTCCTTGAAGAACGCGGCCTCGACCGAGACCCGGTTGACATGCCTGCGTACAGCGAGCGGCTCCGCGACCACGTCCCAGCCGAACACGCTGGCGGTGCCGGAGTCCGGGGTCAGCAACGTGCCCAGGATCCTGATCACCGTCGACTTGCCGCTGCCGTTCGGTCCGAGGATGCCCGTGACGCCTCCCGCCTCGACCACCAGGTCGAGCTCGTGGAGGGCCACCTTGTTCTTCCAATCGCGACGCCACCAGGGCGCGCCGGCTTCGCGCTCCCGGCGCCGAAACGACTTGGTGACGCCTCGCAGCTGGATGGCTGCTGCAGTCATTGCCTGGTTACTCCTTTGAAAAATGAGGTGAAAAACGAAAAGGACCGTGCGGTGCCCAACGGCCGCACGGTCCCTTTCGGTGGTTTGTTGCTAGAGGTTGTCTACCGGTAGAGACTCAATGTGCCGTCTCGAGAAGGCGCACTCCGCCATTGGCGGCGAAGCTCCTCATCCTTTCGACCAACACCTGAGCACTTCCTTTATATGGACACACCCGGATGGGTGTGAGAACTCGGTTAATGTAAGTCCGCCGGCCTGCTAAGTCAAGTGGAGGCGGCTGAGCACGAAAGCGGTGATGAAAGCCTCCTCGCGCCACGACTCATACCGTCCCGACGGACCCGAGTGGCCAGCACTCATCTCGGTCTGCATCAGAAGCTGCCGGGCGCCTTCGGGCCTTGTCGCGCGAAGCTTCGCCACCCATTTGGCCGGCTCCCAGTAAGCGACTCGCGGGTCGTTGAGACCGGCGGTGACGAGCATCGCCGGATAGTCGGCGTCAGTGACGTTGTCATAGGGCGAGTAGCCCTTCATGTAGTCGTAGTACTCGAGGTCGTTGGGGTTCCCCCACTCATCGAACTCCGTGACGGTCAGAGGCACCGTCTCGTCGAGCATCGTCGTCACGACGTCCACGAACGGCACCTGGGCGACAGCGCATGCGAATAGATCAGGCCGTGCGTTGAGGACCGCCCCGATCAAGAGCCCGCCGGCGCTGCGGCCGCGAATCGCCAGCCGGGCGGGGCTGGTGTAGCCCTGGTCGACCATGTGGGTCGCACATGCAACGAAGTCGGTGAAGGTGTTGGTCTTGTTTAGGAACTTGCCGTCTTCGTACCACTCTCGGCCCATCTCTCCCCCACCTCGCACGTGGGCGATCGCATAAACGAAGCCGCGCTCGAGCATGCTGAGCCGGACCGGGTCGAACATCGGGTCGTTCGACGCCTCGTATGCGCCGTAGCCATAGAGGAGCGCCGGGTTGTTGCCGCTGCGCTCCACGTCGCGCTTGCGCACCAGGGAGATCGGCACCCTCACGCCATCAGGCGCCGCCGCCCACAATCGCTCCGTCACGTAGTCGGTCCGGTCGTACCCGCCACGGACCGGCTGCTCCTTAACCAGCGTCCGTTCCCGGGTGCGCATGTCGTAGTCGACGGCGGAAAACGGCGCCGTCAACGACGTGTAGAAGAAGCGCATCACCTCGCTTTCGTATGCCGGGCTCGAACCGGGAAATGCGGTGTAGGCAGCCTCAGGCTGCTCGACCACGTGCATGGCCCCGGTGCCGGTGTCCAGGACCTCGAGCTGTTGCAACCCGTCCGAGCGCTCGCCGAGCACGACATGGTTCTGATGGATGTCGACAAAGTTGAGTCGAACGCCTTCGCGTTCTGGCACCAGCTCGACCCACGAGGCGCGCCCTGGGTCCGACACCGGCGCGGCCATCAGACGAAAGTTGCGCGCGCCGTCATTCGTGAGGATGAGAAAGCGATCCTCCTGGTGATCGACCGAATACTCGATGCCCTGCCGGCGCGGCTCGATCAGCATCGGCTCCGCCTCCGGTGCATCAGCCTCGACGAAGCTGCTCTCCGCCGTCACCTGGCTGGTGCTGCTGAAGATGATGTAGCGCTCGCTCTTGGTCGGTTCGACGCTGAGCTCGAAGCGCTCGTCGTCCTCCTGCAACACGAGGACGTCGTCAGCAGACGGTGTGCCCAGCCGGTGACGCCAGACCTGGTAGGGACGCATTGCCGTGTCCGCCTTCGCATAGAAGAAGGTTTTGTTGTCGCTCGCCCACGCAAAGCCGTAGTAAACGTCGTGCAACACGTCGTCCAGCTCGGCGCCGGACGAAAGATCCCGGAAACGAAGCTCGAACAGCTCGGCGCCGCTGTAGTCCGCTGCGTAGCCGATAAGGTTCTGGTCTGGGCTCGCCTCGACGAAACCGAGATCGAAGTAGTCGTGGCCCCGCGCCAGCTCGTTGCCATCGAGCATCACCTGCTCCGCCTCGTCCATAGTGCGCGGCCTTCGACAGTAGATCTCGTAATCGAGGCCCTCGACGGTCCTGGTGTAGGTCCAATAGCCCTTGAAGTAGGTGGGGGCCGAGGTGTCGCTCTCCTGGACTCGGCCGACGATCTCACGGTAGAGCTGCTCGCGGAGTGCCTCGGTTGGCGCCATCACCGCGTCGGTGTAGGCGTTCTCCGCCCTCAAGTGGGCGATCACCTCAGGATTGGCCTTGTCCCGCATCCAGTAATAGGGGTCGATCCGCCGGTCGCCGTGCTTCTCGAGCACCTTCGGCCGACGGGGCGCCTCGGGGGGTCTGGGGGCTGTGTTCACCTTGGCCATAGGCGCTTCATGCTGGCAGGAACCGGCCAGGGCCCGTTACCTGTGCGGCCCGACCGGCGTGAATGGACGTATGAAACAAACACTCGTCGCGCTATGCGTATTCGGACTGATGGCGGCCGTCTCGTGTGGTGGGGCGCCGGCTCAGGCTGCCGCAACCACCATTGTGCTCCACGAGGCAGATGCGGGAAAGACATTCAACGTCCACGGCGGCGACACGATTCGGGTCGTTCTCACTGACACGTACCCGGTGCCCGGATCGTCGCTGGTATGGACCGCGCTTGCGTCGCCCACCAGCGTCCTCAAGGCGGGAGCGTGGAGCCGGTCAGCCCAGGTTCGGGGCTCTGGTCCGGGGCGGACCGACACCTACACCGCCGATTTCAGCGCCATCGCCGCGGGGTCAGGCAAGCTGGACGCGAATGGCGCCAGGAGCTGCGAGGCAATGGCCAAGCCGGCTTGCCCGGATCAGACGTTGAGCTTCGCGATCGTCGTTACTCGCTGATTCGAAGGCTCATCGCCTGACACCGAAATCGCTCAGATCGTATGTTGCTCGACTGCGATGGACAGAGTTACATCAAAGGACGGCACGGCGATCGCCTATGAGAAGGAGGGTGTCGGCCCTACGTTGATCCTGGTGGACGGTGCC
>JBDUAO010000192.1:0-3503 GCA_040004595.1 Candidatus Dormiibacterota bacterium | reverse complement strand
AAGGAGCTGGTCGAGCTCGGCGCGCTCGTGCCCGTCGACGTCGAGGGCGTGCGCGGCAAGCGCTTCGTCCTCCCAGAGGAGCTCGCGCTGCTGCAGGCGCCGCCTGAGCCGACGCCGTCCGTCGCGTTCGTGGCCCCCTTCGATTCGCTGCTGTGGGACAACGGTCTCGTCGCGCGCCTGTTCGAATTCGAATACGTGTGGGAGGGCTTTTTCCCGCCGGCAAAGCGCCGTTGGGGCCGGTACGTGCTCCCGATCTTCTTCGGCGACCGCATCGTCGGCCGCATCGAACCGCGCATCGACCGACCCGCAGCCCGCGTGGAGGTGCTCGGCGTCTGGTGGGAGAGCGGCTTCGAGCCGCACCGCGCCAACGGGTTCGTCGACGCGATGCGCGAGGCCTTGAGCGCCTACCTTCGGTTCGCAGGCGCGGATCGTCTCGAGTGGGCAGGGCACCTCGGCCGAGAGAAGGGGCTGTTCCTCATACGCCCGTGATCGAGACCTCGTCGGGAGGGAATCGGTAAACGTTGGGTCGTGGTTGCCGCATCATCTGACGCGGGGCGACCGTCCGAATGGCACATTTCACCTTCATCACATGGGACGGCGGAGGGAACGTGTCCGTGGCATTGGGGATCGGCGTCGAACTTCTCGGCCGTGGCCACCAAGTCAGCGTGCTGGGACCAGAATCGCTCCGTCCGTCGATCACCGATGCCGGTCTAGGGTTCAAAGCGCTGGGCGTATCGCCGCCAACCGACCCCGTCGCGCGCTCCGCCTACCTCGTCGAGATCGTCGGCTCGACGTCCTTGAGTGCCCAACTGCCGACAGCGCTCGCTGAAATCCAACCAGATGTACTTGTCATTGACTGCAATTTGTCCTGGGCGCTGGAGGCGCGGACTTTCGTTCCAGTCGCGGTTCTAGTTCACACCGCGCTTGGCCTCTACCTGCCGGTGTGGCAGCCGGTCATCGATGCTGCCAATGAGCACCGACACGCGGTCGGCCTGCCGCCCTTTTCAGCCGCCGATACCGCATGGGGCTCACGCCAGGCCCTGCTGGTCGCGTCCCTTGCCCACTTTGACCGCGCTCCGATGCCGCTGCCCTCCAATGCGACTTACGTCGGCATGGTGTCGCGACCGGACCGTGCTTTCCCCAAACCGCAGCCCGCGCGTCAAACATTGAATCGGCCGCTGGTGTTGGTGAGCTACAGCACCGACCCTCTGCAGAACAGCCCCGCGCGGGTTCAAGCGGCGCTCGATGGTCTGGCTGATCTCCCTGTCGATGTGTTGGCTACGACCAGCCGGACATTCGACGCCGCGTATCTCTCGGTTCCTTCGAATGCCACGGTTGTCGATGATGTGTCTCACACCGACGTGATGCAATCGGCGGCAGTGGTAGTCGCCCACGCCGGTCACGGGACTACCCTCTCCGCCCTCTGTTACGGGGTGCCTTTGGTCTGCGTTCCGGGCATCGGGCGCGATCAGGTCCCCATCGCGATACGTGTCGCCGAGCTGGGCCTCGGCATTGCTCTGATTGAACGAGCGAGCCCGGCCGACATCGGCAAAGCGGTGAGCACCCTCCTGAGCGATGCTTCGATTCGGGAGCGGATGGCTGAATTCACGAGTCGGTGCGGGGACCGGGCTGGCGCCGCGACAGCTGCGGACGTTCTTGAGAGTTTGGTGCCGGTTTGACGGTGTCGCTTGTCCAAGCAAGCGGTTGCGGGCACCGACTTAGATCGCATGGGCCATAGCTGTGACATCGAGGTATGGCACACCATCACCCCGACCGTCTGTCCCATCCAGTTATGAGGCGAGTGAGCGCAGTGCCGGGCGACACCGCATTGCTCGGCGGAACTGAGATCAGAACCAATGGTGGGCCGCCGTGGACTCGAACCACGTACCTCCGCGTTATCAGCACGGCGCTCTGCCAGTTGAGCTAGCGGCCCAGACCTAGGAGCCGTCTCGAGCTGCGACCTCGGACGGCAGTTTTCGAGTTTACTGGGTCAGCGGCGGGCGAAGCTCATTTCGCCCGGCCCCCCGCCCCGGGCTCACCGCTTCTGACAGACTCCCGCCCGTGAGAGGCTTCCTCCTCGGCTTCATCCTGGTCATCGCCCTTGGCGTGACCATCCTCTCCATCCGCCCTGGAGGGTTCCGCCGCCAGCTCCGATTTGCCGCTCGCCGCTTGCGCCTCGTGATCGCTCTCGGGACGGTTTACGTGGTCGGCTCGGCGATCCTGCGCTACGGGTTTCCGGACGGCCCGATCACGGACTTTGGGACCCCGGTCCTTGCCGTGATCCTGCTTGGCGTCTTTTTCGTGCTGGGCCAGGATCCCCCACCCGACCGGACGACCTGACGCTCAGGCGCGGACCCCGACCTCGCTCCGATGCAGGATCGCCACATCGCGTGACTCCAGGTGCAGCTTTCCGTCGGTCATCACCCTGCCACCGTTCAGCGATTTGGCATCGCCCGGCACCGCGATCTCGACCGATGCATCGCTGTGGTTCATCAAGAACAGGATCGAGCCGCCAGGCACGTCGCGCCGCACGGCCTCAACGCCGGCCGCTACCTCCATAACCGGCCTGACTGCGCTCCGCTTGCATGCCGCAATCACCAGCTGCGTCAACGCCGCCGGGTCCAACTGCGTGCTCACGTACTCCGCGCTGCCGGTACCGAAGTTGTTCAGCGTCACGGCAGGGCGTCCATTCAAGCCGGACGAGGCGAACGTTGCGATCACCTCGGCCCCATGCACCTCGATCAGCTCTGCCCACATGTCAGCCGTCGCGCCGGCATGGCCGGCAGTGGCCCCATTGGATCCTTTCTCTGCGAACTCGATCCTCACGGTGTCGCCATCGCCCAACGGCACCCAGTCGAGCACCTGCAGGCCGAGGACCTTGACGAACGGCTGCGGGTAGCCGCCCAGCCTGATGTGATCGTTGGTATCGCTGATGCCGCTGAAGAACGACATCAGGAGGTTGCCGCCTCCTTCCACATACGCGACCAGGTTGGCAGCGCCGGCATCGCTCACGAGATACAGGCTCGGAGCGATCACCAGCTTGTATTTGGACAGGTCATCTGTCGGCCGGGCAAAGTCCGCAGTCACGTTGGCCTCGAACAGCGGCCGGTAGAAAGCCTCGAGCTGGGCGATCTGCTGGATTCGATTCGATGGCTTCGAAGGCAGCTCGAGAGCCCACCACGATTCCCAATCGAGAAGAATCGCCACGTCCGCCGGCACGCGGCTGCCGCGGATTGCATCGAGGCCACTCAGCTCCGCGCCGAGCTGCATCACTTCATGCCACGTCGGAGACGACTGTGTCGGGCCGTGCGGCACCATCGCGCTGTGGAACTTCTCAGCTCCTGCTCGTGACTGGCGCCACTGGAAGAACATCACCCCGTCGGCGCCACGCGCCAGCGCCTGCAGGCTCCACAGCCGCATCTGCCCCGGCGCCTTCTGGGCGTTGACGTCCCTCCAGTTGACCCGGTTCGGCGATTGCTCCATCAAGAGCCACGGCTTGCCAT